>NZ_JALQEB010000034.1:0-461900 GCF_023630905.1 Caballeronia sp. ATUFL_F1_KS4A | reverse complement strand
CCTCCGGCCCACGGCCGAAGGCTCATGAAAGACCGAACACTAACGCTCGGCACTGTCCAAGAAATCCAAGCGGTTCAACAGCCCTTAGCGGCCTAGCCCAAAACTGTCCAACTTTGCGGGGTCAGTTCACTCGAGACTGAGGGCTTTTTAAACCAGTTGGGTGCGGCTTCTTAACGAGGGCAGGGTGCTCTGATCCGCACGCATTTCGAACCGGAATACATTTTCACCCACCAGCCGAGCCAATCAGACCCTCAACTCCACCCGCTTGATGTCCTTCACGACCACGAGATAGCTGAACACCGTGATCAGCGCATTGATCCCGACGAACGCCAGCGCGCCATTGAACGAGCCCGACTGCGCGACGAGATAGCCGATGACGATCGGCGTCACGATGCCCGCGACATTGCCGAACATGTTGAAGATCGATCCCGAAAGCCCGATGGCTTCCTTCGGCGACGTATCCGCGACCACGGCCCATCCCAAAGCACCGATGCCCTTGCCGAAGAACGCCAGCGACATCAGCGCGACGACGATCCAGTCCGTGTCGACGTAATTGCAGCCGATGATGCACGACGACAGCAGCATGCCGCCGACGATCGGCACCTTGCGCGCGAAAGTGAGCGACTTGCCGCGACGGATGAGGCCATCGGAGATCACGCCGCCCAGCACGCCGCCCGTGAACCCGCAGATCGCCGGCAGTGACGCGACGAAGCCTGCCTGCAGAATCGTCATGTGACGCGCCTGCACGAGATAGATCGGGAACCACGTCAGGAAGAAGTACGTCAACACGTTGATGCAGTACTGCGCGAGATACACGCCGAGCAGCATCCGGTTGGTCAGCAACTGCTTGACGACGGGCCAGCCCACGCTGTGGGACGTGCCACGCGCCACGCCGCCCGCGCGCTGATGACCGCGCACGAGACCGCCGCCTTCCTCGATGTACTCCAGCTCCTGCCGGTTCACGCGCGGATGATCCGCCGGATTCTTCATCACGGCGAGCCACGTCAGCGCGAGCGCGAGACCCGCAACGCCCATCACGATATAGACGTGATGCCAGCCGAAAGCATGCGTGAGCCACGCCATCAACGGCGTAAAAACGACGGCCGCGAAGTACTGCGCCGAGTTGAAGATCGCCGATGCCGTGCCGCGTTCTTTCGTCGGGAACCAGCTCGCGACGACCTTCGCATTGGCCGGAAACGCGGGCGCTTCCGCCGCGCCCATCGCGAAGCGCAGCACGAAGAGGGCGGTCACGGCGGTCGCCGCGCTGCCGAGCAGGCCGATCGAACTTTGCAGCAACGTGAACAGCGACCACAGGAAAATGCTCGCCGCATACACGCGCCGCGCGCCGAAGCGATCCAGCAGCCAGCCCGCGGGCACTTGCGAGAGCACATACGCCCAGCTGAAGGCCGAGAAGATGTAGCCCATGCGGATCGCGTCGAAACCGAATTCGGCGCGCATCGCGGAGCCCGTCACCGACAAGGTCGCGCGGTCCGCATAGTTGAACGTCGTGATCACGAAGATCAGCAACAGAATGAGATAGCGCACCTTGGTGCGCTTCATGACGTCCGCGGGATTCGCGGTGCGGCTCATCGACATGGACTTCCCCTTTCTTTCCGTACGTGCGAGATGCACGGAGGGCCGCTCGCGCGGCCCTCATCGGCGAAGCGTCACACGGCGTCGTGCGTCCTCGCTTCGCCCGTCTCCTGCCTGTGCCTTTACTGCGCGCCGAGCTTCTTGATGAGCACGTCGAGTTGCTCGAGCTCGTCTTCGGTCAGATCGGTCAGCGGCGCGCGCACCGGGCCCGCATCGTGGCCGACGAGTTTCGCGCCCGCCTTGACGATCGACACCGCATAGCCCGCACGGCGATTGCGGATCTTCAGGTACGGCAGGAAGAATTCGTCGATCAGGCGGCCCGTGGTCGCGTGGTCGTCGGCGGCGATTGCGCGATAGAACTCCATCGCGGTCTTCGGGATGAAGTTGAACACCGCCGACGAGTACACCGGCACGCCGAGCGCCTTGTACGCGGCTGCGTAGACTTCGGCCGTCGGCAGGCCGCCCAAGTACGAGAAGCGGTCGCCGAGGCGACGGCGGATCGTCACCATGTTCTCGATTTCGCCGACGCCGTCCTTGAAGCCGATCAGGTTCGGGCAGCTATCCGCGAGTTGCTCCAGCATGTCGGCGTTGAGCTTCGAATTCGCGCGGTTGTAAATGATGACGCCCATGTTCGGCACGGCGCGGCAGACTTCCTCGGCGTGCGCGCGGATGCCTTCCTGCGACGCTTCGGTCAGATAGTGCGGCATCAGCAGAACGCCTTGCGCGCCTTGCTTCTCCGCTTCCTGCGCAAAGGCGATGGCCGTGCGCGTCGGGCCGCCCGCGCCGGCGAGGATCGGCACCTTGCCGCGGCACACTTCGGTGGCCGTCTTCACGATCTGCGAATATTCGGGTTGCGTCAGCGAGAAGAACTCGCCCGTGCCGCCCGCGACGAACAGCGCTGAAGCACCGTAAGGAGCCAGCCATTCGAGGCGCTCCGCGTACGTGTTCGCGCGGAAGTTGCCTTGTTGGTCGAAATCCGTCACGGGGAAGGAGAGCAGGCCTTCGGAAACGATTTGCTTCAGTTCTTGCGGTGTCGTCATGGTGATGAAGTCTCGATGTTCGGCGACCGGCCGATTGCCGATCTCGTAAGTCATCGTACAACATAGACTGACGTCAGACAATCTATTTACGCGTGCAAAATCAATGGATACGGGTAAATACTAACCAACTGTGACTGTCTATGTTGTAGGATGACATAACTCAAACCGCAGCCGCGCGGTATGTTTGCTCAAGGATTCGTCAGAATGAATCAGTCCCCTCTCTATATTCGCGTCCACCCGGACGACAACGTCGCGATCGTCGTGAACGACGGCGGTCTCGGCGAAGGCGCCACGTTCGCCGATGGCCTCGTGCTGCGCGAACGCGTGCCGCAGGGCCACAAGGTCGCGCTGAAGGATCTCGCGGAAGGCGATGCGGTCATCCGCTACAACGTCGTGATCGGCTATGCGACGAAAGCGCTCCCGAAGGGAAGCTGGATCAACGAGCACGTCACGCGCATGCCGACGCCGCCCGAGCTGCACGACCTGCCGATTGCGACGATCAAGGCGCCGGACGAATCGCCGCTGGAAGGCTTCACGTTCGAGGGTTATCGGAACGCCGACGGCTCGGTCGGCACGCGCAACATCCTCGCGATCACGACGACGGTGCAATGCGTCGCGGACGTCGTGCAGCATGCCGTGACGCGCATCAAGGCGGAACTGCTCCCGCGGTATCCGAATGTCGATGACGTCGTGAGCCTCGGTCACACATACGGCTGCGGCGTGGCCATCGACGCGCCCGACGCGATGGTGCCGATCCGCACGGTGCGCAACATCGCGCTGAATCCGAACTTCGGCGGCGAAGTGATGATGGTGTCGCTCGGCTGCGAGAAGCTCCAGCCGGAACGCCTGATGCCGCCGGGCACGATTCCGATCGCGGCGGCATCGGCGGAAACGGAAGACGTGGCCGATATCGGCGACAACACGCACGACGACAACGGCGGCACGGTCGTGTTGCAGGACGAGGCGCACGTCGGCTTCGGCTCGATGATCGAGTCGATCATGCGGATGGCCGAGACGCATCTGAAGCGCCTCAACAATCGCCGTCGCGAGACGTGTTCGGCGGCGGATCTCGTCGTCGGCGTGCAGTGCGGCGGCAGCGATGCGTTTTCCGGGCTGACGGCGAATCCGGCGGTCGGTTTCGCGACCGATCTGCTGGTGCGCGCGGGCGCGACCGTCATGTTCTCGGAGGTCACGGAAGTGCGTGACGGCGTCGCGCAACTGACGGCGCGCGCGGCGAACCGTGAGGTGGCCCAGGCGATCATCCGCGAGATGCAGTGGTACGACGATTATCTGAAGCGCGGCGGCGCGGACCGCAGCGCGAACACGACGCCGGGCAACAAGAAGGGCGGGCTGTCGAACATCGTCGAGAAGGCGATGGGTTCCATCGTCAAGTCGGGGTCATCGACGATTTCGGGCGTGCTGTCGCCGGGCGAGAAGGTGAAGCAGAAGGGTCTGATTTACGCAGCGACGCCTGCGAGCGATTTCATCTGCGGGACGCTGCAGCTCGCGGCGGGCATCAACCTTCACGTCTTCACGACGGGGCGCGGCACGCCGTACAGCCTCGCGGAAGTGCCGGTGCTGAAGGTCGCGACGCGCTCCGATCTCGCGCGCCGCTGGCACGATCTGATGGACGTGAACGCGGGAACCATCGCGACGGGCGAGGCGACCATCGCCGATGTGGGCTGGGAACTGTTCCGGCTGATGCTCGATGTCGCGAGCGGGAAGAAGCAGACGAAGGCGGAGGCGTTGAAGCTGCACAACGCGCTTGTGTTGTTCAATCCGGCGCCGGTGACGTGATTCGATGCGCGCTCGCCGGAAACGAAATCGCCCCGCTTTGAGCGGGGCGATTTTTTTTGCGGGCGCGGTGTGAGGCGGATGAGCGAGCGGAATGCGCGATCGGACCGCCACGCTGGGCCATTCTTTGGCACGATGACATCGAATCGATGACACGAATCGAGCCCATGCCATCTCCTTTCGCCACACCGCGCCCGCCGATCCCCCGCACCGTCTGGGCGCTCGGCCTCGTCAGCCTGTTCATGGACCTGTCTTCCGAGTTGGTGCATGCGCTTCTACCGATCTACCTCGTGACGACCATGGGCATGAGCGTCACCGCACTCGGCGCGCTGGAAGGCGCAGCCGAAGCAACCGCGATGATCGTGAAAGTCTTTTCGGGCGCGCTGAGCGACTGGCTCGGACGCCGCAAGGGCCTGCTGCTCTTCGGCTACGGCCTCGCGGCATTGACAAAGCCGCTATTTCCCCTCGCCGAAACGCCCGCGCTGGTCGTGGCCGCGCGTCTCGTCGATCGCTTCGGCAAGGGCATTCGCGGCGCGCCGCGCGATGCGCTGGTCGCGGATGTCGCGCCGCCGGAAATCCGTGGCGCCGCTTTCGGCCTGCGGCAGTCGATGGACACGATCGGCGCGTTCGCCGGGCCGTTGCTCGCCATCGTGCTGATGCTCGCGTTCTCCGATCACATCCGCACGGTGCTCTGGTTCGCGACGGTGCCGGCGTTCATCGCCGTCATCATCATTCTGTTCGGCGTGCGTGAGCCGGAAAGCGCGTCCGCACGAGGCGCGAGCTTCCGCTCGCCGCTGCACTGGCGGTCGATGCGCGAGTTTTCTGGGCGCTACTGGTATGTCGTCGCGATCGGCGCGACCTTCACGCTCGCGCGCTTCAGCGAGGCGTTCTTGGTACTGCGCGCGCAGCAGACAGGACTCGATATCGCGTGGATTCCCGCCGTGATGGTCGTGATGAGCCTCGCGTATTCGGCGAGCGCGTATCCGGCGGGCGTGCTGTCCGATCGATGGGACCGGCGCGCGTTGCTCGCCTGCGGCCTGGCGCTGCTGATCGCGGCCGATGTGCTGCTCGGCGCGGGATCGTCGATGCTCACGCTGTTCGCGGGCGTCGCCTTGTGGGGACTGCACATGGGCTTCACGCAAGGCATTCTCGCGGCGATGGTCGCCGAATCCGCGCCGCCTTCCCTGCGCGGTACCGCATTCGGCGTGTTCAATCTCGCGAGCGGCGTCTGCATGGTGCTGGCGAGTGCGATCGCCGGATGGATCTGGGATCGCCATGGCGCGCCGGCGACCTTCTACACCGGCGCCGCGCTCGCGCTGATACCGCTCGTCATGTGCTTCGCGCCACGGCGAGCGGATTCCGCGTCACGAAAGGCTTGAAGCGCCCGATACATACCGTGCAGCCGGCTTGTTCGCCGACAACTCCGGCGCCATCGCCTGCCGCGCCGCTTCGTACGCGTCCCACTTCGCGCCGTCGTGCAGCGACGGAATCGTCACGAGCTCATCGCGATCGAAGCCGACGAGCGCCGCATCGACCATATCGCCCGCCGACATCACGATCGCCTTGTCGAGATTCTCGATCGGCAGGCCGCCCGTTTCCCAGAAGTCGGTGGCCGTCGCGCCGGGCAGCACGGCCTGCACGCGCACGCCCTTGCCCGCCAGTTCGCGATGCAGCGACTGGCTGAACGCGAGCACGAACGCCTTGGTGCCGCCATACACGCCGTTGAGGATCTCCGGCGCAATGCTGACGATCGACGCAATGTTGATGATCGCGCCACGGCCTCGCGCGACGAAGCCGGGCACCGCCGCGTAAGCGAGGCGCGTGAGCGCGGTCACGTTGAGATCGATCATGCGCGTCATCGCGTCGACGTCGCTGTCGAGCAAAGGCGTATGCGTGCCGATGCCCGCGTTGTTCACGAGCAGCGTGATGCTCGCGTCATTCTTCAGCTTCGCTTCGACAGTG
This sequence comes from Caballeronia sp. ATUFL_F1_KS4A, assembly GCF_023630905.1. Lineage (NCBI taxonomy): Bacteria > Pseudomonadati > Pseudomonadota > Betaproteobacteria > Burkholderiales > Burkholderiaceae > Caballeronia > Caballeronia sp. ATUFL_F1_KS4A. The sequence continues at coordinate 455,511 of NZ_JALQEB010000034.1, read as the reverse complement.
GCGAGCGCGCTGCGGTCGTTCAGATCGGCATCGAGAATCTCGACGCTGCGGCGCGTCTCGTTCGTGATGCGTTCGGCGAGCGCCGCGAGCTTGTCGCGATTGCGCGCGACGAGAATGAGGTCGTAGCCGCGCCGCGCGAGGCGCTCCGCATAGACCGCGCCGATTCCGGAAGACGCGCCCGTGACGAGCGCGGTGCCGAGGTGTGTCTGCGTCATGTTTCACTCCGTCAGAAAACAAGTGGTTGATTGCGTGAGTGAATTCTGGCCGGATTTGACCGTGACGCAAATGACGTATAGGGTAGTGATTCGTGACATCGCGCGGCAGGAAAACGACATGCACCGCATCGGCTATTTATTGAGCGACGGCTTCCAGATCATGGCGCTCGCCTCGCAGACGGTTTTCGAAATGGCGAACGACGTATCGGGCGAGGCGTTCTACGGCATCGAAAATTATTCGACGGCGGGCGGCGAAGTGCGCTCGTCGCTCGGCATGAAGATCGACACGCGAGCGATCACCGCGCGCACGCAGATGGACACCTGGATCGCCGTCGGCGTCACCACGCCGCTCACGATCGCGCCGCCCGCCGACGTGTTCGCGTTCCTGCGCCGCGCGGCGAAGCGCACGCGGCGTATCGCGGGCATCTGCACGGGCGCATTCGTGCTGGCCGGAGCGGGCCTGCTCGCGAATCGCCGCGCGACCACGCATTGGGCCTACGCGCGCGACATGCAGCGGCTCTATCCCGATGTGCAAGTGGAAGAAGACCGCATCTTCATTGTCGATGGCCCGGTCTGGACGTCGGCGGGCATGACCGCGGGGCTCGATCTCGCGCTCGCGATGGTCGAGAAGGATCTCGGCGCCGATATCGCCCGTTCGGTCGCGCACAAGCTCGTCATGCATCAGCGTCGCGCGGGCGGGCAGTCGCAGCATTCGGAAATGCTCGATCTCGCGCCGAAGTCCGATCGCATCCAGAATGCGCTGAACTATGCGCGCAAGAATCTGAACCGGCCGCTGACGGTCGAGGAGCTCGCGGGCGAGGCGCATCTGAGCCCGCGTCAGTTCAGCCGCGTCTTCACGCTGGAGACGGGGCAGTCGCCGGCGAAAGCCATCGAAGGATTGCGGCTCGAAGCGGCGCGTCTGATGATCGAGAAAAGCCGGCATTCGCTCGAAACGATCGCGCAGGAAACGGGCTTCAGGGACCGCCGTCACATGCGCGAAGCATTCATGCGCGGCTTCGGCGTGCCGCCGCAGGAAGTGCGGCGCGAGGCGCGCACTCAAACGTAACGACTACATCGAGGACAAACAGTGCTGAAGATCAATCCCGCCCGCCTGCTCGACGACCTCCGTCATCTGCGCACGTTCGGCGCAACCGGTCCGGGCGTCGTGCGCCTCTCGCTGTCATCGGTCGATATGGACGCGCGCCGCTGGCTCGCGGGCCGCATGAACGAAGCGGGACTCGCCGCGACGATCGACGGCGTCGGCACCGTGTTCGGCCGCTCGCGCAACGCGGGCCCGGCGCTTTTGATCGGCTCGCACACCGACACGCAACCGACCGGCGGCTGGCTCGACGGCGCGCTCGGCGTCATTTACGGCCTCGAAATCGCGCGGGCGCTCGCCGAATGCGAAACGACGCGTCATTTCGCGGTGGACGTCGCATCGTGGATCGACGAGGAAGGCACGTTCTCGGGCTTTCTCGGCAGCCGCAGTTTCGTCGGCGAAGCCGTCGATGAAGCCCTGCGCCACGCGCGCAATCGCGAAGGCGTCCTGCTCGGCGATGCGCTCGCGCAAGCCGGACTCATCGGCGCGGCGCGCGTGCGTATCGACAGGGCGCGGCACAAGGCGTATCTGGAACCGCACATCGAGCAGGGCGGACGGCTGGAGGCGCACGGCAAGTCGATCGGCGTGGTGACGACGATCGTCGGCATACGCGAGCTGAAGCTGCGCTTCACCGGGCAGCGCAATCACGCGGGCACGACGCCGATGTCGATCCGGCGCGATGCGGGCGCGGCGCTCGTTGCGTTCATCGCGCGCATGGACGAAGCGTTTCGCGCAATCGCCGATGCCGATACCGTCTGGACCGTCGGGCGCATCGAGCTCGATCCGGGTTCGTTCAGCGTGGTGCCGGGCGCGGCGGACATGTATCTGCAATTCCGCGACGCCAGCGCGGAGCGTTTGCGCGCGATGGAAGCCGCGCTCGCCGCGCTGATCCGCGACTTCAATGCAGAAGGGAAAATCGGTGTCGCGATGACGGACAGCGAGCCGCCCGAAGCGCCCGTCGTGATGGACGCCGCCTTGCAGGCGCATATCGCGGAGGCCGCCGAAGCGCTCGCGCCGGGTCAGTGGGAACGCATGCCGAGCGGCGCGTCGCACGATGCGCAGGTGATCGCGCATCATGTGCCGGCGTGCATGCTGTTCGTGCCGAGCATCGGCGGAGTGAGTCACGATTTCATCGAGGACACGGCGGAGTCGCACATCGTGCTCGGCTGCGAAGTGGCGGCGCGGGCAGCGGCGAATATCCTCGCGAGCTTGTCGGCTTAACGCTCGGTGATCTCCGCGATGTATCGCCCGGCGTCGCGCCAGAGGCCGAATCCCGACGCCGGATTCATGTGCCCGACTCGGCCGAGATCGGCGAGCCGCGCGCCCCAGTCGTGCGCCATGCCGGCGACGCGTTCGAAGCGCGCGAGCGGATCGTCATGGCTCGCCGCGACGACGCACGGAAACGGCAGGCGTTCGCGCGGCGTGGGCAGCCATCCGTGCAGCTCGAGTTCATCGACTGACGGATAGCCTTCCGGCAGCGGCGAATCGAAATCGGGCGGCGTGACGAAGAGCGCGCCCTGAATCTCGCGACGATGCCGCTGCGCCCAGTGCACGGAAATCATCACGCCGGCGCTGTGCGCGACGAGCACGACCGGTCCGTCGATCTGCGCGAGCGCCGCGTCGAGCGCGGCGACCCGCGCGCTCCGATCGAGCTTGTCGCGTTGCAGCGGCGGCACGGTACGCACGTTGTCATGCGCGTTGGCGTAATGCGTCTGCCAGTGGTCCTCGACGTGATCGCGCAGGCCGGGGACCATGAGTATCGTCGGTGCGTTCATGCGTCGATCCATCAGAAGGGCACGTCGCCGATGATCCCCGCGCGCTCCATCTTGCGATGACACGGCGGATAGTCCATCACCGCGTAATGCTGCGTGCTGCGGTTGTCCCAGATGGCGATGCTGTTCTTCTTCCAGCGCCAGCGCACCTGATATTCCGGGATATACGCCTGGCTCAGCAGATACGCGAGCAACTGCCCCGCGCCGGGATTCGCGTCCTGCCCGAAGCGCACGCGCTCCGGCGTGTGATAGTTGGTGAAGTGCGTCGCGAAGGCGTTGACGAACAGCACCTTCTCGCCCGTTTCCGGATGCGTGCGCACGACGGGATGCTCGGCATCGGGAAACTGCGCCTTCAGCGCGAGGCGTTTCTCGATAGGCATCGCCGCACCGAAACTCGCCTCGATGCTGTGCCGCGCGCGCAAATCCGCGATCTGTTCCTTGACGTGCGCGGGCAGCTTCTCATACGCGAGCACCATGTTCGCCCACATCGTGTCGCCGCCGACGGGCGGCGTTTCCACGCAGCGCAGCACGCAGCCGAAGGGCGGCGCGACGCGCCAGGTCGCGTCCGTGTGCCACGCGTTTTCGTAGCGGTCGTTCGGCTGATCGGGCGACTTGTAGATGCGCACGAGCCCCGGATGGTCCGGATCGCTTCCCGCGACCGGATGATCCTCCAGTTCGCCGAAGCGCCGCGCGAACGCGACGTGCTCCGCGCGCGTGATTTCCTGATCGCGCAGAAAAAGCACGCGATGCGCGAGCAACGCGGCGCGGATTTCGGCGAAGAGGGCGTCGTCGTGAATGGCGTCGGCGAGATTGACGTCGGTGAGTTCCGCGCCGATCGCGCAAGTAAGTTGTTCGATACGCATGAATGTCTCCTCAGACGACGAACACGGACGAACCCGTGGTCTTGCGCGCTTCGAGATCGCGATGAGCGTCCGCCGCGTCGCGCAGTGCATAGCGCTGGTTGATCTCGATGCGAATGCGCCCGCTCGCGACGTGATCGAAGAGTTCGGCGGCGAGCGCATTCTTCTCGGCCGGATCGGCGATGTAATCCGCGAGCGCCGGGCGCGTCAGATAGAGCGAGCCTTTCATCGCGAGCAATTGCGGATCGAACGGCGGAATCGGACCCGATGCGGTGCCGACGCACACCATCAGACCGCGGCGCGCGAGCGAATCGAGCGATGCGTTGAAAGTGGTCTTGCCGACGCTGTCGAATACCGCGTTCACGCCCTTGCCATCGGTCAGTTCGCGCACGCGCGCGGCCACGTCCTCGCGGCTGTAGTCGATCGTGTGCGCCACGCCATGCTCGCGCGCCACGCGCGCTTTCTCTTTGCTCGATACCGTGCCGATCACCGTCACGCCGAGCAGCTTCGCCCATTGCGACACGATCAGCCCGACGCCGCCCGCCGCCGCGTGCAAGAGCAGCGTGTCGCCACGCTCGAAGCGGCGGATGCGCGTCATCAGATAGGCGGCGGTGAGGCCGCGCATCGTCATGGCGGCGGCGCGCGTGCAATCGATCGCATCGGGCAGCTTGACGAGCGGCGCGGCGGAAATGATGCGCTCCGTGCTGTACGCGCCGAGCGTGTTGATGAAACCAGTGTAGGTCACGCGATCGCCTTCCTTCAGATGCGTGACGTTCGCGCCGACCTTCTCGACGACGCCCGCCGCTTCGACGCCCATGCCCGAAGGCAGCGGCACCGGATAGAGGCCCGAGCGGAAATACGTGTCCGCGAAATTGAGCCCGACGGCCTCGTGACGCAGACGGACCTCCAACGGGCCGGGTTCGCCCACGGCGACTTCTTCCCAGCGCAACACTTCCGGACCGCCGGTTTCGTGAAAGCGGATTGCATGTGCCATTGTTTCGTCTCCTTGAGTCTCTGTTTCCTGTATGGCGTTCAGCGCGCGAGCGCGTTCCAGTCGGCGTCGCGCAGATAGCGGCGCGCGGCCGGCAGCACGACGCCTTCGATGCGTCCCATGCGTTCGCACGCGAAGCGCGCGCTCGCAAGCAATGTGTCGTCGATGACCTCGCCATTCGCGATCGATGTCGCGACGCGCGCGAGCAGCGCCGCTTCGCGTTCGGCGAGGCGCGCGAGTTCGTCGAGTTCAGCATCAAGCGTCGATGTGCGCTCGCGCAATGCCGTGGTCAGCGCGGTTTCTTCGTGATGTGTTTCGCGAAGACGCTCGATCGTCCGCGCATCGGGTCGCGAAGTGCGCAATGCATCGTCGTAAGCGTCCGAGCGCATCCGATGCACGGCGAGCAGCGCGCCCGCCGCCTTCGTGGCCATCGGGCGCGCGTCGCTCGGCGCGATCAGCACGGCCACGCCCGGCAAGGGCGGCACCGCGCTGCCTTGCGCGATGCACACGAGGTCGTAATCGTTCGCCGCCGCCGAATCGATGCCCTGCACGCCGAGCACCGTCGCCGGCACGCCGTGCGCGCGAGCGGCGGCTTCGGCGCGGGCGAGGGCGGCCGCGATCCGGCGATGCTGCGCCGCATCGTCGCTCGCGCCCGCATGCAGGCTGACGAACGTGATGCGTGCGCCGAGCGAGCGCGCGAGCTCGGCCGCATGGCCAGTCGCCTCGACGCTGGCGTCGTTGCGCTCGACGGGCACGAGCAGATGTCGGTACATGGTGATCCTTCGGTTTTCAATTGCACGTTTGATCGAATCGTAGTGCGGGCGGCGGGCGAGCGCCCCTCTCGCGGCGGGAGGGGCTTGACGCACGCGCGCGATCCGAACCATCCTAGATGGAAGACAAAAAATTACCGATGCCCACCGACTCCCCATCCACCGAGCTCGTTCTGAAGACGATGGCGCCGCGCGCGCCGTCCGGGCTGCTCGCGCGCGCCCGTTTGAACGCCGACACCGCACGCAGCCAGATCGTGCTCGTGCAGGCCGGCGCGGGTTACGGCAAGACGTCGCTGCTCGCGCAATGGCGGCGCGAGTTTCTGGCGCACGGCGCGGCGGTCGCGTGGCTGCTCGCCGACGATCGCGACGACGCGGAGCGCTTCCTGCGCGCGCTCGTCCACGCGATCCGGACATGCTGCGCGCGGCCCTCGTTCGGGCGTCTCATCGCGGAAAATCCGGGCGTGCCCGCCGGCGCGTTCGATCTCGCCACCGCGTGGCTGGCCGAGCTTGCGCAGCTATCGCTCGATGTCGTGCTGATCGTCGACGAGGCCGATCGTCTGCCGGAACCCGGCGCGCAACTGCTCGATTACGTGATGCACAACGCGCCGCAGAATCTGCGCATCGTCGCGGCGGGGCGGCAGGGGCTCGACAAGCCCGCGGCGGAACTGCTCGCCTACGGACAGGCCGAACTCGTCGCGCCGGACGCGCTGCGTTTTCGCGTCGATGAAACCATCGCGCTCGTCACGCAGCGTTTCGGCGCGCGCGTCGACGCCGATGCCGCCGCGCGCCTCTTCGAAATCACCGGCGGCTGGCCGCTCGGCCTGCAACTCGCGCTCACCGCGATGGCGCGCGCGCAGGACCCGCGCACGGCGCTCGACAATCTCGCGGCGGGCCCGCGCGGCTTGCGCGAACCGCTCGTCGCGGCGCTGTTGAGCGAGCTGTCATCCGCCGATGAACGCCTGCTCGTCGACATCAGCGTCGTGGACGTGCTGCATCCCGACTTGTGCGAAGCCCTGACCGGCGACGCCGACGCGCCGCAACGCCTCGCACGTCTCACGCGCGATACGCCCGTCTTCGTGACGGCGGAGGAGAGCGACTGGTGCCGCCTGCATCCGCTCGTGCGCGACGTGCTGCAGACGCGCTTTGCCGCGCTCGCGGACGATGCGCGCGCGGAACTGCATCGGCGCGCGGCGCGCTGGCTCGGCGCGCGCGGCATGCTCGAACAGGCGGCGCGCCACGCGCATGCGGCGGGCGAGCGCGAACATGCGTACGAACTCGCGGAGCAGTCGCTGCACGACGCCGTGAAGCAAGGCCAGCTCGGCACCGTGCTCGAGTGGCTGGAACGTCTGCCGGAAGCCGAACTGGAAAAGCGTCCGCGCCTGTGTCTGGCGGTCGCGTGGGCGCTCGCGCTGGGCGAACGTCATCACGAGGCGCAGCGTCAGGTCGAGCGCGTGCTTGCATCGCCGGGTGCGGACGACGCCTTGCGTTACGAATGCGCGTTGATCCTGAGCGCGGCCGCGTGGTACGCCGACGATCCCGACCGCTTCCTGACGCTTTTCGAGCCGTGGGCGCAGACGCCGCCGCCCAAGGACTCGTGGCTCGCGCAGTCGCATGCGAACCGCCTCGCCGCCCGCGCGATGCTGCTCGGCGAGCCGGCGCAGGCGCGGCGTCTGCAACAGGCGGTGACGCGCGCGCAGATCGGCAAGGGGCTCGGCTATGTCGTGCGCTGGGGCGATCACATGGTCGGCCTGACGTGGCTTCAGGAAGGACAGGTGAAGCTCGCCGAAAGCGTCCTGCTGCCCGCGCTCGCGAGCGCCGAAGAAGACCTCGGGCGGCGTCATCCGCTGACGTGCATGTTCGCGGCGACGTGCGCGTCGATCGCGTATGAGGACGATCGCATCGACGAGGCCGCCGCGCTGCTCGCCAACCGTCTCGACGTGCTCGAACGCGCGGCGTTGCCGGAGACCGTCGTGCTCGCGTATCGCACGGCGGCGCGCATCGCGGCGTTGCGCGGCGACGAGCATCGCGCGCTCGATCTGCTCGAAATGCTTTACGCGATGGGCGTCGCGCGCAATCTGCCGCGTCTTTGCGTGACGAGCCTCGCGGAGCAGGTGAGCGCGCATGCGGGACGCTATCGCGCGCAGACCTGCGATGCGCTCGTCGAGCGTATCGACGCGATCGTCGATGAACACATCGCCACGCGCGGGCCGATCTGGAGCCGCTCCGTGCAGATGCTGCAGACGATGGCGCACGGCGGCGCGGCGCTCGCGCGTCAGGACTGGCCGGCTGCGGTCGAACCGCTCGCGCGCGCGGAACAGATCGCCGCGACGATGAAGCGCGGACGCGAGCGCATCGAGCTGATGGCGTTGCGCGCGTTCGCCCAGGAACGCGCGACGGGCGACGGCCACGCGCCGTTTCTCGAAGCGCTGAACCTCGCGCGCACGTATCACCTCGGGCGCGTGTTGATCGACGCGCATCCCGGTCTCGCCGACTGGGCGCGGCGCGTGAGCGAAGCGGGCGGCGTGGATGCCGGCGAGCGGCCGGTCGTGCCGCCGCATGTCGTGCGCGTGCCGCCGCGTTCGGGCGAAGGCGGGCCGCGCGCGTTGCCGAGCGTGATCCTCACGCCGAAGGAGCGCGAGATTCTCGAACTGCTCGCGCGCACCTTGAGCAACAAGGAAATCGCGCTCGCGGCGGCGGTCGGCGAGGGCACCGTCAAGTGGCATCTGAAGAATCTCTTCGGCAAGCTCGACGCCAGTTCGCGCAAGCACGCGGTGCGCCGCGCCATCGCGCTCGGCCTGCTCGAAGGCGTGCAATAGCGCCTTTTTCAAGCGTTTTCAGCAGGGTTTTCCCGCCTCTCTCGCAATCCCTACCCCTCTCTCCGTGAGAGGGGTTCGGCACTTGGCCGATGCGTATTCTTGCCTCCTGACGCCGCGACCCTATCGGTGCGCGGCGCATCCAGAACAAGATCAGGAGACTCGATGAAGCTCAGATTCGCCACTGCCGCAGGGCTCGTGCTGGCCGCCGGCGGCGCGCATGCGCAATCCACCGTGACGCTCTATGGCGTGCTCGACGCCGGCCTCATGTATCAGAGCACGTCGGCGGCGAGCTTCGCGCGCAACGCGCGGGACACGGGGAAGGTGTATCGCTTCAAGGACGGCGGCATCTATTCGAGCGTCTGGGGCCTGAAGGCCAGCGAAGATCTCGGCGGCGGCTACTTCATCAACGTGAAGCTGCAAGGCTCGTTCGATTCGGGCACCGGCAAGACCGGCCTCTCCGATACGCCCGGCGCCACCGCGATGTTCAATCAATACGCGACGATCGGCGTGTCCGGCCCGTTCGGCACCTTCAACGCGGGCCGCCAGATCGTGCCGATGATCTGGGCGATGTACGACACCGACGTGCGCCGCGCGCAGTATTTCGGCAGCGTGCTGACCGCATGGCTCGGCATGAACACGGCGGCCGGCTGGCCCGGCACGAGCACCAACGGCTCGATCGGCGCGCTCTACGACAGCAACGCGCTCGTGTATCAGTCGCCGACGTATGCGGGTTTGTCGGCATCGCTCGAATATGCGCCCGGCGGCGTGGCGGGACAGTTTCAGGGCGGCACGCGCGAATCGGCGGTGCTGAAGTACTCGAACTTCGGCTTGACGCTGACGGCTGTCTACTACAACGGCCACGACGCGAATCCCGCGCCCGGCTCCGTGCCCACCGGACTCAACAACAATCGCATGATGTATTTCGGCGGCCTGTACACGACGCACGGCTTCTCGATCTCGATGTCCTACGCGAACGGCAAGAACCCCGCCGATTCGGATCGCGCGAACTTCGACATGTACTCGGGCGGTCTTGGCTATCGCTTCGCGCCCAATCTCAACGTGACGACCGGCGTCTACTACATCAAGGACAAGAACCAGTCGTCGAATCACTCGCTGGAATTCGCGATCGGCGCGGAATACAACCTGTCGAAGCGCACGCTCGCGTATGCCGAAGTCGGCCACGTCGACAACAACGGCACGATGAACCAGATGATCGCCTACGGCCAGCCGACCGCGCCGGGCAAGTCGACGACCGCGGCCATGCTCGGCCTGCGCCACAACTTCTGAATATTTGGAGACAAGGATGCAAGACACGTATTTCGACCCGCACGCCGCGCCCGACGCGTATTCGTACCCGTTGCTCATCAAGCAGTTGCTGCACACGCCGCTCGCGAATTCGCCGGATCAGGAGATCGTCTATCGCGGCGCGGTGCGGCAGTCGTATCGCACGATGACGGAGCGCGTCGCGCGCCTCGCGAATGCCCTCGACGCGCTCGGCGCGAAGCATGGCAGCACCGTCGCGATGATGGACTGGGACAGCCATCGCTATCTCGAATGCTATTTCGCCGTGCCGATGATGGGCGCGGTCCTGCAATCGGTGAACGTGCGGCTTTCGCAGGACGAGATTCTGTACACGCTCAATCATGCGGGCGCGGACATGCTGATCGTGCATACCGATTTCCTGCCGGTGATCGACGCGATCAGAACGCGCCTCGAAACCGTGCGTACTTTCATCTGGATCGATGAGCAAGGCGTCGCGGTTCCGGAGCACGGCATCGGGTTCGCGCGCGAATACGAAGCGATGCTCGCCGCCGCCGATCCCGTCCGCGAGTTTCCCGATTTCGACGAGAACACGCGCGCCACGACGTTCTACACGACCGGCACGACCGGCAAGCCCAAGGGCGTGTACTTTTCGCATCGCCAGCTCGTGCTGCATACGATTGCCGGAATGGCCGCGCTCGCGAGCCCGGCGAGCGGCCAGCGCTTTCATCGCGGCGATGTCTACATGCCGCTCACGCCGATGTTCCATGTGCACGCGTGGGGCATGCCCTACATCGCGACGATGCTCGGCGTGAAACAGGTGTACCCCGGCCGCTATGTGCCGCAGAACATCATGCGTCTGATCGAGGAAGAAGGCGTGACGTTCTCGCATTGCGTCGGCACGATCCTGCATATGCTTCTGACATGCCCGGATGCCGACGCCGTCGATTTGCGCCGATGGAAGGTCGTGATCGGCGGCGGCGCGCTGACCGAAGGACTCGCGCGCGCGGCGCTCGGACGCGGCATCGACGTGTTCTCGGGATACGGCATGTCGGAGAGCGGTCCGCTGCTGAGTCTCGCGCAATTGCCCCCGCACGCGGACACGCTCGACGCCGACGAGCAAGTGCGCCTGCGTTGCACGACGGGCCGCGCGATTCCACTCGTCGACTTGCGCATCGTCGACGACGAACTGCGCGAAGCGCCGCGCGATGGCCGCACGTGCGGCGAGATCGTCGCGCGCGCACCGTGGCTCACGCAAGGCTACCTGAAGAATCGCGAGGCATCCGCGACGTTGTGGGAAGGCGGCGCGCTGCATACGCAGGACATCGGCAACGTCGATGCCGACGGCTATCTGCGCATCACCGATCGCGCGAAGGACGTCATCAAGTCGGGCGGGGAATGGGTGTCGTCGCTCGAAGTCGAAAGCCTGATCTCGCAGTTGCCGGGCGTGGCCGAGGTCGCGGTGATCGGCGTGCCCGATGCGAAGTGGGGCGAACGCCCGCTCGCGCTCGTCGTGCAGAAGCCGGATTGCGCGGCGCCGATCACGGAGGAAATGATCACGCGATATCTGCGCGGCATCGCCGAAACCGGACGCATCTCGCGCTATGCGGTGCCGCGCGACGTGCGCTTCATCGACGCGATCAGCAAGACGAGCGTCGGCAAGATCGACAAGAAGACGCTCCGGGCGCGCTTCGCCGACATTCAGGCGGCGGGCGTCTGACAGGCGAGCCAGGCGTCGACGGCGCTGCCTATCGTCGGATGAAAGCACGCATCGGGAAAGATCGGCGTCAGTTCGAAGCGCCTGAGCTTGTCGCGAACCGGGTCTTTCATCTCGGCGAAATGCAGCGCGATGCCGCGTTCCTGCAACGCGCGATGCAGTTCGCGCAGCATGTCGGCGGACGTGACATCGACGCTCGTGACCGGCTCGGCCGTCACGACGACGCGTTTGACTTGCGTCGGCGCCTGCTTCACCGCTTCGAGCACGCGCTGCTGGAACAGCTCGGCGTTCGCGAAGAAAAGCGGCGCGTCCCAGCGGAACAGCAGCAGGCCCGGAACCTGTTCCGCTTGCGGGTATCGCATCGTGTCGTGATAACCGCGCAGTCCTTCCACGCGCCCGAGCACGGCGTAATGCGGCCGCCATCCATCCCATAGAAATTCGATGACCGCGATCACCACGGCGATGCAGATGCCGGGAATCGCACCGAACACCGCCACGCCGGCGAAGCAGCAGATCGACAGCCAGAACTCCCATTGCTGAATGCGATAGATGCGCTTCAGATCCCTGAACTCGAATAGTCCGATGGCCGCGGCAATCACGACGGCCGCGAGCGCGCTGCTCGGCAGATGACGCAGCAGATTCGGCCCGGCGAGCAGCACGGCCGCCACCGCCACCGCGCCGACGATGCCCGTCACCTGCGTGCGCGCGCCCGCCGCTTCCGCGACAGGCGTGCGCGACGAACTGCTGCTGACCGGGAAGCCCTGAAACAGACCGGTCGCGAGATTGGCGACGCCGAGCGCGATCATCTCCTGATTCGGATCGACGCGCGTATTGGCGCGCGCCGCGAAGGTGCGCGACAGCACGCTGGTATCGGCGAAAGCGATGAGCGCGACCGCGCAGCCGCCGAGCACGATGCGCACGAAATCGGCATCGCTCAGCCACGGCAGCGAGAACGCGGGCAGTCCTTGCGGGATGGTCCCGAGCACTTTCACGCCGCGCTGGTCGAGATGGAACACGCTCACGCATAGCGTCGCGAGCACGACGGCGATGAGAATGCCCGGCACCTTGTCGAAGCGCTTGAGCAGGAGAATGAGCGCGAGGCTCGCCGCGCCGACGGCGAAGCTGTACCAGTTCGACTGGCCGGCGGCGATGCCTTTGGCGAGAGTCGCGAGATCGCGCAACGGCCCGTGATCTTCGATGGATATCGCAAAGAGCTTCGGCAACTGGCTGATCAGCACGGTCAGCGCGATGCCGTTCATATAGCCGTAGCGAATCGGCTTCGAGAGCAACTCGGTGACGAAGCCGAGCTTGAGCAGGCCGAAAACGACGCACACCAAACCGGAGACGATCGCCATCATGCCCGCGACGGCGATCGCGCGCGACGGATCGCCGGATGCGCTCAGCACGACGACCGCGAGCACGGGCGCGGCGAGCGCGGAATCGGGGCCGAGCACGAGAATGCGGCTCGGGCCGAAGATCGCGTAGGCGAGTAGCGGGACGATCGTCGCATAGAGGCCGCACACGCCCGGCACGCCCGACGCCTGCGCATATGCGACGCCGACGGGCACGAGCATCGTCGTCAGCACGAGTCCGGCGATGATGTCGTTCTTCAGCCACCCCACGCGATAGTCGCGCAGCAACGCGATCAACGGCACATGACGCGACCAGCCTTGCACGCCGCCGCCGCTCGAGCCTTCTTGTAACGTTTGTTCGGATGGCATGACCGATTCCACGCAACGTGTGCACTGATTCCGTTGTAGCCGGAATCCGAATGGGGTCAAGCGGATGAAACGATCCGACAGAAATATTGAAACGCTTAACACCCGCCGATGCGACGCGCGCCCGAGCCGTCCACTTGTAATCCGCGACGCCTCACATATCCTTGCTCAGTGTGACGAAGCGAAGCGGGAGACGACCATGAGCGATGTTCCTGCAGTCGCGCACGATCACGCGGGCTATCGCACGCGGACCGGCTCGCGCTTCCCGCTCGGCGCGACGGTCATGCCGGGCGGCGTCAACTTCTGCGCGTTCTGCCGGCGCGCGACGCGCGTCGAACTATTGCTGTACGCATCGGAAGAGAGCGTCGAACCGTTTCAGGTCATCGCGCTCACGAGCGAAACGAACCGCACGTATTTCTTCTGGCATGTGTTCGTCGAAGATCTGCCGCTGCGTTGCTGCTATACGTGGCGCGCATACGGCCCGCTCGACGTGCCCCAGATGAGCGACGAAGCCGCGAGCCGGAAGGAACTGCTCGATCCGCAAGCGCGCGGCGTGAGCGACCGCTTCTACGATCGCGCGCAGGCCGCCGCTGTGCACGCCGCCGAACACGCGTCGCTCAGAGGCATCGTGACGGAGCCGTTGAATCGGCCCGTCGACGACGTGGACATCCGCACGCTCGACGACGCGATCATCTACGAACTGCATGTCGGCGGCTTCACGCGGCATGCGTCGAGCGGCGTGCGTCATCCGGGCACGTTCGCAGGTCTCATCGAAAAGATTCCCTATCTGAAGGCGCTCGGCGTCACGCATGTCGAACTGCTTCCCGTGATGGCCTTCGACGAACAGGACCTTCCCGCCTTCGCCGCCGAGCGCGGACTTCGCAACTATTGGGGCTACAGCACATATGGCTTCTATAGCCCGCATCCGCGCTATTGCGTCGAGCCCGCGCGGGCGCCGCAGGAATTCCGCGAACTCGTCGACGCATTGCACGCGGCGGACATTCGCGTGCTGCTCGATGTCGTGTTCAATCACACGTCGGAGGCGGGCAACAACGGCCCGCTGATCCACTTCAAGGTCTTCGCCAACGACGCCTTCTATCAGTCCGACCCGAACGATTCGCGGCGATACCTCGATTACACGGGCTGCGGCAATACGGTCAATTGCAATCATCCGCTGGTGTCGGCGTTCATCATGCGTTGCCTCGAATACTGGGTGCGCGAACTCGGCGTCGACGGCTTCCGCTTCGATCTCGCGAGCGTCTTTGCTCGCGGCGAGCACGGCGAATTGCTGCGCACGCCGCCGTTACCCTGGGCGATGGAAGCATCGCCGATCCTCGCGCGCGTGCCGTTGATCGCCGAAGCCTGGGATGCGGGCGGTCTTTATCACGTCGGCACGTTCCCCGGCATGGACTGGTCCGAGTGGAACGGGCGTTATCGCGACGCGATCCGGCGCTTCGTGCGCGGCGAGCCGGGCGTCGTCGGCGAAGTGTGCACGCGCATCGCGGGCAGCGCGGACCTCTACGAGGACGATGGCCGGCTGCCCGCGAACAGCATCAACTTCGTGACGTGCCATGACGGCTTTACGCTCGCCGATCTCGTCAGCTACGACGCGAAGCACAACGAGGCGAACGGCGAGGACAACCGAGACGGCAGCAACGACAATCTGTCGTGGAATTGCGGCGCGGAAGGCGAGACGGACGATCCCGCGATCATCCAACTGCGGCTTCGGCAGGCGCGCAACTTCATCGCGATCCTGCTGCTGAGCCAAGGTGTGCCGATGCTTCTCGCCGGCGACGAGCTCCTGCGCAGCCAGCGCGGCAACAACAACGCGTTCTGTCAGGACAACGCGCTTTCGTGGATGGACTGGCAACTTTCCGACGACGCGCGCGACATGTTGCGTTTCACGCGCGAGATGATCGCGCTGCGCAAGCGTCACGCGAGCCTGCGCCGCCGACGCTTTCTGACGGGACGTCCGGCGAACGGACAGACGCATCCCGATGTCGCATGGCACGGCGAACGTCTCGATGCGCCCGCGTGGCACGACCCCGGCGCGCGCTTCGTGGCGTTCACGCTCGCGGGCCACGCGCCGGGCGAGCCGATGCTGCACATCGTCCTCAACATGAACGACGATGCGCGCGAGGCCGCGCTGCCGGCGGTGGACAATTCGAGCTGGCTGCGCGTCGTCGATACATCTGCCGAATCGCCGAACGACATTGTTCCGAATGTCGAAACGGCGCTCGTCGCGCGCGGTGCGTGCCGCGTCGAGGCGCGCAGCGTCGTCGTGCTTCAGTCCCGTTGAATGCGCACGGCGGTGCTGGACTGTGCGACGCAAAGCGCCTTTAATGTTCGTGTACTGCCGAGTTGCTTTGTCCACCCACAGGAGGCGGCATGGATGCAGTCAGAACCTTCCTCGAGAATCAGTCGTTGTTCGCGCTTTTTCTGACGATCGCGCTGGGCTATCTGATCGGTGAAATCAACATCAAAGGCGTGGCCCTCGGCTCCGGCGCGGTGCTGTTCGTCGGGCTCGCGATCGGCGCATTCGCGCCGAAGTCCGCACCGCCGCCGTTGCTCGGCACGCTGGGGCTGCTGCTGTTTCTATACGGCATCGGCATTCAGTACGGCGCGCAGTTCTTTCGCGGACTAACGAGCCGCGAGGGCATGAAGGCGAACATCGCCGCGTGCGTCGGCGTGATCGTCGCGGGCCTCGTGGCGTGCGGCTTCATCCACTTCGGCATCAAGCTCGCCGATGCGCTCGGCATGTTCGCCGGCAGCGGAACCAGCACGGCGAGCCTGCAGGTCGCGATCGCATCGATGAAAAGCAACGATGCGGCCGTCGCGTACAGCATTTCCTATCCGTTCGGCGTCGCTGGGCCGATCCTGCTCATCTATCTGCTCAACGTTGCGCTGAAGGTAAAGATTCAGAAGCCGCCCGCGAAGATACTCGAAACGGCCGAAATCGCGCTGCGAAACGCGGGCCTCATCGGCCTCAGGTTGTCGGAGCTGTCGAGCCGGCTGCCCTCGGGCGTGGCGATCGCGGCGGTGCGGCGCGCGCATCACAATCAGTTGCCCGCCGCCGACCTCACGCTGCGCGCCGACGACGTGCTGCTCGCCACGAGCACCGATCGCCGTCTGCTCGAAGAAGCCGCCGCGCTCTGCGGCGAAATGCAGCCGGGCCGCATGACGAGCCATCGCGAGGACCTCGACTACATGCGCGTGTTCGCGTCGAATCCGGCGGTCGTCGGCATGGCGCTCGGCGACATCCGCTTTCCCGATGGCGTGAACTGCGCCATTGCGCACGTGCGGCGCGGCGACGCGGACATGCTCTCGACGCCCGATCTCATCCTCGAAGCGGGCGATCGCGTCGGGCTGCTCGTCAATCGCGCGCATCAGGCGACCATGCGGACGTTCTTCGGCGATTCGATCAAGGGCACGGCGGACCTGAGCTTCATCTGCCTCGGCATCGGCGCGGCGCTGGGCTTGCTGGCCGGCGCGATTCCGCTGCCGATTCCCGGCCTCGGCGCGTTCAGTCTGGGTCTCGCCGCGCTGCTCCTGGTCGCGCTGTGTCTCGGCAAGGCGCGCCGCAACGGGCCGTTCGTCTGGGTGATGCCGCTGTCCGCGAATCTCGTCTTGCGCAATCTCGGCCTCACGATTTTTCTCGCGCAAGTGGGCATTTCGTGCGGGCCGAAGTTCGTCGACACCGTTGGCACCGCCGGGCCGATTCTGCTGGTCTTCAGCATCATCACGGTATTCGTGCTCGTCGCGGTCACGGCGATATGCTGCCTGTGGATTTTCAGGCTGCCGTTCGACACGTCGATCGGCGTGATCTGCGGCGCGACCGGCAATCCGGCGATCCTCGCGTTCGCGAACCGCGTCGCGCCGACGGATCAGCCGGACATCATGTACGCGATGATTTTTCCGTCGATGACCATCGTCAAGGTGTTATTCGTGCAGATCGCCATATCGCTGGCCGCGGGTTAGGCTCTTGGCCGGCCCGTCAATACAATTTTCAAGGAGTGCATCATGGAAGTGGCGATCTATAGTTCGACCCCTTACGAGCGTCAGTACATCGACCAGGCGAACAAGAAGGAAAACCACAAGCTCCGGTACCACGACATGTCGCTCGACATGGACACCGTCGAGCTCGCGGCGGGCTACGGCGCGGTCTGCATCTTCGTCAACGATACGGCGAATGCCGAAGTGCTCGAAGCGCTGCACAAAGGCGGCACGCGTCTCGTGGCGCTGCGCTGCACCGGCTTCAACAACGTCGATCTCGCGGCCGCCGCGAAGCTCGGCATCAAGGTGGTTCGCGTCGTCAACTATTCGCCGAACTCGGTCGCGGAGCACGCGGTCGCGCTCTTGCTCGCGATCAATCGCAAAGTGCATCGCGCATACAACCGCACGCGCGATTCGAACTTCTCGCTCGACGGCCTCATCGGTTTCGATCTGTACGGCAAAACCGTCGCGGTCGTGGGAACGGGCAAGATCGGCTGCGTGTTCGCGAAGATCATGCAGGGCTTCGGCTGCAACGTGATCGGCTACGATCCGTATCCGTCGAAACAGTTCGAGGCGCTCGGGTTGCGTTACGCGACGTCCGGCGAGATCGGCGAGAAGGCGGACATCGTCGCGCTCTTTTGCCCGCTGACGCCAGAGACGCATCACATCATCAACGCGGAATCGCTCAAGCGTTCGAAGCACGGCGCGTTGCTCGTCAATACGAGCCGCGGCGGACTGATCGACACCGAAGCGGTGATCGAAGCGCTGAAGACGGGACAACTGGGCGGCCTCGCAATCGACGTCTACGAACAGGAAGCCGATCTCTTCTTCCGCGATCTCTCGAGCGAAATCATCACCGACGACGTTTTCCAGCGGCTCGTGTCGTTTCCGAATGTGATCGTGACGGGGCATCAGGCTTATCTGACGCGCGAAGCGTTGACGACGATCTGCGAAACCACGCTGCAGAGCATCACGGCTTTCGAGAACAATCAACCCCTGGAAAACGAGGTGAAGGTCGGATAGCCGCGCGCTCATGCACGACGAGACTTCGCCGGGCAAACGCACGCGAGCGCCGGTGCTCGACACCGTCGATCGCGTGTCGGAGCTGTGCTTCGGCCTCTTCATGGCGCTGACGTTTGTCGGCACGGTATCGGCGGCGACGGGCGGCGAGGCGGCGGGACACAAGATGCTCTACACGGCGCTCGGCTGCAATCTCGCGTGGGGTCTCGCCGATGCCGTCATGTATCTCGTTCGCACGATCGCGGACCGCGCGCGCAGGCACGCGCTCGCGCTTGCGATCCAGCGCGAGCGCGACGCGGCGGCGGGCGTGCGCATGTTGCGCGAGAGAGTATCCGCGACGCTCGATCCGTTCATCTCCGACGACGATCTCGAATCCATCCGCAAGCGCATCGCCGCGAGCGACAGCCTGCCGGAACGCGCGCGCTTCGTGCGCGACGATTTTCTCGCGGCGCTGGGCATCTTCGTCATCATCGTACTGTCGACGTTTCCGGTCGCCGCGCCTTTTGTTCTCGTCAAGCACGTTCCGACCGCGCTCTTCATATCGCGCGTGCTCACGCTCGCGATGCTGTTTTGCTGCGGCTTCGCGCTGGGCGGTTATGCGGGTTGGCGCGGCTGGAAAGCCGGTCTCGCGATGATGGCGCTCGGCGTGCTTCTGACGATGGCGATCATCGCTTTAGGCGGGTAATTAAAAGCCCGAGTCGTTCGACAAATCAGCGAACAAACACCTATGCGGCGATTCTTGAATTCGCCAGGACGTTCGCATATCTTCGAATATGCATGTTTTTCGCGGCGCTGCGTCCGGCGCGCATCAAGCTACAAACGGCAACACGAGAATACAAAATTTGCTGTTCTGGTCAGAGGTTCTTCACGCGTTCGCTTCCTGAATCCGGAGTGGTCTGTATTGCAGACTATCGCGTGCAATCCGGCGCAAGCGGCGCGATGACTTTCATTGTCAATAACGACGGCGTCGTGTATCAAAAGAATCTTGAATCGCCAACTCTGGAAATCAGGCAAGGAGTCGCCATGAATGCAACGAGATTGCGTGCCGGCTGCGCCATCGTGATCGCCGTGATGGCGCTCGACGCTATTGCGCAGAGCAAGCCGATCGCTTATCCGGCCAAGGGACAGAGCGCGCAGAAGCAGCAAAGCGACGACGGCGCGTGCTACAGCTGGGCGAAGAGCAACACGGGCATCGACCCGGCGACGGCATCGGCGGCGCCGCCACCGCAAGGCGGACCGGCTGTGGGCGGCGGCGAGCGCGTCGGCGGCGCGGCGCGCGGCGCGGCGGGCGGCGCGGTGATCGGTGCGATCGCGGGCGATGCGGGCAAGGGCGCGGCCATCGGCGCGGCGACGGGCACGATGGCCGGCGGCATGCGCGCACGGCAGAACAAGCGGGCGCAGGAATCCAACGCGCAGGCGCAGAGCCAGGGCGCGATGCAGACGTACTATCGCGCGTGGTCGGCGTGCATGCAGGGACGCGGTTACACGATCCAGTAACGTCATCGCGGTATCGATAGAACAAAAGGAGCGCGAACATGAAACGCGTCAGCCTCGTTGTCTTGTCATGCCTTGCGCTATCCGCAAGCGCCTTTGCAGCCGATCCCACCGCCGATCCTCAGGCCGACGTCAGCGTCGTGCGAAACCCGGACGGCGCGACGGTGCAGGGCGTCGCGAAGGTGACGGCGACGATCGTCGGCATCGATCCGGCGACGCGCACCGTCACGCTGAAAACGAACGCCGGCAAGGTGATGGAACTGGAAGTCACGAACGAAGCGCGCAACTTCGATCAGCTCGCAGTCGGCGATGTCGTCACCGCGCAGTACCGCGAGTCGTTGACGCTGAGCCTGCTCGACAAGAAGACGCAGCCGTCGCGTTCCGAGAGCGACTCGGCCGAGCGCGCGGCGCCGGGCGCGAAGCCGGGCGGCGAGGTCGGGCGCGAAGTGACGATCATCGCCGATGTGATCGCCGTCGATCGTCATGCGAAGACCGTGACGCTGCGCGGGCCGCGCGGCGAGACGGTCGATCTGCACGTTCAGGATCCCGAGCGCCTGAAGCGCGTCAAGAAGGGCGATCAGGTGAAGGCCGTTTATACGGAAGCGTTCGCCATATCCGTGGAACCCGCCATGACAAAATAAGGCGCCACCAACCGTGGCGGACGCGGGAGAGACCCATGAAAAAACGCTTTGCATTCGCGCTGACGCACGGCGCGTGCGCCGTCGCGCTCGCGCTCGCCGGTTGCGCGCAGCCGGAACAGCGCGTGCAGCCCGGCATGGATCAGCAGGCGATCGTCGCCAGGCTCGGGCCGCCGAAGGAAACCTACGACCTGCCGAACGGCGGCAAGCGTCTGATGTGGCCCACGCAGCCGATGGGATCGACGACCACGGCCGTCGATCTCGATGCGTCGGGCAATACGGTCAGTGTTCGGCAAGTGCTTCAGGAAAACGAGTTCTACCGCGCCGAGGTCAACAAGTGGACGCGCAACGACGTGATGATCGCGTTCGGACGCCCGTTCGAGACGGCCTATTTCAAGCGGATGGATCGCGAGGTGTGGACGTATCGATACCTGGAGAACAACATCGACCACATGCTGTTCCATTTCTATTTCGACGCTCAGGGCGTGCTCCGGCAGACGCAGAAGCAGCCCGATCCGAAATACGATCCGAGCCAGCGCAACGTGCTTTGAACGGCGCGCGCTAGAAGCTGACGGCGAGACCGAACGACACGCCGTGCACGTTGTGGCCGAACACGTAGCGCACCATCGCGCGCGTGCGCGTGATGACGACAGGATATTTGCTGCTGTCCAGTTCGAGCCCGACGCCGAGCGATGTCAGATCGTTGAAGCCGAGCACGCCCGCGCTGTCGCCGAAGTAATGCGAGTACGCGGTTTCGAGCACGTAGCGCACCGGCCTGTCGAGCGCGGCGAAGCCTGTGGGCGCACGCCAGCGCGCCCACAGGCTGAACTGCTGCGCGGTCGCGGAGCCTTGCACCGCTTCCGAGGAACTGCCGAAGCTGCGTAGATAAATATCGGTTGCGCGCAGTTCGACATCGACCTCGTAGTGCTCGCGATAATGCTCGAGATCGAGCATCAGCGAGCCGCCGACGCCGTACGCATTGAGCGCGCCGTCCTCGAGGAACTGCAGATTGGTGTTGGCGACGTGATTGAACACCGTCTGCGCGATGCGCGCATCGCTCGCGACGCGGCCGATCATGCCGTTGATGATCGGGCGAAATTTCAGCTCGCTCGTGATCGGGAAGTCCCAGCCGACGCCAACCGTCGTGCTGAACGTGTTCCATTTCGCAGGCACCGCGCGCTGCTGGTCGCCGTCGGTCGCGATGAAGGTCGGATCGTAGCGGCTGTACGCGAGCGTGCCTTCGAGGTAGAGCGGAAACGAATTGCTGAGGGTAAAGCCGCCGCCGAGTTGCGTCTGACCGAAGCCCGGATTGCCGGTCGTGCCG
Organism: Caballeronia sp. ATUFL_F1_KS4A; assembly: GCF_023630905.1. NCBI lineage: Bacteria > Pseudomonadati > Pseudomonadota > Betaproteobacteria > Burkholderiales > Burkholderiaceae > Caballeronia > Caballeronia sp. ATUFL_F1_KS4A. Next base: position 433,824 of record NZ_JALQEB010000034.1, on the reverse strand, counting down.
CTATTGATCGACAGTGAACTTGTCGTGACATCCGGCACCGCGGTGTACGACATGATCGCGAGCACGGAATTCGCATACTGCTTGACGTTTGCGCCGACGACCGCGCGGTCCGGCGCGCCCTGCGCCAGCGCGGCGCAGGGCGCGGCAGCGAGGACGAAGAGCATCACGAAATTTCGCAACCTGGTCGGGAAAGGGGTTGGCTTTTGCATCTGCGGGGCGCGTCAGAACGTTAATTGGTTTAGTTGGTCATGCGTTGCATTTGCTGCTCCGCCATACGCGGGAAATGTAGCCTAACGATCGCGGCGCGCCAAGGTCATTGCACACGAGTGTGTTCACAGGACGACGGAAGTTTTCCTAAACTGAAGCTATCTCGCGCACCGCTTCCGGGAGACATCGATGAGACTGAACGAGCCGCGCATGGTGGTTGCCTCGATTGGCGTGTTCATCTGGCTCGCCGGGCTGTATTTCACGATCCACGGCCTTCTGTACGACATGAAACTCGAATTCCGTTACGGCATGTGGGTGCTCGGCATCGGGATCGTGACTTTCGTCGTCGCGCTGAATCCGCTCGCGCAGCGCAAATCGGCCAAGCGAGATGGGTCGACCTGAGCCGTCCGTTGGTGTATTAGTCGAAGAAACGTCGCACAACTCAACGGAGAATCTTGCAATGGGCGATCTCTGGATAGGCAACGTGGAAGAGTCCACGACCGACGACGAAATCAGGGAATTTCTCTGCCGCTACGGCTTTCCACCCTACGATTCGATTCAGCGCGTGACGGGTACCGGCGAGCATCCGGCCGCGGTCGTCACCTTCGATTCGATCGAGCCGCACGTGCTGCGCACCTTTCAGCCGCGCATCCACAACATGTTCTGGAAGAACCGCACGCTCGTGGTGCAGGTCGTGCCCGAGCGCAACGAAACCTGACGGCGTCATGACGGGTCCGCGACCATGTGCCGCGCGCATCGTCGCGACGGCGGACTCGATTCGTCCGCGCGGATGGCATCCAAAAATATCGGGAGACAGCAATGAACGAAGAGAGGGCTGTCGGCGAATCGAGAGGCGTGCGTGAAGGCGCGGGCGTGCATGAGCGCCTGAACAGGAAACAGTACGAAAAAGAGCTTGCGCGCCTGCATGTGGAACTCGTGAAGCTGCAGGAATGGGCCGTCTACACGGGCGCGAAAGTCTGCGTCGTGTTCGAGGGACGCGACGGCGCGGGCAAGGGCGGCACGATCAAGGCGATTACCGAGCGGGTGAGCCCGCGCATCTTCCGCGTGGTTGCGCTGCCCGCGCCCACCGAGCGCGAAAAGACGCAGATGTACGTGCAGCGCTATCTGCCGCATCTGCCCGCCGCGGGCGAGATCACGCTTTTCGACCGAAGCTGGTACAACCGCGCGGGCGTCGAACGCGTGATGGGCTTCTGTACCGAGGACCAGGCGAAAACCTTTCTGAAAGGCGTGCCGCTCGTGGAGCGCGCGATCATCGATTCGGGCGTGATTCTGCTCAAGTACTGGCTCGAGGTCGGTCAGGAAGAGCAGACGCGGCGTCTCGAGGAACGCATCCACGACGAACGCAAGATCTGGAAGCTCTCGCCGATGGACCTGCGTTCCTACAGCCGCTGGTACGACTACTCGCGCGCTCGCGACGACATGTTCGAGGCCACCGACACGGAACAGGCGCCGTGGTACGTCGTGCGTTCCGACGACAAGCGCCGCGCGCGCCTGAATCTCATCAGCCATCTGCTCGCGAATATCCCGTACAAGGCCGTGCCGCGCGAAAAGGTGAAGTTGCCGAAGCGCCAGAAGGCGGAGGGGTATCGCGAAAGCGATCGGCCGCTGCGCTACGTGCCCGAGCGTTTTTAGCGCGACTTTGGAACGCGGGATCGTCATGCCGCATCGCGCGTCCATCGCGCCCGAATGGCTGTTTCGTTACGAGAAGCCGTGGGCGCGCGCCGATATCGTCGCGGGCCTGACGGCGGGGGCGGTCGTCATACCGAAGGCGCTCGCGTACGCGACCATCGCGGGCCTGCCGGTTCAGGTCGGCCTCTACACGGCCTGCGTGCCGATGATCGTCTACGCGTTCGTCGGCACGTCGCGCGCGCTGTCCGTCAGCACGACGACCACGCTCGCGATTCTCGCGGCGAACGCGCTCGGCGCGACCGTCGCGAATGGCGATCCGCACGCGCTCGCCGTCGCCAACGCGACGCTGACGATGCTCGTCGGCATCATGCTCGTCGCGGGGGCGTGCCTGCGTCTCGGGTTCGTCGCGAACTTCATTTCCGAGCCGGTGCTCGTCGGTTTCAAGGCGGGCGTGGCGATCGTCATCGTCGTGGATCAGTTGCCGAAGCTCTTCGGCATTCACTATCCGAAGGGATCGTTCTTTCACAACGTCGGCGCGTTCGTCGCGGGCTTGCCGCATCTGTCGGCGAGCACGCTCGCGCTCGCGTTGGCGACGCTCGCCGCGCTCATCGCGCTCGAACGCTTCGCACCGCGCGCGCCCGCGCCGTTGTTCGTCGTCGCGGCGGCGATCGTCGCGGTGGCCGCGTTCGGTCTGCGCGCGCACGGCGTCGAAACGGTCGGCGCGGTGCCGGCGGGATTGCCGTCGTGGACACGGCCGGATCTGTCGCTTGCATTGAAGCTGTGGCCGGACGCGCTCGGCATCGCGTTGATGAGCTTCACCGAAAGCATCGCGGCGGCGCGGGCGTTCGCACGCAACGACGAACCCGCGCCCGACGCGAACCGCGAACTGCTCGCGACCGGCCTCGCGAACGCGGCCGGCGCGCTTTTCGGCGCGATGGTCTCAGGCGGCGGAACGAGCCAGACGGCCGTCAACCGGCAGGCGGGCGCGCGCACGCAACTCGCGGGACTCGTGACCGCGGCGCTCGCGCTCGCCGTCATGCTGCTGTTCGCGCCGCTCATGGCGCTGATGCCGCACGCGACGCTCGCGGCCGTCGTCGTGTTCTATTCGATCGGGCTTTTCAGCCCCGCCGAATTCCGCGCGATCCTGAAGATTCGCCGCACCGAATTCGTGTGGGCGCTCACGGCATGCGCGGGCGTCGTGTTGTTCGGAACGCTGGAAGGCATCGTGGTGGCGATCGTCGTGTCGCTCTTCGCGCTCGCGCATCAGGTGTCCAATCCGCCTGTGTACGCATTGAAGCGGATACCGGGAACCAACGTGTTCCGGCGCGCTTCGTCGCGGCATCCGGACGACGAAGCGTTTCCCGGCTTATTGCTGCTGCGTCCCGAAGGGCGGATATTCTTCGCGAATGCGCAACGTGTCGCCGAAAAGATCCGCCCGCTCGTGCGCGATTCCGACGCGAAGATCGTCGTGCTGGATCTGAGCCGGGTCTTCGATGTCGAATACACCGCGCTCAAGATGATGATCGAAGCCGAAGCGCGCCTCGCCGCGAACGGCACCACGCTCTGGCTCGCGGGCCTGAATCCGGGCGTGCTCGCGGCGGTGCGGCGCTCGCCGCTCGGCGCGCTGCTCGGCGAAGCGCGCATGTTCTACAACCTCGAACATGTCGTCGCGAAGTATCAGGAGATTGTTTCGCGCAATGGCGATGAAGTCGCGCGTCGTTGAGTCGCGAATTTTTGCCACCTGCTTGTCGCACATTGCGCATATATTTTGATGATGGTATCCAAGTCATCGGACCATGCGTTCATCATGGCCGCCGATGCATCTGCTTCCTGCGTTGTCCCTTGCACGTTCCCTCGCGGAGATCACGTCATGACGTATGCAGATCAACTAGCGCGCAGCCAGAAAATCGCGGAAAAGGTCACACGCGTTTATCAGAAGCGCGCGGAGCTTGCGCAGCATCAATTCAGCGAGCGCGCGCGCGAAGCAGGCGTGCGTGTCCTCGGCAACGGCGAGGCTGATCGTTTCAACGGCTTCGACTATGCGGTCGATGTCATGCAGCGCACGGTGCTCTTCTGGGACACGCTGCGTCAGCGCGGCAACAACTTCATCGAGCAGGCGAAGCGCGGTCTCGAACCGGTGCTGCATTTCGCGCATGAAATGCTGCTCGACGGACGCACGTTCGCGCGGCCGGTGAACTATGCGCTGTTGCGTATCGTGCCGCCCGAAGGCGTAGTCATCGATCCGCTGAAGCGGCCGTATCTCATCATCGATCCGCGTGCGGGGCATGGTCCGGGCATCGGCGGATTCAAGGACGATTCGCAAGTCGGCGTCGCGTTGCGCGCGGGTCATCCGGTGTACTTCGTCACGTTCTTTCGCGACCCGCAGCCCGGCCAGACGCTGCTCGACGTATGCGCGGCCGAGCAGCAGTTCGTGAAGCATGTGCGCGAGATGCATCCGGACAGCCCGAAGCCCGCTATCGTCGGCAATTGCCAGGGCGGCTGGGCCGCGATGATGCTCGCGAGCTCGCAGCCCGACGATACCGGTCCGCTCGTCATCAACGGCGCGCCGATGTCGTACTGGAGCGGCGCGTGGAGCGAAGGCGAGGGCGACAACCCGATGCGCTACTCGGGCGGCATGCTCGGCGGGACGTGGCTCGCTTCGCTGACGGCCGATCTCGGCAACGGCAAGTTCGACGGCGCGTATCTCGTCGAGAACTTCGAGAACCTGAATCCGGCGAACAGTTTCTGGGACAAGTACTACACGCTGTTCGACAAGATCGACACCGAACCGCCGCGCTTTCTCGACTTCGAGCGCTGGTGGGGCGGCTATTACCTGATGAACCGCGAAGAGATCGAATGGATCACGCGCAATCTTTTCGTCGGCAACAAGCTGTGGTCGGGCGAAGTGCGCGGCGCGTCGGGCGCATCGTTCGATCTGCGCGCGATCAAATCGCCGATCATTCTCTTCGCTTCGATGGGCGACAACATCACGCCGCCGCAACAGGCCTTCAACTGGGTCGCGGATATCTACGGCAGCACCGACGAGATCAAGGCACGCGGGCAGGTGATCGTCGGACTGATGCACAAGAGCATCGGGCATCTCGGCATCTTCGTGAGCGGCAAGGTCGCGAAGAAGGAATACACGCAGATCGCATCGGTGCTGGAAGCGATCGAATCGTTTCCGCCGGGGCTGTACGGCATGGAGATCGCCGAACGCAAGAACGCGAACGGCAAGACCGAATACGACGTGAGCTTTCACGAGCGACGTCTCGAAGACGTGACCGCGCGCTTCAACCGTTTCGAGCGTATCGACGAACTGCCGTTCGAAGCGGTGAAACAGGTATCGGATTTCAATCAGCGTGCGTACGAACTGTTCGCGCAACCCTTCGTTCAGGCAATGGCCAACGACGCGACCGCGACGATGCTGCGCGCGTTCCATCCGTTGCGCGCGCAGCGCTGGATGTTCTCCGATCTGAATCCGTGGCTTGCATGGCTCGGCCCGGCGGCGGAAGCGGTGAAGGCCACGCGCAAGCCCGACACCGAACGCGACGCGTTGCGCCGTGCGGAGCATTGCGGCTCCGACATGATCAGCGCGAGCCTCGACTTCTATCGTGCGATGCGCGACGCCACGACCGAAGCGATGTTCTTCTCCGTGTACGGCAACCTGCTGCCGGCACAGCGCGTGCAGGAACGCGAGACGCAAGAAAATCGGACCGATCCGCGCGATCTGCCGTTCGTTCAGGAAGCGCTCGCGTCGGTTGCGCACGGCGGATACGCGGAAGCCGTCGCGCGCGTCGCGTGCCTGCTCATGCGTCACGACGAGCCGTTGCCGCTCACGCGCATGGTGCTGCGTCAGGAACTCGCGGCCGACTATGCGGAGTATTTGCCGCAGATGCCGCGCGACGAATGGCGGCGCATTCGCGGCGAACAGGAAATCATCGTGCGCTACGAGCCCGAGCAGGCGCTCGCGTCGTTGCCCGGTCTGCTCGACGACAGCGACGACCGCAAGAAGCTCCTCACGCTCTTCGACAAGCTGCACGACGACAGCCGCATGCAGGGCTTCGAGCCGACGGCCGCGCAGCACGACATGCTCGCGCGCATCCGCGCGGCGCTGCCGGTCAAGGCTGCGCGCGCGCCAAGACGTTCCGCGCCCGCGCACTGATGTTCGGGCGTTGCATCACACGTAACTACGGAGGGTGAAATGAATCAGCCGCGCGAAAAATATGTACGGCTCATCGAGGTTTGCCAGGCGTTGCCGCCGCTCGCGGTGGCGGTCGTGCATCCCTGCGACCGGACATCGCTCGAAAGCGCGGTGAAGGCGCACGAGATGGGTCTGATCGCGCCGCAGCTCGTCGGGCCACGCGATCGCATTCGCGAGGTGGCGGAAGAATGCGGCCTCAACATCGCGGGCTTTCCGATCGTCGATGCGCCGCACAGCCACGCCGCTGCCGAAAAGGCGGTGGAACTCGTGCGCGAGGCGAAGGCCGAAGCGCTCATGAAAGGCAGCCTGCACACCGACGAAGTCATGGCCGCGGTCGTGAAGCGCGAAGGCGGACTGCGCACGTCGCGGCGCGTGTCGCATTGCTTCATCATGGATGTGCCGGGGCACGACGACGTGCTCATCATCAGCGACGCGGCCATCAACATCGCGCCGACGCTCGCCGATAAAGTCGACATCCTGCAAAACGCGATCGATCTCGGCCACGCGCTGCGTTTCGCGGAAGTGCGCGTCGCGATTCTCTCGGCGATGGAAACGGTGAACCCGAAGGTGCCGTCGACGCTGGAGGCCGCCGCGCTCTGCAAGATGGTCGATCGTCATCAGATCACGGGCGCGCTCGTCGACGGGCCGCTCGCGCTCGACAATGCCATCGACCTCGAAGCGGCGCATACGAAGAAGATCGATTCGCCCGTCGCGGGGCGCGCGAACGTGCTGATCGTGCCGGACCTCGAAGCGGGCAACATGCTCGCGAAGAGTCTGTCTTTTCTCGCGAATGCGGATGCGGCCGGCATCGTGCTCGGCGCGCGCGTGCCGATCATTCTGACGAGCCGCGCCGATTCGCTGCAATCGCGGCTCGCATCGTGCGCGATCGCATCGCTCGTGGCGTCGAAGCGCCGCGAAGAAGCGCAAGTAGTGGGGTGATTCCATGGCCGATGTGATTCTGGTTCTCAATGCGGGCTCGTCGAGCATCAAGTTCAGCGCGTTCGATGTCGAAGGCGACGCGCTCGAACTCGTCACGCACGGACAGGTTGAAGCGCTGTTCAGCGCGCCGCATTTCGTCGCTTACGACAGGCGAGGCGAGAAGTCCGCGGAGCATTCATGGGGCGAAGGCGCGAAGCTGCAACATGCCGAAGCGATCGCGCATCTGGGCGCGTATCTGCGCGGGCATGGCGCGGGGCATCGTCTGGTCGGCGTGGGGCATCGCGTGGTGCACGGCGGCGCGCGTTTCACGAAGCCCGTACTGACGAGCCCCGAAGTGCTCGACGAACTCGACAAGCTCACACCGCTCGCGCCGCTGCATCAGCCGCATAACTTGAGGCCGATACGCATCGTCGCCGAGCGCAATCCGGGCCTGCCGCAGGTCGCGTGCTTCGACACGGCCTTTCATTCGACGCAGGCGCCGCTCGCGCAGGCGTTCGCGCTGCCCGAATCGATCACGAAGAACGGCGTGCGGCGCTACGGCTTTCATGGTCTCTCGTACGAATACATCGCGAGTGCCCTGCCGGATGTTGCACCCGATGCCGCGCGCGGGCGCACGGTCGTCGCGCATCTGGGCAACGGCGCGAGCCTGTGCGCGATGCACGCGGGCAAGAGCGTCGCCAGCACGATGGGCTTCACCGCCGTCGACGGTCTCATGATGGGCACGCGCTGCGGCAATCTCGATCCGGGCGTGGTTCTTTACATGCTCGACGAGCTCGGCATGAACGCGCGCGAGATCGAAGACATGCTGTATCGCCAGTCGGGATTGCTCGGCGTGTCGGGCGTGTCGGGCGACATGCGCGCGCTGCTCGCGAGCAGCGACGAACGCGCGCGCTTCGCGATCGATCTTTACGTGCATCGCATCGGCCGCGAGCTCGGCTCGATGAGCGCGGCGCTGCACGGGCTCGACGCAATCGTGTTCACGGCGGGCATCGGCGAGCATTCGAAGGAGATACGACAACGCGTGTGCGAAGAAGCGGCGTGGTGGGGCATCGAACTCGATACAGAAGCCAATGCGAGCGGCGGCCCGCGCATCAGCACGGCGTCGAGCAAGGTGAGCGCATGGGTGATTCCGACCAACGAAGAACTCATGATCGCGCGCCACACGCTCGCGCTGATCGATGACAAACGCGAAGGAGCATCCGCATGACATTGAATGTCCCGCAGCCCGTGCTGAAGGGCGCGAAGGCGCTCGTCACCGGCATCGCCAACGAGCATTCGATCGCCTATGGTTGCGCGAAAGCGTTCCGCGAACTGGGCGCCGATCTCGCCATCACGTATGCCGACGAGAAAGCGCGGCCTTACGTCGAGCCGCACGCGCAAGCCCTCGAAGCGCCGATCTTCATGCCGCTGAACGCGTCGAGCCAGGAGGAACTGGAAGCGGTGTTCGAGCGTATCGCGAGCGAGTGGGGCAAGCTCGATATTCTCGTGCACTCGATCGCGTGGGCGCCGAAGGACGATCTGCAGGGCGGCCTGCTGAACTGTTCCGCCGAAGGCTTCGCGAAGGCGATGGACATTTCCTGCCATTCGTTCGTCCGCATGGCGCGGCTCGCGGCGCCGCTGATGAAAGACGGCGGCGCGATGTTCACGATGAGCTATCACGGCGCGAACAAGGTCGTCGCGAACTACAACGTAATGGGCCCGGTGAAGGCCGCGCTCGAAGCGTGCGCGCGCTATCTCGCCTACGAGCTCGGTCCGCAGGGCATTCGCGTGCATGCTATTTCGCCGGGGCCGCTCAAGACGCGCGCGGCATCGGGACTCAAGGACTTCGACCTGCTCCTGACCGAAGCCGCACAGCGTGCACCGCTCGGCGAGCTGGTCGACATCATGGACGTCGGCTTTACCTGCGCGTTCCTCGCGACGCCTTTCGCCCGGCGCATGTCCGGCGAGACGCTGTACGTGGACGGCGGCGTGCATATCATGGGATAAGCATGTTCAACTGGCTGTTCCGGCGCGATAACGCGAGTTCGCGCGAGGATGTCAAGGAGGCGCTCGGCCGCATCGTCGCGGTCGCGCCTCAGGTGCGCCTCGCGAGCCGTTATGAGTCGCGGCTCGCGCCGGTCGTCGGCAAGACGCTGGATCACGCGCGGGAACTCGTCGCGGCGCTGCCCGCGCCGCGCGACGCGACACCGGCGGCATGGGCGGACGATCCGTATCTGCGCGCGAAGTTCGCGACGCCGGACGACGTCGCGCGCGTGATCGGCGAATCGCACGATGTGCGCGGCTGGTTCGACGGCAACATTGCCGCCGATCATGGGTTCGCGGTGCTGGGCGCGACGCTCGTCGAGCGGAAGGTGCTCGTCGCGGCGGTGGAGGGCGGCGCGTTGCGTTCGGACGTCGCGCGCACGGCGGTCAGCTTCGACGACAAGCGCATGCGCTTTTGCAACGGAACGGACGAAGCGCTCAGACGCGATCTCGTGCAGCGGATCGTCGAGCAGTTCGTGCTGGAAGCGATGTCGCGCGTCGCGCACAACGACGCGCGGCGCGACGCGCTGCAGGAACATCGCGCGTTGCTGACCGCGCGCATGCAGATGCTCGGCCGGCGCGGCGCGGGCATGAGCGGCCTGATTGCATCGACGGATCTGGCCGGCGACGCCACGCGGCTGCAGCGCGATTTCGAGGAGAACGAAGCCGCGCTCTCGGCACTCGGCTCGCTCGCCGATTCCATCGAGATGCAGCTTCAGACCATCGTCGAATTGCTCGCCGAGCCGGCGGCGCTGATTTCCGTCACGCATCGCGAGCTGTGTCTGAATCAGATGAACCTGCTGATGGAAACGCGCTGCGACGAGCCGCACGCCGACATCGCGATCGAGCTTGCGCACTTGCCGACGCAGCCGCCGCAGACGCGCGCGGTGGAGATCGTGCGGATCGCGCGGCGCGATGTGCCGCCCGCGGGCGCGGCGTTCGATGAGGCGGCGAAGCTGGTGCTGTGAGGGGCGCTTCTACTTGAGCCCACTACCCCCGATCGCCCCCGCGATATCCCTGCTCACGCTCGCGAGCGCGCGGCTGTGCGCGGCCACGAGCGCATCCCAGCCGCTTCCGCTGACCGGCTCGCGCACGAGCGAACGGCCGGTCAGCGCGTTGTCGTCGCCGAAGCGGCGCACGGACCAGTGCGCATCGATCGCGACGGCATCGCCGGGAACGGATTCGAACTGCTGGATATCGACGCGCACGCGCCACGCGTTCGCATCCGCGATGGCGCGCGATGCAGGCGCGACCTGATCCGATGCGAGCAGCAGCGCGAGATCGCCCGCGATGGCATCCGCGATGCTGCTCTTGAGCGGCTCGCCCCAGCGCGCGTATTCGTTCAACGTGACTTCGTTGTCGGTGCTGCGCGTGACGATCTGCGGCCGGTCGACGAGATCGGGCACCGTCACCGGTCCGACGATCACCGGCCTCGATGCGGCGCGCGCGGTCGCCGCGGTCAGCGACGGATCGGCGCTCAAGCGATAAAAGCTCGCGCTCGGCGAGGCGCATCCGGCGAGCATCGCCATCGAAAGAACGAGAGAGACGAGTACGGGCCGCATCACTTCTTGTCCTCCGGCTTGCCGCGCAGCAACGCTTCCGGATGCTGCTGCAGATAATCCGCGAGACTGCGGAACGAGACCGCCGTGCGCGTCAGTTCGCGGATCGCTTCGGCCGTGTCCTGCTGCAGCCCGGAATCCGGCATCAGCGTGGAATGCGCGGCATCGAGCGCGGCGCGCGCCGCGGCGAGCGTCGTCGCGGCCTGCGGCACGACTTCCGTGTTGAGGCCCTGCATCAGCCGCGTAGTGCTGTCGAGCGTCTGCCGCGCGCTCGCCGTCAGCTCCTCGATCGGCAGCTTGTCGATGCGCGTCATGATGCGGTTGACCGAATCCTGCAACGAGTCGAGGCCGCTAGGCGTCGTCGGCATTTCGGGCGGCGTGCGGCTCCAGTCGATGCTCGCTTTCTTCGCAGCCGGGAAGAAGTCGATCGACACATATAACTGGCCCGTCAGCAGGCTCCCGGTGCGCAACTGCCCGCGCATGCCGCGCGCGACGAGCAGGTCCGCGAGCTCCTTGCGGTCGTTCGTGAGGCGGCCGCCCTTCGGCACGTTGGCGAAGCGCGACGTGAAACGCTCCGGATACAGATTCACCTCGACCGGTATGCTGATGCGCTTCGTCACCGGATCGAAGCGCGTATAAATCGCCGACACCTCGCCGATCTGAATGCCGCGGAATTCGACCGGCGCGCCGACCGCGAGGCCGCGCACGGAACCATCGAACGCGAAGACATATTTATCGACGATGCTTTCGCGCACGCGCAGCGCATCGGCGCGTGTCGGATGCAGCGTGAACACGGTGTCGCGCGGCGCTTCCGCCCAACTGAGCGACACGGCGGGCGTCTCGAACGCGAGTCCGCCGATGAGGATCGACACGAGCGACTGCGTGTTGACCTTGAGCCCGTCGGTGCCGAGCGTCACGTCGATGCCGCCCGCCTGCCAGAAGCGCGAATCGGCGTTCACGTAACGGTCGTAGGGCGCGTTGACGAATACGTGCAGCGTGACGCCGCTGCCGTCCTTGTCGAGTTCGAACGCCGTCACCTGGCCCACTTGCAGACGGCGGAAATATATCGGCGTGCCGACATCGACCGAGCCGAGATCGGTCGCCTTCAGGATGAACTGCCGCCCCGGCACGTCGCTCGCGAAGATCGGCGGCGTTTCGAGGCCGGTGTAATCGCGCCGGTCCTGCTTCGAGCGGCCGATGTCCATGCCGATATACGCGCCCGACAGCAGCGTACTGATGCCCGACACCGAGCCGCCCGCCACGCGCGGCCGCACGACCCAGAAGCGCGTGTCGTCGACGAGCATGTTGGTCGCGTCGCGCGTCAGCTCGGCCGTCGCGATCACGCGCGTGTAATCCTTCGACAGCGCGACCGTCTTGACGAGGCCGATGTCGACGTTCTTGAACTTGATCTTCGTCTTGCCGGCTTCGAGGCCTTCGCCGGTCTTGAAGCTGATGGTGACGGTCGGCCCTTTCTCCAGCACGGCCTGCGCCGCGAGCCAGATGCCGATCGCCACGGCGACCAGCGGCACGATCCAGACCCACGGAATGCGCCAGCGCCTCTTCGGCACGACTTCGGCATCGGGCGTGTTCATCGCGTACCTTCCCGAGTCGGCGAGAAATCCCAGATCAGGCGCGGATCGAACGACATCGCCGCGAACATCGTCAGCACGACGACCGCGCCGAACGCGATCGCCGCCGGCCCGGCCTCGATCGTCGCCATCGCGCTGAACTGCACGAGCGCGACGAGCACGGCGATCACGTAGATATCGAGCATCGACCAGCGTCCCACGAATTCGACGATACGGTAGACGCGCGCGCGAAACGCGCTCTGCTGCGTCATGCGCAGATTCGCGCTCGTGGCGAGATAACCGATGGCGAGAATCTTCAGCATCGGCACGGCGATGCTCGCGATGAACACGAGCACCGCGAGCGGCGGCGAGCCGGACGTCCACAGATACGCGACGCCGCTCATGATCGTGTCTTTCTGCGCGCCGAAGAGCGAGCTCGTGTTCATCACCGGCAGGATGTTCGCCGGGATATACAGGATCGCCGCCGAAATCAGATACGCCCAGGTTCGCGAAAGGCTCGCGGGCTTGCGCAGATGCAAATGCGCGCCGCAGCGCGGACAGCACAGATGGCCGCGGTGCTGCATGCCGCGCGTGGAAAGGCCGCAATCGTGACATACGCAGATGCCGCTTTCCGCCGCCGTGCGCCCTTTGAGCGGCGTGTCGGCGGGCATGCCGGGCGGCGCGCCTTCGACGCGCTGCCACATGGCGCGTTCATCGAACGACGATGACGCCGCGACGAGCAGCAGCATCAGCGCGGCGAGCGACCACAGCGCCGGCCCCGTCACCACCGATGCGATATGCGCGAGCTTCACGACCGCGACGAGCAAGCCGAGCATCAGCACTTCGGTCATGCCCCAGTTGCGCGCGACGCGCAGCAGGCGATACACGGTGTCGGCGCGCCACGGCCGGCGCTCCAGATAAAGCGGCAGCAGCAGCCACACCATGCCGAGCGCCTGCACGGCGGGCATCAGGATCGTCGTGAAGAAGATGAGGGCGGCGAGCGGCCACATGCCGTCGCGATAGAGCACGCGCACGGCGCCGAAGAGCGTCGTCTCGACGAGATCGCCGTTCACCGCGAGACCGACGATCGGAAACGCATTCGAGATCAGCCACAGCACGCAGGCGGCGAGCGCGTACGCGAGCGCGCGATCGAAGCCGCGCCCGCGGCGCCGGTACAGCACGGCGCGGCAGCGGCAGCAGCGCAGCGTGCCGCCGGGCGGCACGTCGCACTCGCGCTGCATCAGATCGCATTCGTGACACGCGATCAGCGGCCGCGCGTCGCGATCCTCCGATGTGACCGTGTTCATTGCACCGTCTGCGAAGCGGGCTGGCCCGGTTTGGGCGAATCGGCGGAAGGCGTGGCCGACTGCTGTTGCGTCGTCATCTTGTCGGCTGCGACGACCCAGCCGCCGCCCATCACCTTGTAGAGCGTGACGAACGACACGAGCGCGGCGGCCTGCGTCTGCGTCGCCGACAACTGCGCGTTGAAGAGGCTGCGCTCGGCGTCGAGCACTTCGATGTAACTCGTATAACCGCCTTCGTAGCGCGCCCGCGCAAGGCGCGAGTAGGTCGCGAGCGCCGTGACCTGGCGGCCCTGCACTTCGAGCTGTTCGTGCAGTTTCTGCGAGGCGATGAGCGCGTCGTCGACTTCCTGGAACGCGACCTGGATCGCCTTCTGATACGTGAGCAGCGCCGCCTGCTGCTGCGCTTCGGCGGACTGCACCTGACCCGAGATGTTGCCCGCCGTGAAGATCGGCTGCGTGACCTGTCCCGCGAACGACCAGATGCGCGACGGCCCCGTGAACAGCGACGAGAACTGGCCGCTCGCGGTGCCGAGCAGGCCCGTCAGCGAAATCTGCGGGAAATAGAGCGCGCGCGCCGCGCCGATCAGCGCGTTCGCCGCGATCAAATCCTGTTCCGCCTGCAGCAGATCGGGCCGGCGCTCCAGCAAGTCCGAAGGCAGGCCGGCGGGGATGACGGGCGTCGCCATCTCGCCGAGCGTTCGGCCGCGCACGATCGGCCCGGGATTCGCGCCGAGCAGGATAGACAGCGCGTCTTCCTGCTGCGCGATCTGCGTTTCGAGCTGCGGAATCGTCGCGAGCGAGGCTTCGTATTCGGACTGGCTTTGCGCGAGTTCCATCTGCGAGACTTCGCCGCCTTCGAAGCGCAGCGTGAACACATGCACCGATTCGGCGCGGCTTTGCGTCGTCGCCTTCGCGATTTCGAGCTGCTTGTCGAGACTGCGCAAATTCAGATACGACGACGCCACCGACGCCACCAGCGACAGGATCGTCGCGCGCCGTCCTTCTTCGCTCGACAGCAGATTCGCACGCGCGGCTTCGGTCAGACGCCGGGTGCGGCCGAAGAGATCGAGCTCCCACGACGCGGCGATCGACGCCTGGAAGTCGTTGTAGACCGGCCCGAAGCCGTTGAGCGGTTGCGGTCCCGCCGCCGACGCGCGCTGCCGCGAGGCCGTCGCGCCCGCCGATATCTGCGGGAACAGCAAGGAACGCGTCGTGACGAACTGGCCCATGAACTGATCGACGCGCGCCGCCGCGATCTTGACGTCCTTGTTGTTCGCGAGCGCCGTCGAGATCAGCTCGTCGAGAACCGGATCCTGAAACTGACGCCACCATTCCGAGTTCGCGGCGTCGGCGACTTCGGGCGCGGCGAAGCGGTACGTCGCCGGGGTTTCGACCGGCTGACGCGAGTAGTTCGGGCCGAGCAGGCAGCCGGACAGCGACAGCGCCGCGGCGATGCCCGAAAACGAGTGAACGAGGCTGGCGCGCCGCATGTCAGTCTCCCTTGTCCGGAGCGGACGGCGACGCGTTCTGGCCGCTTCCGCCGTGCGTCTGCTTGGCATCCGGCGCGCTCGCTTCGGCGCCTTTCTTCTTCTTCGAGCGGGAGGACATCGTTTCGAGTCCCCAGAAGAACATCGGGATGAAGAACACGGCGATGACCGTCGCGCCGAGCATCCCGCCGATCACGCCCGTGCCGATCGAGTGCCGGCTGTTCGCCGATGCGCCCGTCGCGATCGCGAGCGGCACGCAGCCGAGAATGAACGCGAGCGAAGTCATCACGATCGGGCGCAGGCGCTCTTCGGCGGCGGTCATCGCGGCGTCGTAGACCGACGCGCCCGCCTCGCGATTCAGCACGGCGAACTCGAAGATGAGAATCGCGTTTTTCGCGGCGAGCGCGACGAGCATCGTCAAACCGATCTGGAAGTACACGTCGTTGTTCAGGCCGCGCAAGAGGATCGCGAGCAGCGCGCCGAAGATCGCGAACGGCACCGCCATCAGCACGCCGAACGGCAGGCTCCACTTTTCGTACTGCGCGGCGAGAATCAGGAAGACCATGATGAGGCCGAATATGAACACGAGCGCCGACGAACTGCCCGACTGTTTCGCCTCGTAAGCCTCGCCGCTCCAGCCGATGCCGTAATCGCTCGGCAAGTCCTTCGCGATGTCTTCCAGCGCCGCGATCACTTGCCCCGACGCGTAGCCCGGCGCGGCGTTCGCCGTGATCTTCACCGCGGGGAAGTTGTTGAAGCGCGTGATGAGATCGGGACCGGTCACGTACTTCGTATTGACCACGGACTTGAGCGGCACCATCTCGCCGCTCTTGCTCTTCACGAAAATCTGCGTCAGATCGTCGGGCTTCAGCCGATACTGCGGCTCCGCTTGGAGAATCACCTGCCACAGGCGGCTCGATCGATTGAACTGCGACACGTACAGCGAGCCGAACATCGTCTGCATCGCGCTGTAGACGTCCTCGACGGGCACGCCGAGCGTTTCGGCCTTGTCGCGGTCGACGTTGGCGAGCAGTTGCTGCGACGACGCGTTGAACGTGCTCGTCACGCCCGTCAGTTCCGGCCGCGCTTTCGCCTTCGCGACGAAATCGTCGACGATTCCGGCGAACTGTGCGATGGTCGCATCGCCCTTGCTCTGAATCCACATTTCGGTGCCGCCCGTCGTGCCGAGGCCCGGAATCGACGGCGGATTCAGCGGCACGACGATGCCCTCCCGAATCTGCGAGAGATGCTTGTAAGCATCGACGAGCACGGCGCGCGCGTTCTGCGTGCGGATATTCGCCGACGTATAGCGATCCTCGAAACTCTTGAAGCCGACGAAGAACGTCGACGAATTGTTCTTGTTCTGGCTGTCGAGAATGGAGAAGCCATCGACCGTCGTGATGCTGCCGACCGCCGGCTGTTTCATGAAGTATTCGGTCACGCGGTCGGACACGGCGCCGGTGCGGTCGAGCGACGCGGCATCGGGCATGATGACGGCGCCGAGCAGATAGCCCTGATCCTCGGGCGGCAGGAACGCCGTCGGAATGTCGCGCATCATCATGACGGCGAGCGCGATCATGCCGACAAAGAGCAGCAGCGCGATCGCGAAACGCTTGATGACGAGCCGCACGAGGTGCGTGTAGCCCCGCGTCATGCGCGCGAATTGATTGTCGAACCAGCGGAAAAAGCCCTTTTTCTCGTGATGTCCCGGCTTGAGCAGCAAGGAGGCGAGGGCGGGCGACAAGGTCAGCGCGACGAGGCCCGATATCACCACCGATATCGCGATCGTGATGGCGAACTGCTTGTACATCTGCCCCGTGATGCCGGAGAGGAACGCCACCGGCACGAACACCGCGCACAGCACGAGCACGATGGCGACGACCGGCCCGGCCACTTCGTCCATCGCCTTCTTCGCGGCGGTCTTCGGATCGAGCTTGTGCACCGTCATGTTGCGCTCGACGTTCTCGATCACGACGATCGCATCGTCCACGACAATGCCGATGGCAAGCACCATGCCGAACAGCGTCAACATGTTGATGGAGAAGCCGAGCGCTTCCATGCCCATGAACGTGCCGACAATCGACACCGGCACCGCAAGCACCGGAATGAGCGTCGCGCGCAGGCTTTGCAGGAACACGAACACGACGATCACGACCAGCACGACCGCTTCGAAGAACGTATGCACCACATCGGAGATGGACGCGCGCGTGAACTCCGTCGTGTCCATCGCGATTTCGTAGTCGATGCCCTGCGGGAACGTCTTCTTCATTTCCGCGAGCGACGCGCGCACCTGCTTGGACACATCGAGCGCGTTCGCGCCAGGCTGCTGATACACCGCGAGCACCGTCGCCGATTTGCCCTGAAAGCGGCTGCGGATCGAATAGTCTTTTTGTCCGAGCTCCGCGCGTCCCACGTCTTTCAGACGCACGATCGCCGCGCCGCCCGATTGCGCGCGGATGATGATGTTCTCGAACTCGGCAGGCTCGGTGAGGCGGCCCGTCGTCGTCACCGCGAAGGACTGTTCGACGGGCGCGCCAGTCGGCGATTGCCCGAGACGGCCGACCGCGAACTGCTGGTTCTGATTGGCGACGGCGCGTTGCACGTCGGCGGCGGTGATGCCGAGCTGCGCCATGCGGTCGGGCTTGAGCCAGATGCGCATCGCGTAATCGGGCGTGCCGAAGATCGCGCTCTGGTTCGCGCCCGGAATGCGCTTCAACGCGTCGAGGACGTACACGTTCGCGTAGTTCGCGATATACGTCGCGTCATAGCGCTCGTCGGGCGAATAGATGGCGATGACCATCATGAACGCCTGCGACTTCTTCTGCACCTGCACGCCCTGCGCCGTCACCGACTGCGGCAGCTGCGGCAGCGCGAGGTTCACGCGGTTCTGCACGTCGACCTGTGCGAGTTCCGGATTCGTGCCGATCTGGAAGTACGCGTTGATCGTGAGATTGCCCGTCGACGAGCTGGACGAGCTCATGTAGATCATGTTGTCCGCGCCGTTGACCTGCTGCTCGATCGGCGCGGCGACGTTGTTCGCGACCACATCCGCGCTCGCGCCCGGATAAGTCGCGGAGATCGTGATCTGCGGCGGCGTGATGTCTGGATACTGCGCGGTGGGCAGCGCGAGCATGGTCAGCGCGCCGCCCAGCGTGATGATGATCGAAATGACCGACGCGAAAATCGGACGGTCAATGCAGAAATGTGAAATGTTCATTGGCCTCTTCCGCGCGACGTGCTTGTCGTCAGATCAAATCACTTCACTTTTCGGTCCCGCCGCTTGCGTTCTTCGCGTCTCCGAGCGACGCCTCCTGCGCGCCCGATGCCGCCGCGCCGCCCGCGGCCGGTGCGGCGACGACGCGAACCTGCGTATCCGCGCCGACGCGTATCGCGCCATCGACGATGACGCGTTCGCCCGCCTTCAGGCCGTTCGTGATGAACCAGTCGTCGCCGTGCCATTCGCCGACTTCGACGACGCGCTGATGCGGCTTCGACTGTTCGTCGAGCACCCACACGAAGTGACTCTTCGCGCCCTGCAGCACGGCGCGTTGCGGCACGAGAATCGCGTTGGGTCGCACCGCGCCCGCCACGCGCGCCTTGACGAACTGTCCCGGTCGCAACGTGCCTTGCGGATTCGCGAACACCGCGCGCACGAGGAACGTGCCCGTCTCCGTGCTGAACGCCGGATTCGTGAAGTCGATGCGACCGGTTTGCGGAAAGACGGAGCCGTCGGCCTGGATGACGGTCACATCGAACTTGTTGTCGGGCGGAAAGCGCAGTTCGCCTTTCTTGATCTGCTCGCGATAGCCCAGCAGTTCGTTCTCCGAGATGCTGAAGTTCACCCACATCGGATCGAGCTGGTAGACGTAGGTGAGCAGGCCGCCCTGCGTCGGCGTCACGTAACTGCCTTCCTGGATGCGCGCGAAACTGGACAGGCCCTTGAGCGGCGAGCGGATCGTCGTGTAGCTGAGATTCAGTTCGGCGGTCTGCACTTCGCCTTTCGCGGCGATGACGGCGGCCTCGGCGCTCTTTTCGTTGCCGATGGCGTCATCGAGATCCTTCTTGCTCAATGCGTTCATCGCGGCGAGCGGTTTCACGCGCGCGAGATTCTGCTGCGTGACGAGCAGCCGCGCCTGCTGTTGCGCGAGCGAGCCTTTGGCCGTCTGCAGCGCGGCCTCGAACGGCCGTTTGTCCATGAGGAACATGACCTGATTGGCCGAGACGAGCGCGCCTTCGGTGTACATGCGCTTTTCGAGGAAGCCGTCGACGCGCGCGCGGATTTCGACCTCGCGCGAGCTTTGCGTCTGCGCGGTGAATTCGAAGTCGACGGGCGTCGATTGCGCCGTGACAGTCACGGCGGTGACATCGACGGCGGGCTTCTGCGCTGGCGGCGCCGGCTTCTTGCACGCCGCGAGCGAGAGCGACGCGAGCGCGGCGATCGCGCCCACGCGCAGCGCGCGCATGGAGCGCGAAGGTGGAGCGAACGAGCAGCAGTCCAGTACGTGTTCCGACACGAACGCCATGGGCGCCTCCCCCGTTGGGATGGCCGATCGTTGATGAGCGAACGCGCCAACAGAGCGCCTCGCCACGACAATGCTCGCGGTGTGCGTTTAGGCGGATGCGCCCGGAAAGCGTGCGCATTTCCGGTGCGCCTGCGCCATGCGATGAAATCGCGCGGGACAGGACTTAGGGCGACGTCAGCGAGCGCGAGCCTGATGCTTGTAATGTGGCGTAGCTGCCTCCGGTTTTGACGGTCGAGTTATAGCCAGAGAGATGCTCTTGGTTCGCCACCGAGTGGCGTGACGTGCGTGACGAGTCTACTAATAGCTGAACTCGGATGAAAACGCCATAGCGTTTATCGGCATTTTGACTGAATGGTGTGGATCGGGATGCGCAGCAATTACTGAACTGGCGTGCTGAATCGGCGGGGAAGGTATGGATGGCTTAGCGAGCCGTCGGATTCATCGTGACGATAAATGCAACGCCGAACCGAAATGTCGATGTCCTGACTTGGGCGCCGTGACGCCGCCGTCGTGCGCTTTCCGGCGGCGAGTCGGAATCACAAATGCCCGAACAGCGCCCGCGGCCGGTCTCTCAACGTTCCCGCCAGCATCCGCAATCCGCTGACGAGCTGATCGCGGCTTTCCGCGCACGCGAGATTCACGCGCACCCCATGCTCGATTTCCGACCGGTCGACCGCGAACGCCGACGAGGGCATCACCACGACGCCGCGCGCCTTCGCATTCGCGGCGAAATCGTCCGCGCGCCACGGCAGCGGCAGCTTCAACCACACGAACATGCACGCCGGATCCGATTGCAGGAATTCCTGCGGCAGCAACTCGCGCGCGAGATCATGCCGCGCGCGGATTTCCGCGAGCTGCGCATTCATGATGTGCTGCGCGGTGCCGTCCTCGATCCAGACGGTCGCGATCAGCATCGACAGCGGCGCGGGCATCCACGCCGTCGTACGCACGGCCTCCGCACATAGCGCGGCGTTGTCCTGCGGGCTCAGCAGATAACCGAGCCGCAAGCCGGGCGCGAGGATCTTCGACGTCGCCGAGATGTGATACGTCAGTTCGGGGCACAGACTCGCGAGCGTCGGCAGACGCTGCGCGACGAGCGGCCCGTACACGTCGTCCTCGATGATCGCGACGCCATGCCGCCGCGCGACATCGACGAGCGCCATGCGCCGTTCCAGGCTCATCGTCGTGACCGTGGGATTCTGCAGATTCGGCACCGTGAAAATCGCCTTCGCCGGCACGCGCCTGCACACGCGCTCGACCTCGTCGATCAGCAAGCCGTCGCGGTCGCTCGGAATGCCCACGATCTCGAACTGGAAGACGGGCGCGAGCGCCTTCAGCCCGTAATACGTGAGTTGATCCGCGAGAATCACGCCGTCCGTGCCGATCAGACTGTTGAGGACCGCATACAGCCCGTGCTGCGCGCCGCTCGTCACGACGACCTGATCCGCCGTCGGCGCGAAACCCGGCGCGCTCATCCAGCGCGCACCGGCCGCGCGCGCCCATGACGGCCCCTGCGGCGGCTGATATTCCTGCAATTGCGCAAAGCGCGGATCGCGCGGCAGTTCGCCCATCGTGCGCGCGAGGCACGCGAGGAATTCCCCGGTCGCGGGCCGGTTCACCGTCAGATCGATGACCGAGCTGCCCGTGCTCGCGGGCGGCATCTCGACGCTCGGCATCGCGCCGCCCGTGACGAGCGAGCCGCGCCGCTTGCTGCCGATCACGAGGCCGCGCAACTGCAACTCTTTGTACGCGCGCGACACCGTCGACACGTTGATGCCCAGTTCGCTCGCCAGTTGCCGCTGCGGCGGCAGACGGCTGCCCGGCGGATACATGCCGCTGCGGATTTCCTTCTCGATGGAGCTCGACACCTCGATATAGGTCGATCGCCTCGTCGTGCCGTCGGCTTCGCCGTTTGCGCTCAGCGTCTGATCCTTGTCGGAAGCCATGAATCTGTGTCTCCATACAAACATTGCTTTGTCCGCGATTTGTGCGGAAGTCTGCCGATTCTAACCCAGCGCATGGCCGACGCAGTGGCCGTATATGGACTGAAACGCCTCTGCAAGAGCCGCTCCATCCTCCCCTCAGGGAAAATACCGGCACCACACAACCGCGCTTTTAATTGCACACAAAAAAATATTGTGTGATTCTAGGATCAGAGTTTGTCTGGTGCGTGTCTCATCCCGCGCTTCCCGTTTCATCCGATCTTTGTCCCCAGGAGATTCCCCGATGTCCTTGCCTGAAACCTCGCAACCGAAGCTAGGCTCCGCGCTGCGTCAGCGGCACGTCACGATGATCGCGCTCGGCGGCATCATCGGCGCGGGGCTGTTCGTCGGCAGCAGCGCGACGCTCGCGACCGTCGGTCCGGCGGCGTGCGTGTCGTATCTCGTCGCCGGCATCGTGGTGCTGATGGTCATGCGCATGCTCGGCGAAATGGCGCTCGCCGTGCCCGGCGTCGGCTCGTTCACCGAATATGCGCGCATCGGCCTCGGCAACTGGGCCGGCTTCACGAGCGGCTGGCTGTACTGGTATTTCTGGGTGATCGTCGTCGCGGTCGAAGCGGTCGCCGGCGCGGCGATATTGCAGCGCTGGATACCCGCGCCGGTTTGGGTCATCGGCCTCGTGCTGCTGTCCGTGATGACCGTCATCAATCTGCTTTCGGTCAAGTCGTACGGCGAATTCGAGTTCTGGTTCGCGTCGATCAAGGTCGCGGCGATCATCGTGTTCCTCGCCATCGGCGCGGGCTATCTGCTCGGCTTCGGGCACGCGGGCAGCGCCGTGGCGCATCTCACCGGCAATCGCGGCTTCCTGCCGTTCGGCGCGATGTCCGTGTTCGCCGCCGTGCCGACCGTCATCTTCGCGGTCGGCGGCGCGGAAATCGCGACCATCGCAGCGGCCGAATCCGACGATCCCGCGAAAAGCGTCGCCGCGATGACGCGCTCGGTCATCCTGCGCGTCATCACGTTCTATGTCGGCTCGCTGTTCCTGATCGCGTGCATCGTGCCGTGGGGCAGCATCGTGACGGGCCACTCGCCGTTCGTCGCCGCGCTGGAGACGATGCGCATTCCCTACGCCGCCGACATCATGAACGCGATCGTGCTCGTCGCCGTGCTGTCCGCGCTGAACTCGGGCCTGTACGTGTCGTCGCGCATTCTGTTCCGTCTCGCGGAACGCGGCGATGCGCCGAAGTCGCTGCTCGAGCTCACGCCGAACAAGGTGCCGCGTCTCGCGGTGGTGCTGTCGAGCGTCGTCGGTTATGTGGCGATCGTCGCCGCGATCGTGTCGCCGCAGGGCGTGTTCCTGTTTCTCGTGAACGCATCGGGCGCGGTGATGCTGTTCGTCTATCTCGCAACGGCGCTGGCGCAAATCCGCATTCGCCGACGCATTCAACGCGAAGCGCCCGAGCGTCTCACGCTGAAGATGTGGCTCTTCCCGTGGCTGTCGTATGCCGTCGTGATCGCGATCGTCGGTGTGCTTGCGGCCATGGGCGCGGACCACGAACTGCGTCCGCAACTGATGGCGAGTCTCGCGAGCCTCGCGGCCGCATCGGCGGCGTACTTCTTCGCCGCGAAGCATCATCATCGTCATGAAGAGAGCGAATCGGCGACGGGCTTCCTGTCGCAAGACAATCGGCTCGCATGGAAGGGGCAGGACTGATGTCGAACGTGGCGATCATCGGCGCGGGGTTCATCGGCATGGCGAGCGCGGCCTGGCTCACGCGCGACGGTCACAGCGTGACGCTGTTCGATCCGTCGGGCGTGGCGCAGGGCGCGTCGTTCGGCAACGCGGGCACGTTCGCGCCATACGGATGCGTGCCGGTGAACAATCCGTCCGTATTCCGCGATATTCCGCGCTTTCTCTTCTCGAACGATAGTCCGTTCAGATTGCGCTGGCGTTATCTGCCGCAACTCGCGCCGTGGCTCGCGCGCTTTCTGATGAGCTCGCGACAAAAGAATTTCGAAGCGAGCGCACAGGCGCTGGCCGCGTTGTTGTCGCGTGCGCAGGAAGGCTATGCACCCTTGCTCGACGACAATGCCTTGAAGCGCTTCGTCAAGCCGCGCGAATGCCTTTATCTGTATTCGAGCGCGGCTTCGTTCGACGCGTCGCGCGATTCGCTGGCATTGCGCGAGAGGCTTGGCGTCGGCTTCGATGTGCTCGACAGCGGCGCGATCCGCGAACTCGAACCGCACCTCGCGCCGATTTTCGCGCGCGGCGTGCTGTTTCGCGATAGCTGGCATTTCAGCGATCCGGCGGGCTTTCTTCAGGCCTTGCACGAGCGGCTCGCCGCGCGTGGCGCGCAACTCGAACGCAAGAAGGTCGACGCGATCGAGCCGGGCGTGCAGGACGTCGCGTTGCGCGTCGAGGGCGATGCGCGCCGCTTCGATCATGTCGTCGTCGCGACGGGCGCGCGTTCGCGCGAATTCGCGCAGCAATGTGGCGATCGCGTGCCGCTCGATACCGAGCGCGGCTACCACATCCGTTATGCGTCGGCATCGAACCTCATATCGCGGCCGTGCGGCTGGGCGGAGCGCGGCTTCTACATGACGCCGATGAGCGATGGCATTCGCGTCGCGGGCACCGTCGAACTCGCGGGTTTCATCGAGGAGCGCAATCGCGCGCTGCTCGATCTCGTCACCGTATCGTCGAAGCGCGCGTTGCCCGCGCTCGGCACGCCCGATCGCGAATGGCTGGGCTTTCGTCCGACGCTGCCGGACGGCGTGCCGGTCATCGGCGCATCGAAGGCGAGCGAGCGCGTCGTGTATGCGTTCGGGCATCAGCATCTTGGCTTGACGCTCGCGGGCGTGAGCGGACGCATCGTCGCCGATCTCATCGCGCGACGTTCGCCGCCACTCGATCTCGCGAGTTATCGCGCGTCGCGTTTTCACTGAGGAGCATGAACATGAATCGCCGTATCTTTCTTTCGGGCGTGACCGCGGGCGTGCTTGCCGCGTACATGCCGATGTCGTGGGCCGCCGATCCCGAGGTCGTGAAGATCGCGTTCGTCGGACCGTTGACCGGGCCGGTTGCGCGCGTCGGCAAGGACTTGCAGTACGGCGCGCAACTCGCGATCGACGAAGAGAACGCGAAGCATCCCATCGTCGGCGGCAAGCCCGTCAAGTTCGAACTGGAGGTGTACGACGATCAGGCCGATCCGCGCGTCGCGATTCAGGTCGCGCAGAAAGCGGTGGATAGCGGCATCGTCGGCGTGATCGGGCATTACAACTCTGGATGCAGCATTCCGGCATCGACCGTCTATCACCAGGCGAATGTCGCGATGATCACGCCCGGCTCGACGAATCCGCAACTCACGAAACAGGGCTTCAAGAACGTGTTCCGCACGATGGGCCACGATGGCGTGGGCGGCGTGGTGGCGGGGCGCTTCGTCGTCGAGCAGATGAAGCCGAAGCGCATCGGCATCATCGACGATCGCACGGCGTTCGGGCAAGGTCTCGCCGATGCCTTCGAGAAGGGCGTGAAGGAAGCCAACGGCAAGGTCGTCGCGCGCGAATACACGAACGACAAGGCCGTCGATTTCCGCGCGATTCTCACGACGATGAAGAGCCAGAACGTCGATCTGATCTTCTTCGGCGGACTCGATGAACAAGGCGCGATGCTCGTCAAGCAGATGCGCTCGCTCGGCATGACGACGCAGCTCTTCGGCGCGGGCGCACTGAAGAGCAACGCGTTCCTGCAGATCGCGGGCACATCGGGCAACGGCACGCAGGACCTCGAGCCCGGTCCCGCGCTCGACAAGCTGCCTTCCGCGCAGGAGTTCGGCAAGCGCTACAAGGCACGCTTCAATCAGGATGTCGAACTATATGCGCCATTCGCCTACGATGCCGCGCTCGCGATGATCAAGGCCATTCACGATGCGAACTCGCTCGATCGCGGCAAGATCGTGGATGCGCTCGCGAAGGTCAACGTCACTGGCGTGACCGGCAAGATTTCGTTCGATCCATATGGCGATCTCATCAAGCCTCCATACACGCTTTTTCAGGTCGAGCAAGGGCAATGGAAGAGTTTGAAGACGGTCGGCGGAAGCGGCGTATGAGCTTCAGCGAAACCGTAGGCGTTCGGACGTATCGTTTCGACGATCTCAAGACGCTATTGGCGAAAGCGAGTTCGCGACGTTCCGGCGACGAACTCGCGGGCATCGCCGCCGCGACGGAAGAAGAACGCGCGGCGGCGAAGTTGGCATTGGCGAGGGTGCCGTTGCGGGCGTTCATCGAAGAAGCGTTGATTCCGTATGAGGACGATGAAGTGACGCGCCTCATCATCGATGAACATTCGCGGGAGGCGTTCGCCGTCGTGTCGCATCTGACGGTCGGCGAGTTCCGCGAATGGCTGCTCGCCGATACGACCGATACCGCCGCGCTCGTCGCCGTATCGCAAGGATTGACGCCCGAGATGGTCGCGGCCGTATCGAAGCTGATGCGCAATCAGGATCTCATTCTCGCGGCGAAGAAACGTCCGGTCGTCACGCGTTTCAGGAATACCGTGGGATTGCCGGGGCACATGTCGGTGCGCCTGCAGCCGAATCATCCGACCGACGATGTGCAAGGCATCGCCGCTTCGATGATCGATGGCCTCATGTACGGCTGCGGCGACGCGATGATCGGCATCAATCCCGCATCCGACTCGCCGCAGGCCATCGGCAAATTGCTCGCGATGATGGACGCGTTCCGCGAACGCTACGACGTGCCGACGCAAACCTGCGTGCTGACACACGTGACCAACACGCTTGCGGCGATCGAACACGGCGCACCGGTCGATCTCGTGTTCCAGTCGATCGCGGGCACGCAAAAGGCGAATGCGTCGTTCGGCATCTCGCTCGCGTTGTTGCAGGAAGCGTATGAAGCGGGTTTGTCGCTGAAGCGCGGGACGGTCGGCGAGAACCTGATGTACTTCGAGACGGGACAGGGCAGCGCGTTGTCGGCGAACGCGCATCATGGCGTCGATCAGCAGACTTGCGAAGCGCGCGCCTACGCGGTCGCGCGCAAGTTCGATCCGTTTCTCGTGAATACCGTGGTCGGCTTCATCGGTCCGGAATACCTCTACGACGGCAAGCAGATCACTCGCGCCGGACTCGAAGATCATTTCTGCGCGAAGCTGCTCGGCGTGCCGATGGGTTGCGACGTCTGCTACACGAATCACGCCGAAGCCGATCAGGACGACATGGACAATCTGCTCACGCTGCTCGGCGCGGCCAACGTGAACTTCATCATGGGCGTGCCCGGCGCAGACGATGTCATGCTGAACTATCAGAGCACGTCGTTTCATGACGCGCTGTATGTGCGCGACGTGCTCGGTCTGAAACGCGCGCCGGAGTTCGAAGCGTGGCTGCGCGCGATTCAGATCACGAATGCGCGCGGCATGCTTCAGACGCGCGCCGAGTGGCCCGCGCTGAACGACTGGATGAGGGCGTGATGAGCGTCAGCCAGAATCCGTGGAAAGCGCTGCGCCGTTTCACCGATGCGCGCATCGCGCTGGGACGCGCGGGCAACAGCGTGCCGACCGCGCCGCTGCTCGCGTTCAATCTCGCGCATGCGCAGGCGCGCGATGCGGTGCATCGGCCGCTCGATGTCTCGTCGTTGCTGGGAGAACTGGCTTCGAAGCGATTCGCATGTGCTTCGGTATGCAGCGCCGCTTCGGCACGCGATGTTTATCTCCGTCGTCCGGATCTTGGCCGCATGCTGAGCGACGACAGCGCCGCGAGTCTCGCGACCCACGCGACGGACGCGGATGTCGTGTTCGTCATCGCCGATGGACTGTCGTCGAACGCAGCGGCGACGCACGCGATACCGCTCATCGAAAGAACGATCGCGCGGCTCGACGGATGGCGCATCGGTCCGGTCGTCGTCGCGACTCAGGCGCGCGTCGCGCTCGGCGATTGCATCGGCGCGATATTGAGGGCGCGCATCGTCGCGGTGCTGATCGGTGAGAGGCCGGGGCTCAGTTCGCCCGCGAGCCTCGGCGTGTATGTGACTTACGATCCCGTGCAGGGCCGCAGCGATGCGGAGCGCAACTGCATATCGAACGTGCGTCCTGAAGGACTTGCTTACGACGCGGCCGCGTTCAAGCTCGCGTGGCTGCTGAACGAAGCGCGCACGCGCAAGCTGACGGGCGTGAGCCTCAAAGACGACAGCGCGACGACGCTGCCCGGGCGAACGATGGATCGCCTATCGGGTGCATAGCAATGGACGATGCTTCGCGTAAACCCCGTCGAAAGAAAACGCTTCACGTAAGAAACGGGTAAGCGGACGCTTTTACCTTAGTCTCCAGCGCATCGTACACGAGGCATTCATGCAGGAGACGACGGAAATGGATCTGAAGATCGTAGAGAAAATAAAGTCGAGCGCCGCTTACGGCGAACTGGTGCGAAAGCGCTCGAAGCTCGGCTGGACGCTGACGGCACTCGTGCTGGTCGTCTATTACGGCTATGTGCTGCTCATCGCATTCAACAAGGATCTGCTCGCCGCGAAGATGGGCGCGGGCGTCATGACATGGGGCATGCCGATCGGCCTGTTCGTGATCGTGTTCACGGTCGTCATCACGGGGCTGTATGTGCGCCACGCCAACAGCACGTACGACGAACTCACCGACAAGATCAAGCGGGAGGCCGCATGAAGCCGCAACGCATCGTCACGGCGGGCGCGCTTTTCGCGGCGTCCGCGAGTTCATTTGCAGCAGGCGGCGATCTCGGTCAGGCGGTCAAGCAGGCGACCAACTGGACCGCGATCTGCATGTTCATCGCGTTCGTGATCGCGACGCTCTTCATCACCAAATGGGCCGCGAAGAAGACGCGTTCCGCGGCCGAGTTCTACACGGCGGGCGGCGGCATCACGGGCTTTCAGAACGGTCTTGCGATCGCGGGCGACTTCATGTCGGCGGCGTCGTTTCTCGGCATTTCGGCGGCGGTTTATAGCAATGGCTATGACGGGCTGATCTATTCGATCGGCTTTCT
Source organism: Caballeronia sp. ATUFL_F1_KS4A (assembly GCF_023630905.1). Taxonomy (NCBI): domain Bacteria; kingdom Pseudomonadati; phylum Pseudomonadota; class Betaproteobacteria; order Burkholderiales; family Burkholderiaceae; genus Caballeronia; species Caballeronia sp. ATUFL_F1_KS4A. The sequence goes on along the minus strand of NZ_JALQEB010000034.1, from coordinate 405,402 downwards.
CGTCGGCTGGCCGATCATCACGTTCCTGATGGCGGAGCGTCTGCGCAATCTCGGCCGCTTCACCTTCGCCGATGTCGCCGCGTATCGCTTCAAGCAGACGCCGATTCGCGCGTTCGCTGCATCGGGCACGCTCGTCGTCGTCGCGTTCTATCTGATCGCGCAGATGGTCGGCGCGGGACAGCTCATCAAGCTGCTGTTCGGGCTCGAATACTGGATCGCGGTCGTGATCGTCGGCGCGCTGATGATGGTGTACGTGCTCTTCGGCGGCATGACCGCGACGACGTGGGTGCAGATCATCAAGGCGTGTTTGCTGCTTGCGGGTGCATCGTTCATGGCGTTCATGGTGCTGTGGCAATTCCACTTCAGCCCCGAGGCGCTCTTCGCGAAGGCCGTCGACGTGCACGAGAAGAAGGCGTCGATCATGGGTCCGGGCAACTTCATCAAGGATCCGATTTCGGCGATCTCGTTCGGCATCGCGCTCATGTTCGGTACGGCCGGTCTGCCGCATATCCTGATGCGTTTCTTCACCGTCCCCAACGCGAAGGAAGCGCGCAAGTCGGTGTTCTGGGCGACGACGTGGATCGGCTACTTCTACATACTCACGTTCATCATCGGCTTCGGCGCGATCGTGCTGGTGAGCACCAATCCGATGTTCAAGGATGCGGGCGGCAAGCTGCTCGGCGGCACGAACATGGCGGCGGTGCATCTCGCGAGCGCGGTCGGCGGCAACGTGTTCCTCGGCTTCATCTCGGCAGTTGCGTTTGCAACTATCCTCGCAGTGGTGGCGGGCCTGACGCTCGCGGGTGCATCGGCGGTGTCGCACGATCTCTATGCGACCGTGTTCAAGAAGGGCAAGGCGTCCAGCAAGAGCGAACTGAAGGTGTCGCGCATCACGACGATCGTGCTCGGCATCGTCGCGGTCGTGCTCGGCATCGTGTTCGAGAAGCAGAACATCGCGTTCATGGTGTCGCTCGCGTTCGCGGTCGCGGCGTCCGCCAACTTTCCGGTGCTCTTCATGTCGGTCCTGTGGCGCGGCTGCACGACGCGCGGCGCGGCAATCGGCGGCTTTCTCGGCCTGCTTTCGGCGGTCGTGATGACGGTCCTGTCCAAAGCCGTATGGGTCGATGTGTTCCACTACGCGGATGCGCCGTTCCCGTATGCATCGCCTGCGCTGTTCTCGATGGCGATCGGTTTCATCGGCATCTGGCTCTTCTCTGTAACCGATCAATCGGCGCGTGCGCGTGTCGATAAAGCAGGCTTCGAAGCGCAGACCGTGCGCTCCGAAACGGGCATCGGCGCGGTGGAGGGCGCGAGCCATTAAGGTGATGTTGAGTGAGCGGCGCGCGCAGTATTCGTATACCCGGGATGCCGCGCGCGTCCGAATGGCGAGTGGAAAATGCGTTAAGCTCGATGCACCTGATTGCACGAAGCGCCAACGCATTGGAGCGAGCCATGGAACTGCAGTGCCCCAGTCTTTTCGAACAATCGGCGTATATCGGCGGCGCGTGGATCGACAATACTTCGCTGCCGCGCGTGTCTGTCATCAATCCATCCACTAAAGAAATCATCGGCTCGGTGCCGCAGGTCACGGACGAGCAGGTGACGGAGGCCATCCAGTGCGCGCACGCGGCGCTGCAGGACTGGCGCAGCTGGAGCAGTCGCGAGCGCGCGTCGGTGCTGAGAGAGTGGGCGCGCCTCGTCGAACATCATCGCGACGATCTCGCCATCATCCTCTGCCGCGAACAAGGCAAGCCGCTGCACGAAGCGCGCTCCGAAATCACGCAGGCCGCGAATTATCTCGACTGGTTCGCCGAGGAAGCGCGCCGCATTTACGGCGACAACATTCCCGCGCCGCGACGCAATCAACGCATACGTGTGCTGCATCAGCCGATTGGCGTGTGCGGCGCGATCACGTCATGGACCTTTCCTTCGTCGATGGTTGCGCGACGCGTCGGCGCTGCGCTCGCGGCGGGCTGCACGGTCATCCATCACCCCGATCCGCAGACGCCATTCTCCGCGCTCGCGCTGTGCGTGCTCGGCGAGAACGCGGGCTTGCCGCGCGGCGTGCTCTCCGTGTTGACGGGCGAGGGCGAACCGGTTCGCAGCACGCTGCTTGCGAGCCCCGACGTGAGGAAAGTATCGTTCACCGGTTCCATTGAGGAAGGCAAGCGGCTGATGACTTTATGCGCGCCTACCGTGAAGAAGATGTCGCTCGAACTGGGGGCGAACTGTCCTTTCATCGTGTTCGACGACGCGGACATCGACCTCGCCGTGAAGGGCGCGCTCGATGCGCGGTTTCGTCATTCGGGGCAGGCGGCGATGTGCGCGAACCGCTTCTTCGTGCATGAGGACGTGTACGAGACTTTCGTCGCCAAGCTCGTGTCCAAGGTCGCGTTGCTGAAAGTGAGCGACGGGCTGGACGAGGGCGCGCAGATCGGCCCGCTTATCGGCGATGCGGCGGTGACGCGCATCGAAAGTCTCGTCGACGAAGCGGTCAGGCTCGGCGCGAAGATCGCAGCGGGCGGCTCACGCGTCGCGCCGGGATCGAACTTCTTCAGGCCGACGGTGCTGACGAACGTCGATCCGTCGATGAGCGTATGCGGCGACGAAGTGCTCGGCCCGATTGCCAGCGTGCTGCCGTTCAGGGACGAGGACGACGTCGTCACGCTCGCGAACGATACGCGCACGGGGCTCGCGGCGTACTTCTATACCGCCGATATCAGCCGCGCATTCCGCGTCATGGAAGCGCTCGAATGCGGCGTCGTCGGCGTGAATGACAGCCTCGTGTTCAACGAAGTTGCGCCCTTCGGCGGGATCAAGGAATCGGGCATGGGGCGCGAAGGGGCATCGTCGGGAGTCGAGGAGTATCTCGAAGCGAAGTATGTCTGTTTCGGGAATCTGGAGCGGTAGGACGGCGGACGCATCACTCCGGCGGCCTCACCACCAGAATCGGCAAATGACTATGCGTAAGCACTTTCTGCGTTTCACTCCCGAGCAATAGCCCGCGAATTCCGCCGTGCCCATGCGACGCCATCACGATGAGATCGCAGTGCCGCGCTTTCGCCGTATCGAGAATCGCCTCATACGGATGCGATCCCGTCGGCGCTTCCGTATCGCAAGCGACGCCGGCCTGGGCGGCGATACTTCGCAGATTCTCGAGATATTGCCGCGCGCGGGCCTGATCCGCGGCGTGCGCCTCATCCTGACTCGCGCCGACCATCTCGGCGCTATAAACGGTCATATGAAATGGCCGCACCATATAAAGACCGGTGATGCGCGCACTGTTCTCTTTGGCGAGCGAGACCGCCATGCGGACAGCCGCTTCGGAGAGCGCGGACCCGTCAGTGGGAACCAGCAGATGGTTGAACATGATGACGTCCTCCGGTTCTCTGGGGACATGAAAGAAACACGCGAACCGACGATTCAAGTATAGGCGAGCGCCAGAATTTCCAGCGCGAAAATCAGATCCGCGAGAATGTTTTCATCGTCCGCATCCGCATGGTACAAACGTTCCGGCGGTACCCCGCGCACCAGAAAAATGTGTCATCGAAAGCGACGGACAGGCGGCTTCTGTTTCGGCAGCTACGCATTCGAAGTCGATTGCTTCATGACGCGCTAGCGTCCCATCTCGGCGCTCGCTTCTTCATGCAGACGCACGGCCATGACGGGCGCTTCCGGCCCCACGTGCGATAACTTCATCAGACGCGGTTGCAGCAGCAGCGCAACGAGCCCGCTCCATCCAGTCTGATGCGACGCACCGACACCGCGCCCGTTGTCGCCATGAAAGTACTCGTGGAAGAGAATGAGATCCTGCGAGCGCGGATCGGCTTGCAGCATCGGATACGCGGCCATCACAGGACGCTTGCCTTCTTCGTCTTTCAAAAAGAGCATGCTGATGCGCCGTGAGAGATCGTCGGCGATTTCGCTCAGCGAATGAAACTTGCCCGATCCCGTCGGATGCTCGACGCGAAAATCATCGCCGTAGTAGCGATGAAACTCGTAAAGCGATTCGATCAACAAGTAATTGACCGGCATCCAGATCGGCCCGCGCCAGTTCGAATTGCCGCCGAATACGCGCGAATCCGATTCCGCGGGCAAGTACCGGATGCAGACGTTCACGCCATCATGATCGAACACATAAGGCTTGTCGCAATGCACGCGGGATAACGCGCGTACGCCATAGTCCGACAGGAACTCCGCTTGATCGAGCGTGCGGCGCAACAGCGCTTTCATGCGATGTCCGCGCAAGAGCGAAAGCAAAGTCGTGTTGCCTTTGCCAGGCTCGGTCCAGCGCGATACGAGCTTCGCAAGGTTCGGCCGATGATCGAGAAACCATACGAGGCGTTCACGCAGTCCGGGCAAGTCGCCGTACACGCTTTCCTCGAGCACATGAACGGCGAAGAGCGGAATCAGTCCGACGATCGATCGAATGCGCATGGGCACGCGCGCGCCGTTCGGCAGATGCAGTACGTCGTAGAAGAATTCGTCGCTGCCGTCCCATAGGCCGGTATTGCAGACTTCGCCGCAGCTCACGGCTTCCGCGATATACAGGAAGTGCTCGAAGAACTTCACCGCGATCTCGACATACGATTCGTTCGTCATCGCGAGTTCGAGGCCGATCTGCATGAGGTCGAGCGCGTAGGATGCCATCCATGCGGTGCCGTCGGCCTGATCGATACGTCCGCCGGTCGGCAGCGGCTGCGAGCGATCGAAGATGCCGATGTTGTCGAGGCCGAGAAATCCGCCCTGAAAGATATTGCGGTCGTCGGCGTCCTTGCGGTTCACCCACCACGCGAAGTTGAGCAGCAGCTTGTGGAACATGACCTCGAGGAACGCGTGATCGCCGATGCCGGTCATCTCGCGATCGAGCTCGAACACGCGCCATGTCGCCCATGCGTGAACGGGTGGGTTCGCATCGCCGAATGCCCATTCATAAGCGGGCAATTGCCCGTTCGGATGCATGTAGCGTTCTTTCACGAGCAACAGCAATTGCTTCTTCGCGAAGTCGGGATCGATCGTCGCGAACGCGACCGCATGGAACGCAAGGTCCCACGATGCGTACCACGGATACTCCCACTTGTCCGGCATCGATACGATGTCGCCGTTGCACATGTGCCGCCAGTCAGCATTGCGGCCATGCCGCCGTTCTTTCGGCGGCGTGGGCTGGCCCGGATCGCCGTCGTGCCAGCGCGTGACGTCGAACTGATAATACTGCTTCGTCCATAGCATGCCGGCGAGCGCCTGGCGTTGCACGAGACGCGCGTCGGCATCGTCGATATCGTGTTGCAGCGTCGCATAGAACTCGTCGGCTTCCGCTTCGCGACGCGCGAAAAGCTGGGCCAGGTCGAGCGGCGGATCGTTCGAAACCGATGCCGGACGCCAGCGCAAGTACATCACGGAACTTTCATGCGGTGAGAGTTGCAGATGCACATGCGCGGCGCAACGCGTGCCGCGATCGCGGCGTATCGCCTGTTCGTCGCCTTCGACGAGATAGTCGTTGAAGCCATCCTTGAACGGCCCCGCGCCTTCGATGCCGTATATGCGACGAACGTTCGTCTCGTTCTCGCAGAAAATCCATTCGACCGGCGCTTGCGCAGAAGCCGTGACATCCATCTCGCCATGCGACGGATTGTGCGCGATGACGCGGGCACCTTCGCGCGCATCGTGTTCGAGCTTCAGCGACGGCTTGCCCCATTTGCTCGACCACGCCCACCGGTTGCGCGCCCAGAATTGCGGCAAGAGATGAAGCGTCGCGGCTTCGTCCGCGCGATTCTCGACGGTCACGCGCATCACGATGTCATCGGGCGCGTGCTTCGCGTATTCGACATAGACATCGAAGTAACGGTCGCAATCGAATACGCCCGTGTCGGGCAGTTCGTATTCGGGCTGATCGGGACCGCGCCGTTTGTTCTCGTCGATGAGTTGCTGATACGGATACGCATCGTGCGGATACTTGTACAGCATCTTCATGTACGAATGCGTCGGCGTGCCGTCGAGATAGAAGTACAGTTCCTTTACGTCTTCGCCGTGATTGCCTTGCTCGTTCGTGAGACCGAAAAGCCGCTCCTTGATGATCGGATCGCGGCCGTTCCACAACGCGAGCGACACGCACCAGTCGAGCGGGTCGTTGCCGTATCCCGCGATACCGTCCTCGCCCCATCGATACATGCGGCTGCGCGCATGGTCGTGCGGAAAGTAGTCCCACGCCGTGCCGTATTCGCTGTAATCCTCGCGAACGGTGCCCCATTGACGCTCGCTCAGATACGGGCCCCAGCGGCGCCACCGGTCGAGCCCGGCGCCATGCAGACGGGAGCCTTCCTTCGTTTGCAGCAGATGGATTGCGCGTAGCGGTGGCATGCGACCTCCGTTGCGGTTGCTCATCCAGCACGTTCGATGCGCGGTTTTCCGATGATAAGCGAAGTGAAAAAAAGCGCGGCGATTGCCGCGCTGCGAGAATCATCGCGCCGTTTTTAGCGGGATACCGTCCGGATGAGGATTCGCGTCGTTCATGTCTTCGGGGAGAAGATTGCCGTCCGCGAGCCGCCGGTCTGCTTCGGCGATCTCCGGATAGCGCTCCGGATAAAGATGCCGTTCGCTGACGGCCGCATCGAACGTGCGCGACCACTTCGCGATGACGACCGTCGCAAGGCTGTTGCCGATGGTGTTGCACGTCGCGATTGCCATCGACATGAAGCGGTACACGCCAAAGATCAACGCGAGTCCTTCGACGGGAAGGATGCCCGTCGACGTGACGGTCGCTGCAAACACCACGAACGATCCGCCGGAAACCGTGGCTGCGCCTTTGGACGTCAGCAGCATCAGCAGCAGAATGCCGATCTGATGTTCCAGCGTGATCTGCACGCCATAAGCATGCGCGATGAACATGACGCCCATCGACATGAAGATCGACGTGCCATCGAGATTGAACGCATAGCCTGTGGGCAGCACGAGTCCGACCGTCTGCTTCGCGCAGCCGAGCCGTTCGAGCTTGATCAGAAGACGCGGCAGTGCGCTTTCCGACGAAGCAGTACTGAGCACGATGAAGATCTCGTCCTTGATGTAGCGCAGAAAGCGCCACAGGCTGAAGCCCGCGAGTTTCGCGATGATGCCCATGACCACGACGATGAAGAGAACGACCACCGCATAGAAACTCACGACGAGCTGCGCCAGCGCGATCAGCACTGCCGTGCCGTTGCTGCCCACCGAATACGCGACCGCGCCGAACGTGCCGAGCGGCGCGAGCTTCATCACGAGGTTGATGAACGAGAACAGCACTTCCGAAACGAGATCGAGCGTCGTGCAGTCGACGCAGCACATCGAAACCTCCGCGAAGCTCGCGAAGACGCTGCGCTGCGCACAGGGCACACCGTGGCTGCGCATATCGAGCGTGCGTATCGACGGCGACAAGGACAGTCCGCCCGTTGGCTGGACCGATGTGTATATCGATCCGGAATACGAGGACGTCGCGCAAGCCGCGAAGGAGAACCCGGATACGCTCATCAGCGCGCTGATCGAAGCGCGTTACGGACGCTGCATCGACGAGATTCAGCAGGACGTGCGTGCCATTGCCGTATCGGCGCAGATGGCGAGACGCCTGCGCGTCGAGGCGGGAACGGCGGCGCTGGAAATCGTGCGCCGCTATCTCGACGCGAGCGGCGCGACGTTCGAGATATCGGTGACGGTGCATCCCGCAGAGCGCTTTTCGGTGTCGATGCGTCTCAAGCGATCGCCGGGCTAAAATCGTCGCGGGCGTGCTATCGAAGTTATCCGGCGTGCGTTTTCGAATAACGCAGAAGGAGGACGCCATGGGCAGGAACAGGGCGGCTACGCAAGCCATGAGCTTAAAGCGGCGTGCGCGATAGCGGGCATCGGAAGCCGGCACAAACAGCCCGCTCGTGTCGAGCTGCATCGAACCGAACGGACCGGGGCATTGATGCGCCCTTGAGTGAAGCGAATCGATTCGTATGACGATGCGAGCTATAGAATAGGCCACCGGCGCCAGACGCTCACGAGCGCGCCCTGACTTCGATCCTCGCACCCTCATATGGATGTTCGCCAGCTTCGCTACTTCGTCAGCATCGTCGATTACGGCAGTCTCGGCAAAGCAGCGGAAAAGCTCTACGTGGCACAGCCTTCGCTCAGCCAGCAAATGGCGCGGCTCGAAGAGGAACTCGGCGTCACGCTCCTTCTGCGCAGCAATCATGGCGTCACCCCCACGGCCGAGGGCGACGCGCTCTATCGGCATGCACGCGTCGTGCTGCGGCAAATGGAGCAGCTCAAGCAGGAAGTGACGAAGGGCGCGGGCGCGGAATCCGGCACCGTGGCGGTCGGCCTGCCGACGACGATGGCATCCGTTCTCGCCGTGCCCCTGTTCGAGCGCATTCAGGACCGGTATCCCGGCATACGCCTGCAGTTCTTCGAAAGCATGAGCGGCTATCTGAACGAGTTGCTTGCCAATGGCCGGCTCGATCTCGCGATTCTGTTTCGTGAATCGGATACACCTGGCATCACCGCGTTGCCCGTGCTCGACGAAACGCTTTATCTTGCGGGCGAGCCGGGCGGCGGCATCTCGCCGCGCGCATCGACATGTCCGCTTGCGAAGCTCGCGGGCGTGAAACTCGTCGCGCCCGGCGCATCGAATGGCTTGCGCTTGCTGATCGAGCGCACGTTCGCGAGCGAGAAAGTCGAGCTGAACATCGTTGCGGATATCGACTCGTTGCCATCGCTTTTGCTTATCGCGCATTCGGGCAGAGCCTGCACGATTCTGCCTTCGTCCGCGATCGTGCAATGGAACGAGGCGTTGCTGCCGAAAATGCGCAGAATCGTCGATCCGATCATCAGGCGCCCGGCCAGCATTTGCTGGCCCAACGATGCGCCGATGAACTCAGCGACCGTCGCCGTGCGCGAGACGTTGATCGAGTTGATCGCCGAGCACATTGACCGCGATCGCTGGCAAGGCGTGACGATGCGACGAACCTAGATCGCCTTCGCCGCGCGCAAGCGTTCGATGGCTTCGCTATTCAGCCCCAGTTCGCGCAACACGGATTCCGTGTGCTCGCCGAGCGCGGGCACGGCGTCCATGCGCGGTTCATCGGCGCTGAAGCGTCCCGGCGGATAGAGCGCGGGAATCTTGCCGGCGGGCGTATCGACCTGTGTCCAACGATTGCGCGCTTCGAGCTGTTCATGCTTCCAGACATCGTGCATGTCGTTCATCCGCGCATTCGCGATGCCCGCTTCTTCAAGCCGTTCGATGACCTGTGCGGCCGTCAATGAGGCGAATGCATCGACGATGAGGCGCATCAACTCGTCGCGATGCTGCGCGCGAAGGCTGTTTGCACAGAAGCGCTCGTCGCGCTGAAGCTCGGGCATACGAAGAACGATTTCGCAAAACTTCTTCCACTCGCGCTCGTTTTGCAGGCCGAGCATGACGGTCTTGCCATCGCCTGCCGGGAAAGGGCCGTAAGGGAAGATCGTCGCGTGCGATGCGCCCGCCTTGCGCGGCGGCGTCTGACCGTCGATCCCGTAATAGAGCGGATAGCCCATCCATTCGACCATGCTTTCGAGCATCGAAATGTCGATGCGTTTGCCGCGCCCGGTGCGTCCGCGTTCGATGAGCGCCGCGAGTATGTTCGTGTAGCCATACATGCCGGCGGCGATATCTGCGATCGAGCAGCCTGCTTTCGCCGGTGCGCCTTCCGAACCCGTGATGCTCAGAAAACCCGCTTCGCTTTGAATCAGCAAGTCATACGCTTTCTTGTCGCGCATCGGGCCATCGGAACCATAGCCGGAAATGTCGCACACGATGAGCCGCGGATAGCGCTCCTTCAACGCGTCGTAATCGAGGCCGAGCCGTTGCGTCGCGCCGGGCGCGAGATTCTGCACGAATACATCGGCATCGGCGAGCAGCTTGTGCACGACATCGAGTGCTTCAGGATGCTTGACGTCGAGCGTCACGCTTTCTTTCGAGCGGTTCGTCCACACGAAATGCGATGCGAGTCCCGACACACGTTCGTCATAGTTGCGAGCGAAATCACCTGTGCCTGGACGCTCGATCTTGATGACGCGCGCGCCGAGATCGGCGAGCTGACGCGTGCAGAAGGGCGCTGCAATTGCATGCTCGAACGTGACGACCTTGATGCCTTGCAGCGGGCGCATGACCGGCCTCCTTCAGAACGAACGCGGCAGGCCGAGGATATGCTCGGCGACGTAAGAGAGAATCAGGTTGGTCGAAATCGGCGCGACCTGATACAGACGCGTCTCGCGGAATTTGCGTTCGACATCGTATTCCGCCGCGAAGCCAAAGCCGCCGTGAAATTGCAGACAGGCGTTGGCCGCTTCCCATGATGCATCGGCGGCGAGCAGCTTCGCCATGTTCGCCTGCGCGCCGCAAGGCTTGTGCGCGTCGAAGCGTTCGCATGCCTTGAAGCGCATCAGGTTCGCGGCTTCGACATTGACGTACGCGCGCGCAATCGGAAACTGCACGCCCTGATTCTGCCCGATGGGACGCCCGAACACGATTCGATCGTTCACATACTGCGTGACCTTGTCGATGAACCAGTAGCCATCGCCGATGCATTCCGCCGCGATCAGCGTGCGTTCGGCGTTTAGGCCATCGAGTATGTACTTGAAACCCATGCCTTCTTCGCCGATGAGATTCTCGGCAGGAATCTCCAGATTGTCGAAGAAGAGCTCGTTGGTTTCGTGATTCACCATGTTGAGGATCGGCTGCACCGTGAGGCCATTGCCGATTGCTTCACGCAAATCGACGATGAAGATCGACATGCCTTCGCTCTTCTTCTTCACGTCTGCGATCGGCGTCGTGCGCGCGAGCAGAATCATCAGATCCGAATGCTGCACGCGCGAGATCCACACCTTCTGGCCGTTTATCGCATAACGATCGCCTTTTCTTTCCGCGGTCGTCTTGATCTTTGTCGTGTCGGTGCCGGTGGTCGGTTCGGTCACGCCCATCGATTGCAGACGTAACTCGCCCGATGCGATCTTCGGCAAGTAGCGTTTCTTCTGTTCCGTCGAACCGTGACGCAACAACGTGCCCATGTTGTACATCTGCCCATGACACGCGCCCGAATTGCCGCCCGAGCGATTGATCTCTTCCATGATGACGGACGCTTCGGTAAGCCCCAGACCCGAGCCGCCGTATTCCTGCGGAATCAATGCGGCGAGCCAGCCCGCTTTCGTGAGGGCATCGACGAATGCTTCGGGATAACCGCGTGCTTCGTCGATCTTGCGAAAGTATTCGCCGGTGAACTGGCCGCAGAGATCGCGCACGGCCTCACGAATGTCCTGATAAGCGTCGGATGTCGATTCGATCATGATGTGCCTGCGGATGTGTGGAGATCGTCAGCCGAGCGTGGCGCGCGCCGTCATGCCGAGCCAGCCTTCGTGATCCTTCGACCAGAGTTCGACAGTCCTGCCATCCGCCGATGGCTGCCCGCGCAGACGCAGCGTATTGCCCGCGAAACACGGGCGCTGCGCCTTGAATGCGAAGTCGATGACGGTCGCGTCGGGCAACTCGCGGCGCAGCAGGTCCATCAATAAGGTGGCAATGAGCGGCCCATGCACGACAAGTCCCGGATAACCTTCGACTTGCGTCACATAAGGCTTGTCGTAGTGAATGCGATGCGCGTTGAAGGTGAGCGCCGAATAGCGCAGCAGCAATGTCTCGTCGGGAACGAGGTCGCGTTGCCATTGCGCATCGCGAGGCGCGGCGACCGGAGCGGGCGCGGGCGCACCGGGCGCTGCCGGCTCGCGATACACGATGTCGTGCTCTTCCTCGATCGCGGTCGCATCGCCGCGGTAAATGCGATGCCTGACTGTCACGAAGCCGAGCTTGCCGGTGCGTCCTTGCTTCTCGCTGACATTGAGAATCGTCGATTCGCGCGTAATGCGTTCACCGACGATCACCGGCGCGGGGAAGCGCAGGCGTCCGCCGGCCCACATGCGGCGCGGCAAACCGAGATCGGGCAGAAAGCCGCCTTTCTTCGGATGACCGTCTTCCGCGATGAGCGACTGTTTTGCAATGGGCCGGAAGAAGATCCAGTGCCACAACGGCGGAAGGGCATCGCCTTCATGCGGGGCGGCATCGTGATCGAGTGTGGCCGCGAGGGCCGCGACGGATGTGGGCGCAACGATATCGACGGCGCGCTCTGTTTTCATTGTGTCGTCTCCATTGCCGGGCGGGGCCGGTGAATTACGACTTTAGAGAAATATCGGGCGGGGCGGAAATATCGCTTTCATGTGCCGGGCATAGGTTCAACCTATGACGTGGTGTCATCAATCTCATGACGCGCGGGCCATTTTTCTCCGCGACGCAGCGCCATAACATTCGATCCGTCGAAGTCAAACGCATCACGAGAAAGGAGCCGGATCATGTATGTCGTCACGGGAATCACAGGACAAGTCGGCGGTGCGCTCGCAAACGCGCTGCTGGAATCGGGCAAGCCCGTACGCGCCGTCGTGCGCGATGAGAGGAAGGGCGCGGTTTGGTCGGCGCGCGGCTGCGAACTCGTACACGCCACGATGACCGATGCCGATGCGCTCGCTCGCGCCTTCGAAGGCGCGCAAGCCGTGTTCGTTCTGCCGCCGCCGGAATTCGATCCCGAGCCGGGTTTTCCGGAAGCGCGCGAAGTCATCGATGCGATCGTCGCGGCCATCGCGCGTGCCAGGCCGCGCCGGATCGTGTGCCTGTCGACGATCGGCGCGCAAGCCGCTCAAATCAATCTTCTGACGCAGCGCACGCTGCTCGAAGAAGCGCTTCGCAAGCAGCCTGTTCCCGTCACGTTTCTGCGGCCGGGCTGGTTCATGGAGAACTGCGCATGGGATGTCGATTCGGCGCGCAACGAAGGCATCGTGCATTCGTTTCTGCAGCCGCTCGATCGCGCGATTCCGATGACCGCCACCGACGACATCGGCGAACTCGCCGCGAAGCTCATGCAGGAAACATGGACGGGCATGCGCGTCGTCGAACTGGAAGGACCGCAACGCACAAGCCCGAACGATATCGCGGCTGCGTTTTCATCCGTGCTCGGCAAGCCGGTGCGCGCGCAGGCAGTGCGACGCGAGACGTGGGAAGGACTGTTCGCGAGTCAAGGCATGAAGCATCCGATGCCGCGCATTCAGATGCTCGATGGCTTCAACGACGGATGGATCGACTTCGAAGGGCGTAGCGAAGATATCGTCAAAGGCAAGACGCCCATCGTCGATGTGATCCGCAAGCTCGCCGGACGTCAATCGTGAACGCCCTCGGCCCGCGACGCGCACATCCGCCACGATGACGCCGGCTTCGGCGCATCGACGGTATCACGCCACCAGCGCTCGCCGCGATGCGGCGCTTCGAGATCGAGCCGCTCGCCCATGCGCGGTGTCGCCACCGCGACGCCTCGCGCGAGCGCCAGGCCCGTCACGCGCTCGAAAGGTTCTTGCCACGGATGCATCGCGAGATCGAACGTGCCGTTGTGAATCGGCACGAGCCAGCGTCCGCGCAAGTCGATGTGCGCCTGCACCGTCTCCTCGGGCTGCATGTGCACGTACGGCCATTGCGGATCGTATGCGCCGGTCTCGATCAGCGTGACGTCGAACGGGCCGAGGCGCTCGCCGATGGTCCCGAAGCCGTCGAAATAGCCGGTGTCGCCGCTGAAGAACACGCGCACGTCATCGTCGACGATGACCCACGACGCCCACAGCGTGCTGTTGCCATCGAAGAGACTGCGGCCGGAGAAGTGCTGCGCGGGCGCGGCGGTGAACGTCAGGCCGTCGATCTGCGCGCTTTGCCACCAGTCGAGCTGACGCACTTTTGCGGCATCGATGCCCCATTCGATCAAACGATCGCCGACGCCCAGCGGCGTGAGAAAGATCGCTGTCGTCGAGGCAAGCGCAAGCACGGTTTCGCGATCGAGATGATCGTAGTGATCGTGCGACAGGACCACGCCGCGCAACGGCGGCAGATCGCCAAGCGCGATGGGCGGCGCGTGAAAGCGCTTCGGCCCGACGTTCTTGAACGGCGACGCGCGCTCTCCGAACACCGGGTCCGTCAGCCAGTATTCGCCGCGCAGCTTGAGTAGCATCGTCGAATGGCCGAGGCGGAAAAGGCTGCGGTCGGGCGCGGCATCCAGATCGGCGCGGGTGAGGGTATCGACGGTCGGCGCTTGCGTCGGCACCGTGTTGCGCGGTTTGTGGAGCAGCATGTTCCACATGATGCGCAGCGTCTTGCCGAAGCCTTCGACAGGACGCGGCTTCACATTGCGAAAGCGCTCGCCGTCATGTTGCGGCGATGCGCTCGACAACGCGCGTCCGCGCTTTGCTGCGGCGAAACCCAGGGCACGGCTGATGCGATCGGCGAACGAAGTCATGAACGTGAAGGGACGTGAGCCCGAAGCGGAAAGTAGACTGCACAGTGTAGTTTAATTTTGAGAGAAAAGTAAACCGATCGGTGTAAAATGTGGGGATGGATTCAAGCGACATCAACGACATTCCCCAGCGTCTGACTGACCGGAAGCGCGCCGCGATCGTGAACGCGGCCGTTGCGGAGTTCATCGCCGCGGGCTACGACGCCACCAGCATGGACCGCATCGCCGCGCGCGCGGGCGTTTCCAAACGCACTGTCTATAACCACTTCGAGAGCAAGGAGGCGCTGTTCGCCGCGATCCTGCATCGGCTATGGGATACGAGCGAGACCGGCGATGCGGTGGCTTATAGCGCGAGCGAACCGTTGCGCGCGCAACTGCTCGCGATGCTCACGCGCAAGCTGCGCCTCATGAACGATGAGGCCTTTCTGTCGCTCGCACGCGTGGCGATCGCGGCGGGCATTCACTCGCCCGAGCGCGCGCGGGATATGGTGGCGCGCATCGGCGAACGCGAGGAAGACGTGACGGCCTGGATTCGCAAAGCCGCCGCCGATGGCCGGCTCGCAGTCACCGACCCTGTTTTCGCAGGGCAGCAACTGCATGGCATCGTCAAGGGTTTCGCGTTCTGGCCGCAAGTGACGATGGGCCAGCCGCCGTTATCGAAGAGCGAGCAAAAGAAAGTGGCCGAAGCCGCCGCCGACATGTTTCTAGCACGCTACGAACGCGCTGCGCCCAAACACGGGTGACGCAGCATCGGCGAAGAAGCCGAACGTTCATGCGCGAACTCGAATAAGCAGATTTCGCCGCGATTAAGGTATAGGGTCTAAAAGTGCGCGGATTCTTGCGCACGGCGTTCACCTGGCGGTTTTTATCGTCGGGCAGCGGTAAGCCTTCGTCGAAGGAGAAAGTCATGAAGACCGTCCTCGTTACGACCACGCTTGTGGCCGCGTTTTCCCTCGTCACCCTCACTCAGGCGCAAGAGCCGAGCGATACCCTGCAGTCCATCCCCGCACCCGTTCAGCAGAACGCGCAGGGCGCCGCGTCGTCCGGCGACACGGCCTATGGCGGCGTGGCACCGGGGCAGAGCAGGAGCGGGAGAACAGCGAACTGGACCGGCGGCACGCAGAGCAATTGCAGTCCGCGACCGTTCTGCAACGTCTATTCGGGCGGACAGTAAGCGCGACGCTGAGAGGGCGGTTTTTTCGGACCGATGCTCGCCCGAAAAAGCCGCCCGCAACGAGGCCGTCACCGGAGGCTGTTAAAATCGCGATACGTTTTCTACGGGCACGATGTGATGGGCTTCGAACAACTCGCCGGACTGAAAGAGCAACTCGCAAAACAGGCTGCTGCCAGCAACGCAGCGAAGAAGAAGGCGCCGCGCGTGCGGCGTCCCGCGCCGGCGGGCGCGAAGGCGGCGGCTCCGTCCAAACCCGCGGCGGCCGCGTCCAGGCCTGCCGCGGCGCCATCGAAGCCGGTTGATCCTGTCGTGCATACCATCGGTAAGCTGCAGAAGCGTTTTCCGCTCGCATTTCCGAAGAATCCCGCGCCTAAGGTTCCGCTGAAGGTCGGCATTTTCGAAGATCTGATGAAACACGCGGAAGAACTCGGACTCAACGAGAAAGAACTGCGTGCGGCGATCAAGGTCTGGTGCCGCGGCAACCGTTACTGGACCGCGCTCGTGCAAGGTGCGCCGCGAGTCGATCTGACTGGCGCGCAAGCGGGCGAAGTATCGTCGGCGGATGCGGAACGCGCCGTTTATCTGGAAACGAATCGACTGGCGCGCTCGGCGTCGGCGTCGGCTTCGGCCACCGCTTCCGCTCCGAAAGCCGCAGAGTCCGCGGAATCCGCCAAGTAACGCGAGACGCGACACCGCGCGCAGTTCGCATCGCGCGCGGGTTTCCCTTTTCCTTTCGCGCTAGTCCAAAAGTTCGTTATAGCGTGGCCCGAATGCTTCGCTATCCGAATCATAAAGGGCGAAAAAAACGCGACGCCTTTCAGCGTCGCGTTTCTTCGAATCAACCTTCGATCAGAACCGGTGACGCAGACCGACGCGCGTCACGAACTGCGTGTTCGCGCCCGCACTGCCGATGAACGACGCCGACGAGCCGATCTCCGCTTGCACCGGCATGCCGCTGTTGCTGCCCGACGCCTTCTGATACGCGCCGCTCGCATAAACATCGGTGCGCTTCGACAGCGCGTAGTCGACCACGGCGTTGATCTGATGCCACTTGCCTTCGAGGTTGCCGCCGAGATCGGAGAACGTGTAGCCGAGGCCCGCGTTCAGCGCCGGCGTGAACGCGTACTTGCCGCCGATTTCATAGTTGTTCAGGTTCGACGATGCAGCCGTGATCGGCTCGAAGCGCGTATGCGTCCAATTCGCCCAGATCGTCGCGGCGGCGATCGTGTAACGCGCGCCGATACCGTACGTTTCCAGATCGCGCAGCCCTTGCGTGTTCACGTTCGCGATGCTCACGCTGAACGCCGGCGTCGCCCCATTCGGATAGCGGATGTTCGTGTACGCCGCGCCGATGCCGAACGGGCCTTGCGCATAGTTCAAACCGAAGCTGTACGCGCTGGAGGCGCCTTGCACGGCAGACGTGCCCGTTCCCGTCGTGGGCGAACCCGCGAAGTTCGTCGAGTTCGAGAAGCCATACATCGCGCCGAACGTCACGCCGTGGAAATTGGCGCTGCTGAACTTGACCGCGTTGTTGATGCGGCTCGACGTCAGCTGATCCAGATCGTTGATGTGATACGCGTAATTTCCGGCGGCCGTCTGGCTGCCCATCGTGTAGTTGCTGCCGAGATAGTCGGTCGAGAACGAGTATTGACGGCCGAAGGTCAGCGAGCCGAAATCGGTCTTCGCCAGACCGACATACGCCTGACGGCCGAACAACGCGCCGCCCTGGCCGAGCGTGCCGTCGCCGCTGTTGAAGCCGCTTTCGAGCACGAAGATCGCCTTGAGACCGCCGCCCAGATCTTCCGTGCCGCGCAGGCCCCAGCGGCTACCCGACGCGACGCCGTCGCCGTACTTCACTAGGCTGTCGTGGCCGCTCGCGGTCGCGACCTTATTCGCATAGGTGATGCCCGCATCGATGATCCCGTATAGCGTGACGCTGCTTTGCGCGTGTGCCGCGATGCCGAACATGCCGAGAACGGCCGCCGCTACGATGTGCTTCTTCATTCTTCTTTCTTCCTTGGTGTTGTCCGCGTGAAGCGGATGCCGCTCGACGCGGCCCGGTTCAGGAATCGCCGCCACGCATTCGTTGAGCGCGAGCGCGGCCATCCCGGCTTCGCGAAGGAATTTCGCAAAGGTCGAGTGCATCGTGATGGGTAGGGCACTTCGTCAGGCGAAACGGGCGATGTCCCGTTGCAAGAACGCAGGCAAGTCGCGTTGCCTCGGCACCTTCGGCCGGCGACTTACGCTATAGCCGATGGAATATAACGCGTCGTCAGTTATCGGTAAATTTCGCGAAGCGCCTTGTAGCGTTTCTTCCACAGCAGCGTCACGAGCGGCACCCGATTCTCCATGCACCGTCTGCAACTAACGGTCCATCCCGCCGCACCACGGCCTGCGAACAGGCGCGCGCATTGCAACGCAGGGCAGGCGATCATGCAAGCAACGCGGGTGTGTCTTTAGATCGAACTCAAAAAACAAGGGAGACGGTATGACCGAGCAAAAACACCATGACGCCTGCCGAGCGGGCGTCGCGTTCATCGACGCGCAATTGACCGCGCTCCATGCCTACGCAAGCCTGCTGGCCGACTGGATCGAGCGCGGCGCGCCGCCGCCGGACTTCGCGAAGGCGCAGCCCCTACTTGCGCGCAAGCGCTCGCATCCGGAAGCGCACGCGCACAGCGAGGACGGCACGCCCACCAAAAGCCCGCCGCCGGAAGACGCGCGGTCGTGGCCATCGTTCGATACGGCCGATGCGCGCATCGCGTTCGCGCTGACCGTGCCTTGCTCGAATGCGATCCTCGCGGTCGCCGAATACTTCGATATCCATCGCTTGTCGGCGTCGCGCGCGCCCGAAGTGCAGTTCCTGATGCGTCTGCGCGATGCGGCCGTGAACGGCAATACGTTCAGCCTCGCCGGCGACGACTACATGCCGCACGCTGCTTACGCCGGCTTGATCGTCGATCACTCGCTCGACGGAACGTTGCTCTTCAGCGATGGTGTGAAGCCGGGTTTCATCGAATTCGGCGATACGGTCGGCCTATTGCGCTATCTGACGAAGCTGTTGAGGAGCATGCAAACCGCGATCAGCGCGGGCGATGCGGGATGAAGCATCCACGAACATGATCGGGCGCGAAGTTTGCGCGTATGACGGCGACACCAACCGGTCATACGAACATGGACGAATCGCTGAAACGCCTGCGGGAAAGAATCGCGAAGCAGATCGCCGAGCGCGGGGCCACGCTCGTCTCGATGCGTGAAAGCGCGACGCTCGCGCGCACGAATCACGATCGTGAACGCATTCTTCTGACGCTTGCCGTGCTCGACGAAGAGCTCGCCGGATGGAAGAAGATCGCGGCGCGTGTCGAGCAGGCGGTTCTGTTCGAGCCGCGGAATCATCGCGCCATTCGCATGCCGGCATTGCGATAAGTCACTGCCGTTCGAGGAGGAGCCCGCAAGCACGCGCGTTGAAATTGCTTCAACATGTAGCGAGATCCGCTTACATGGAGAACCGCAATGACAGCTTCGAAAGGCAGCCACGATACGCCCGTCTGGTTCATCACCGGATGTTCGACCGGCTTCGGCCGCGAACTCGCTTCCGCCGTGATCGACAAGGGCTGGCGCGCTGTCGTGGCCGCGCGTAATCCGGATAGCGTCGGCGATCTCGTCGAGCGTGGCGAAGGACGAGCGATCGCCGTGCGTCTCGACGTCACGCGTGCCGATGAAATCAAGTCCGCAATCGCCGATGCCTACGCCGCCTTCGATCATATCGACGTGCTCGTGAACAACGCGGGCTTCGGCTATCTCTCGGCTGTCGAAGAGGGCGAGGAAGACGAAGTGCGCGCGATGTTCGAAGCGAACTTCTTCGGCGCGGCCGCGATGATCCGAGCCGTATTGCCGCGTATGCGCGAGCGCCGCTCGGGACATGTCGTCAATATCACATCCGTGGGCGGGCTGGTCGGCAATCCGGGCAGCGGGTATTACGCCGCGACGAAGTTCGCGCTCGAAGGTCTCGGCGAAGCGCTCGGACGCGAAACGGAAGGGCTCGGCATCAAGGTGACGGCGGTCGAGCCCGGCCCGTTTCGCACGGACTGGGCGGGCCGCTCGCTGAAGCAGACGCGCAATCCGATCGACGATTACGCGCAGACTTCGGGCACGCGGCGCGCGGCGATCGCGGAGCGCAGCGGCAAGCAGCCGGGCGATCCGGCGCGCGCGGCGCAGGTCATCATCGAAGCGGTCACGTCGCCGGAGCCGCCGGGACATCTCGTGCTCGGCGGCCCCGGACTCGAACTCGTGCGCAACAAGCTCGCGAAGCTCAACGCCGATATCGACGCATGGCAGGCGCGCAGCCAGTGGGCCGATAACCCGGTGCAGTGATCATGAAGCGGCTCGCCGCGCAGGAACAGCGCATCCTCTCGCTCGTCGCCGACGATGCCGCTCTTCTGCACGTTGCAACGCCGCGCGTGCGCTTCGTGAATACGTCGAACGGACCGTGCTACGAAGCCTTGTTCAATCGCATCGAACTTGATCGCGCCACGCTCGCGTTGCCGGAGCCGTTGCTTCGTATCGTCGTGGCGCACGAAGTCGGGCACGCGACGCAACGCAAGACGATGCTGCTCGATTTCGCATGGACCGTGCTTTCAGTGATGATGCTGTTATCGGTACCGTGCATCGTCTTCGCGATTTCATCGGAAGATGATCTCTGGCGCATCACCTTTCCCGGTATCGGCTTCGCGTTCACTTTGTTCGTCTGTCTGAAGATTTGGAGCGTGCGTGCCGCAAAACGCGCCGCCGCCTTCGAACTCGATGCGGATGCGAAAGCCGCCGCGCTTTGCGGCCCTGAATCGGCCCTGGCTGCGCTCGAAGCAATGGCGGCGCGCGGACATGTCGATGCAGCGCGCCTCGATGCGATGCGTGCGCGCCTCGTATCGACGTCGCAATAGTTGCCGCGCGTAATGCCTCGATGGGTAGCGTCGGGCTGGCGCTCGCGAAGCATCTCGTCGAATTGCATGGCGGCGCGATTTCCGTCGAAAGCGAAGGTCCGGGATCATCTCGTGAAGCCGGTCGATGGCGATGTGCTGGAACGCGTGCTGAATCTCGTGGCGCAACGAATCGAAGCGGCCTGACAAGACGCGTCATCCAATGAAAAGGCACGGGCGTCCTTAACGGACGCCCGTGCCTTTATGAGCCGTGCCGTCTTATTGCGTCTGCGAAGCGGGCGGTGTCGCCGACTTCTTGTGATGATGCTTCTGGCCTTTCTTTTTATAGGCGGGCCGCGGCTTGTTGTCGGGATACTCCGCGGCCGCGAACGACAGCGTCGGCGCGGCAAACGCCGCCAGCACCAGAAGCACGAGAGATTTCTTCAAGGACGTTTTCATCGGGGACTCGCTCGGAGGAGATGGCCTTAGAAAGATGAATCGACATGCGCTTGAGAGACGCGCGGCATCGCCCGGTTCCTCGTCGTGTCGACGCCGCTGAGGCAACAGTATATTGCACAAAAAAAGGCAATTCATCAGTGGGCGGGCATAAGGCGTTGAAGCAGCGGGATTTTTGTCGATTCGCACTGCTTTCATAAACGCCGATCCGCTGCCTGCCGTCCGCGACAAATGTCATCAACTGCATCTACTATCGTGCCTGTTCTCAACTCAGGGACGATCCAGTGAAAGAAGACGACATCCGCAGGAATGCGTTCGCCATGCCTGTGCTCAATCCCGCTTATCCGCGTCCGCCGTTCCGCTTTCTCAATCGCGAGTACTTCATCATTTCCTACGAGACCGATCCCGACGCGCTGCGCGCCGTGGTTCCGGAGCCGCTCGAAGTGGATAACGGTCTCGTACATTACGAATTCATTCGCATGCCGGATTCATCCGGTTTCGGCGATTACACCGAAAGCGGCCAGGTGATTTCCGTCATCGATCCGGATGGCAAGAAGGGCAGCTATACGCATGCGATGTATCTCGACGACGAAGGTCCGATCGCGGGCGGCCGCGAAATCTGGGGCTTTCCGAAGAAGCTCGCGTCGCCGCGTCTTGGCGTCGATGGCAAGGACACGCTGCTCGGCACGCTCGACTACGGCACGCAACGCATCGCGACGGGCACGATGGGCTACAAGTATCGTCCGCTCGATCTCGAAGCCGAACGCAGGAAGCTCGCGGATACGCCGAACTATCTGCTGAAAGTGCTGCCGCATGTCGACGGCACTGCGCGCGTGTGCGAACTCGTGCGCTTCTTTCTGCGCGACGTGAGCGTGATCGGTGCATGGGAAGGTCCGGCCGCGCTCGAACTGCACGCTCATGCGCTCGCGCCGGTCGCTGATTTGCCGGTGCGCAAGGTCGTCGGCGCGCGGCATGTCATCGCGAATCTCACGCTCGATATCGGCGAAGTCGCATACGACTATCTCGCGCCGCCCGATGAACTCAAGCTCGCGGTCAATCAATAACAACGGCAAAGGAGTATTCACATGGCACTGCAAGGAAAAGTCGCGCTCGTGACGGGCGCTGCGAGCGGCATCGGCGAACAGACGGCGCGCAAGCTCGCGACCGATGGCGCGGCGGTCGTCATCGCCGATCTGAATCTCGCGAATGCGCAGAAAGTTGCGGACAGCATCGTCGAAGCGGGCGGCAAGGCGATCGCCGTGTCGATGGACGTGACGAGCGAAGATGCCGTGAACGCGGGCATCGAAGAAACGGTGGCGAAGCTCGGCGGTATCGACGTGCTGGTATCGAACGCGGGCATTCAGATCGTCGCGCCGATCGAAGAGTATGCATACGCCGACTGGAAGAAGATGCTCGCGATCCATCTCGACGGCGCGTTTCTCACGACGAAAGCCGCGATCAAACATATGTACGCGTCGGGCAAGGGCGGCTCGATCATCTACATGGGATCGGTGCATTCGCATGAAGCGTCCAAGCTGAAGTCGGCCTATGTGACGGCCAAGCATGGCTTGCTCGGGCTCGCGCGCGTCGTCGCGAAGGAAGGCGGTCCGCGCGGCGTGCGCGCGAATGTCGTGTGTCCCGGTTTCGTGCGCACGCCGCTCGTCGAAAAGCAGATTCCCGAGCAGGCGAAGGCGCTCGGCATTTCGGAAGAAGAAGTCGTGAAGAACGTGATGTTGAAGGAAACGGTCGATGGCGAATTCACCACGGTCGCCGATGTCGCGAACACCGTCGCGTTCCTCGCGGGCTTCGAATCGAATGCGCTGACCGGGCAATCGGTCGTCGTGAGTCACGGCTGGTTCATGCAATAACGACAAGGAGAATCCATGCGCCGCAGTCAACGCAACACACTCACGCAGGCGAATCACGTCGCGCTGCCCGACTACGATGACGTTTGCCTCGTGCTGCAAGGCGGCGGCGCGCTGGGTTCGTATCAGGCCGGCGTGTTCGATGGGCTCGCCGAAGTGGGCGTGGATCCGACATGGACCTCGGGCATTTCGATCGGCGCGTTGAATACCGCGATCATCGCGGGCAACGCGCCCGAGAATCGCGTGGCCGCGCTGCGTGGGTTCTGGAACACGATCTGCCAGCCCGCGGATCTCGTCGGGCATGTGGGCGCGTTCATGCCCGCCGCGTTCGGCTTCGCGAATATCGGCCGCAAGTTTTCGAGCATGTGGGCCGCGGCGCGCGCGCTCACCGAAGGGCAGAAGGGCTTCTTCTCGCCGCGCGTTCATTTGCCTTTGACGCATGCGAAGAGCAGGCGCCCAAGCGACGTGAGCTTTTACGATACGTCCGCGTTGCGCGCGACGCTGCTGCAGTTCGCCGATTTCGACCGCATCAACGATGGCGCGATGCGTGTATCGGTGGGCGCGGTGAACGTACGCACGGGCAATCTCGTCTACTTCGACAACACGAAGATGCGGCTCGAGCCCGAGCACTTCATGGCATCGGGTGCGTTGCCGCCGGGCTTTCCGGCTGTGGAGATCGACGGCGAGTTCTACTGGGACGGCGGGCTCGTATCGAATACGCCGTTGACGGAGATCATCCGCGAAAGTCAGCACAAGGACACGCTCGTGTTTCAGGTGGACCTGTGGAGCGCGCGCGGCACGTTGCCCGGCGATTTTCTCGATGTCAGCGAGCGCACGAAAGACATTCAGTATTCGAGCAGAACGCGCGCCATCACCGATTTCGTTTCGCATAACCAGAAGCATGCGCGACTCATCAAGGAGCTGCTGGAGCATGTTCCGGAAAAGACGCGCCGCTCGCATCCGCTGCTGCGCGAGGCGCAGAAGGTCGCGGATGGCGGCGCGGTGAACGTCGTGCATCTCATCTACAAGAACAAGTTTTTCGAAGGGCACTACAAGGATTACGAGTTCAGCAACGATACGATGGACGAGCACTGGGCGAGCGGTCTGGAAGACATTCGCCGTTCGTTCGGACATCCGGAGTGGTTCGAGGTGCCGAGTCACGATCTCGGCTTCGTGACGCATGACGTGCATCGTTACGAACCCGCGCCGCAGGCGACCGCTGACATGCCGAAGGCGGCGGCGAACCAACTGGATGACGTGGTCGAAGGCGTTTGAAGCGTTGCGGCGTTTGAATTACTCTGGTTAGCCTCGTCACAACGCCTGCGAGGCAAGCCATGCCCGACTGGAAACCCGCGACTTACACGTCCGTCAGTCCCTATCTCGTCTGCGCAAACGCGCCGGCGATCATCGCATTCCTCGAACGTGTCTTCGATGCACAACTGCTGCGCCGCTTCGATCGTCCCGATGGCTCGCTGATGCACGCCGAATTGCGTATCGACGATAGCGTCGTGATGATCGGCGGCGGCGCGACCGATCAGCAATCGCAGGGTCCGCACATCCACGTCTACGTGCGCGATGCGCAAGCCGTCTACGATCGCACGCTCCGGCACGGCGCGCAAAGCGTGCAGGCGCCCGCGCGCAAACGCGACGACGACGACTTTCGCGGCGGCTTTCGCGATGCCGCCGGAACGACGTGGTGGGTCGCGACGCAATGACGGGTCAGCGCTTTTTTCGCTTCGCGCGCGCGGCCGGCGCACCGAGACTTTCGCGCAACGCATCGGTCAGCGTCTTGAGAAACTGATCGACGGCAGGCGGCAGACGCCGCTCGCGCATCACCGTGACCTGCAGCAGGCGCTCGTTGAGCAAAGGCTCGTCGATGGGCGTCGCGACGAGCGTCGGCGGGCCCGGATCGCCTTCGAGCGCGACCGCGCTGCCGAGCGTGATCGTGCCGGTGAGCGCGGCGAAATGATGCATCGCGCTCGAGTTGTTGCTCGTCAGAACCGGCTCGAGATGCACGCCGCGCGCCGAGCAGCACCAGTCGATCAGCTGGCGCACCGTCGTGCCGCGATCGAGCACGGCGGTCGGGTACTGAAGCACGTCATCGAGCGTGATGCTCGCCTTGCCCGCCAGCGGATGCGTCGGTGGCAGCAGCGCGCAGACCGGCGCCTTCACGCTGTATTCGACGCTCAGCGCGGTAGATGTCGATGTCGAAAACGCAAGGCCTACATCGACTTCGCCGCTCGCCACCCAATGCTCGACCTGTCCCGGCGTACCCGAACGCATCACGAAACGCGTGCCCGGATGCGCGCGATAGTGCGACGCCATCACGCTCGGCAAAAAGCAGCGCGTGAAACCCTCCGTGCAGCCGATACGCACGATCCCGAGCCCGAGCGCATGCATCTCCGATATCTCCGCGAGCACCGCGTCGCCGTCCATGAGCGCGCGGCGCGCGTGCTGCACGAGCAATTCGCCCGCTTCCGTCAGGATCATGCCGCGCGGCATGCGCTCGAATAGCGGCGTGCCCGCCTGTTCCTCCAGCTTCGCGATCTGCCGGCTGATCGCCGACACCGCGACGTGAAGCTGTTCCGATGCCGCCGCCAGCGAACCCGAGCGCGCGACTTCTACGAAGTATTTGAGAGCGATGCCATGCAGCACGATGCCTTCCCCGAGCGTTGCCTTTTTGGCAATGCTAGTCGCAAAATTTGAAATTGTCGCGAATTTTTGGCGTTTCTAGACTGGCCGGAATGAGTAGCCACAATTGCCCGGAGACGTCGTGAAAGAACATCAAGAAAGTCGTGAAGCCGCCATCGCCATCGCTTGCAAGATGTTCGATTCGGGCGCGTTCTTCGCGGATCTGCAGCGCCGCGTCGCGTTTCGCACCGAGAGCCAGAACGGGCGGAATCCCGCGCTGAATGCCTATCTCACCGATGAGATCAGCGACACGCTCGCGCGCGTCGGTTTTACGGCGCGCGTCGTCGACAATCCGGTCGCGGGCGGCCCGCCGTTTTTGATCGCCGAACGCCACGAATCCGACGACTTGCCGACGGTGCTGACCTACGGCCATGGCGACGTCGTGCGCGGCTACGACGAGCAATGGCGCGCGGGCCTGAAGCCGTGGCAGATCGTCGTCGACGAAGACCGCTGGTACGGCCGCGGCACCGCCGACAACAAAGGCCAGCATTCGGTCAATTTCGCGGCGCTCGCCGCGGTGTTGCAGGCGCGCGCAGGCAGGCTCGGCTACAACGTCAAGGTGATCTTCGAAACGGGCGAGGAGGTCGGCTCGCCGGGTCTCGATGAAGTCTGCGCCGCGCACAAGAATGCGCTCGCGGCGGATGTATTCATCGCGTCGGACGGGCCGCGCGTATCCGCCGAACGTCCGACGCTCTTTCTCGGCTCGCGCGGCGGCGTGCCGTTCGAACTGACGGTGAACCTCCGCGAAGGCGGACATCACTCCGGCAACTGGGGCGGCGTGCTGCGCAATCCGGCCGTCGTGCTGTCGCATGCGATCGCGAGTCTCGTCGACCGCAACGGCAGCATCGTCGTCGAAGGATTGCGGCCGCCGCCGATTTCCGATGCGGTGCGCGAAGCCCTCGCCGATATCGAACTGGGCCGCGACGAAAGCTCACCCGAGATCGATCCGACGTGGGGCGAGCCGGGCCTGACGCCGACCGAACGCGTGATCGGCTGGAACGCGCTCGAAGTGCTCGCGATGAAATCCGGCAACGCCGATGCACCCGTCAACGCGATTCCGCCGTTCGCGAAAGCGGTGTGCCAGTTGCGCTTCGTCGTCGGAACGGATTGGGAGAACCTGCAGACGCATCTCGAACGTCACTTCGCGCAGCACGGCTTCACCGAAGTGACCGTCAAGGCGACGCGCGGCACGCCCGCGACGCGCCTCGATCTCGACGATCCGTGGGTTCACTGGGCACTCGATTCGATGCGCGCGACGACCGGCAAGAAGCCCGCGCTGTTGCCGAACCTGGGCGGCACGGTGCCCAACGATGTCTTCGCGAAGACACTCGGCCTGCCGACGCTCTGGGTGCCGCATTCGTATCCCGCGTGCAACCAGCACGCGCCGAACGAACACGTGCTCGGCTCCGTCATGCGCGAATCGCTCGGCGTGATGGCGGGCCTCTGGTGGGACCTCGGCGAGATGGGCGCGGCGATCGTCGCCACGCGCGACGCGCATTGATCGAACGCCACTAATGACACGCTGACATCATGAACAAAAAGCCCCTGAGCCTGACGCAAATCGTGCTCGCGACTTCGGTCGGCAACGCGCTCGAATGGTTCGATATCGCGATCTATGCGTTTTTCGCGGTGTATATCGCGAAGAACTTCTTCCCGGCCGCGAACGAGACGGCGTCGATGCTGCTCACGTTCGGCTCGTTCGGCGCGTCGTATCTGGTGCGGCCGATAGGCGGCATGGTGCTCGGCGCATACGCGGACAAGCGCGGGCGCAAGGCTGCGTTGATGATGTCGGTGGGGCTGATGATGATCGGCACGGCGATCATCGCGGTGATTCCGCCGTATGCGTCGATCGGATTGATCGCGCCCGCGGGCGTGTTCATCGCGCGCCTGATCCAGGGCTTTTCGGCGGGCGGCGAGTTCGGGCCGTCGACGGCCATGCTGATCGAGCACGCGCCGGATCGCCGTGGCCTGCTCGCGAGCTGGCAATTCGCGACGCAGGGGCTCGCGACCTTGCTCGCGTCGATTTTCGGCTTCGCGCTCGCCAAGCTGATGCCCGCCGCCGAGCTTGCCGCATGGGGCTGGCGCATTCCGTTCTTCTTCGGCTTGCTGATCGGACCGGCGGGTCTTTTCCTGCGCCGCTATCTCGAAGACGCGGCCGATTACACCGAAGCCGAGCACACGTCGACGCCCGTGCGCGATGTATTCACGCAGCAAAAGGCGCTGCTGCTCATCTCGATCGGCGCGCTGACGGTATCGACGGCGGTGAACTATCTGCTGCAATACGTGCCGACGTTCGCGATCCGCGAACTGCATCTCGATGCATCGACGGGTTTCGCCGCGAGCACCGTCGCGGGCCTGATGCTGACGCTGGTGACGCCTTTCGCGGGGCATCTCTCGGACAGGATCGGCCGCGTGAAGCAGATGTCGACGGCGGCGCTCCTGCTCTTCGTGACGGGCTATCCGGCGTTCGCGTATGTCGTTTCGCATGTGTCGGTGGCGTCGCTGTTCGCGCTCGTCGCGTGGCTCGCGCTGCTCAAGGCGATCTATTTCGGCGCGCTGCCGGCGTTGATGTCGGAGATCTTTCCCGTGTCGACGCGCGCGACGGGCATGTCGATCGGCTACAACATCGGCGTGACGGTGTTCGGCGGCTTCACGCCCGCGATCATCATCTGGCTCCTGAGCGCGACGGGCAGCAAGGCCGCGCCGAGCTTCTACATGATGTTCACGGCGGTGATCAGTCTCGCGGCGCTCGCGGCGGTGAGCCGCGGCAAGGTGCAGATGCGAGCGGCGAGCGCGGCCGCCTGAGTCCGCTTCTTTTTTTGATACGAGCGCGCCGATTGCCGATGACATCGACAATCGGCGTTTCGCTTTGTATCGCACTGTATCTGCGCGGAATCCCGACACACGGCGTTTCATAATCCGCTTTTCGCGAAACAAGCCAGATACGTCCGCGAGTTCAAATACCTCCAAGCCGAACGATTCGCAACACACGGCGAATCGCCAAGACGGCCTTCCATCAAAATTCACTGGAGGTAAATCATGAAAGTCATCCAATCGCTGATCGTCGCCGCTGCCGTCGCGCTTCCGGTTCTTTCGTTCGCTCAGTCGAATCAGCCGATCACCCGCGCCGAAGTGCGTGCGCAACTCGTCGAGCTGGAAAAGGCGGGCTACGACCCGGCAAGCGATCAGACGCAATATCCGCAAAACATCCAGGCCGCGCAAGCGCGCGTGGACGCCGCGAAGGGCCTGACGGCATACGGCGCGCCGGCGAACGGCAACGTCGCGTCGGGCACGCGTTCGGCGGATACGGATGTCATCGGACTCGGCCCGGTTTTCGCGAAGCCGTAATCGCACCGATTTAACGAATTAGAAAGCCCGGACGAAATTGCTCGTCCGGGCTCGACGCGTTTCTGTCAATAACGTATTACGCCACGGTTTCAAGGTCCCGCAGACGATACACTCTCGCTACAAAATCCTATTTTCGACGGCATGCGACGTGCTTCGATTGGTCGAGCGCGGAAAATGGGTATCATCCATCTCCGCCCCGCGCGGATTTAGCCGAACGTAACAATGTATCGCAGTGTTTTGAGTGCGACGCCACTGATTTTCGAGGCGCTTATGCCCACAGACGTAGACAACATCACCGACGAGCAAATCGCGTCGATCGCCGATCGACTGACCGAAGAAGGTCGCAAGGTTTCTCCCTTGACGGTGTGGGCGGAGGCCGGAAACGGCTCCGTCGTCGCCATCGCGGCCGGCCTGCAGCGCTGGCGCGAGGCGCGGTCCCCGGACATGCCGCAGCAGCAGGCGCCGACCGGACTGCCCGACGACCTTGCCGAGACACTCGTGAATGTCGCGCGGCAGCTCTGGACCGTTTCGCGCGACGAAACCGAGCGGATGTCCGGACAGCGGCTGTCCGCCGTGAGCCAGCGGCTCACGACCGCGCTTGCGGAGCGCGACGAGGCGCTCGCCGAATTCCAGAAGACCGGCGACGAGGCCGCGAAGAACCGCCAGCAAATGATGGAAATGCTGAGCGCATTGCGGGCGTCCGAGGAATCGGTCGTGCGACTGCGCGAAGAGGCCGATGCAGCCACGATACGCGCGCAGACCGCAGAGACGCGCATCGAGGAAGCGGCGCAGCGCGCGTCGGCGGAGCGGGCCCAATTGGAAACCGTGAACGCATCGCTCGAAGAAGAGCGGCGGGCGAAAGAAGCGCTGAACGCGGCGCTGGCGGCCAAGGACGAGGACATCGCACGCATCGCGCAAGAGCGCGATCAGGCACGCGAGCAGCAGGCGAATCTGCATGCGTCGCTTGCGGGCAAGGACGAGGAGCTTGCGCGCATCGTTGACGAGCGCAATCAGGCACGGCAGCAGCACGAGCAATTGAGCGCGTCGCTTGCGAGCAAGGATGAAGAACTCGCGCGTATCGCGGAAGAGCGCGATCAGGCGCGGCAGCAGCACGAGCAATTGAGCGCGTCGCTCGCGGGCAAGGATGAAGAAATCGCGCGTATCGCGGAAGAGCGCGATCAGGCGCGTCAGCAGCACGAGCAGTTGAGCGCGTCGCTTGCGGCCAAGGATGAAGAACTCGCGCGCATCGCCGAGGAGCGCGATCAGGCGCGTCAGCAGCATGAAGCGCTTGGCCTCGTATCGCAGGAAAAATCGGCGGAAGCCGAGCGCCTGTTGCAGGACCTCAACGCGACGCATACGCGTGCGCAGGCCGCCGAAGCGCAGGCGAGCGAAAACCTCACGCGCATCGCCGCGCTGGAAGCGGAACTGAACGACGCGCGCAGCGCACTGGCAGCGGAGCGCGAAAGCGCGGCTGCGCGCGGCGCGGAAGTTTCTGCGCAGCGGGAACATGCCGAACGCATCGGCGCCGAGCTGGACGAAGCCCGCAAGCAGGTCAGCGCGCTGATGGAAGAAAAGGCCGAGCAGGGCGCGGAACTCGCGCGCGTATCGAACGATGTCAACGCGTTGCGCGAACGCGCCGAAGCCGCCGAGAGAAACGCGACCGATCTCGCGAAGCGTCTCGTCGAAAAGGAGCAGGGCGACGAGTCCGAGCTGGCATCGCTGCAGCGTCAGGTGGCGGCGCAGGCGAAGGCGCATTCGAAGGCCTACGACGACCTTCGCGCCAATGCCGAGCAGTGGGTCACGTACGCGAAGGACTTGCGCCAGCGCCTCGACGTGGCGAACGAGAAGATCCTTTTCATCGATGCCCGCAGCACGGGCGAGGTCGCGCTGATGCGGCGGCTCGCGGTCGAACTGGAGCGCCTGAAGCCCGATCACGAGCTCGTGTTCCGCGAGGCGCAGCAGAAGCTGATCGGCGACAAGATGGCGCAACAGCTCGCGCAGAAGGGCTATCGCTACGATCCGGCCACGGCGGTGATGTCGAAGATCGAAACGTGACATCCGCGTGACGATGCATACGCGGACCCTCACCGTCACCGTCGATCGCGACTGGCGCGAGCTTTACGACGCGATCTGGCGTCCGGAAGTCTTCCCGACGTGGGCGTCCGGACTGGCGCAGTCGACGCTCGAAGACATGGGCGATCACTGGCGCGCACGCGGTCCGGCAGGCGAAGTGACGATCCGCTTCACCGAGCACAACGCGTTCGGAATCATGGATCATCGCGTCGGTCTGCCGGATGGCGGCGAGGTCTACGTTCCGTTGCGCGTGTATCAGAACGGCGCGGGCGCCGATATCGCGCTCACGCTGTTCCGCCAGCCCGGCATGTCCGATGACACATTCGCCGCCGACGCCGACTGGGTCCGCCGCGATCTCGCCGCGCTTGCGGCCCGTTACGGCAAGCGCTGATTTTCGCGTATCCCTTCCAGTCAACGCCGGCAAGCTATCATGTGGTCATTCCAAACATGCCGCACGGGCTGGAGAACCATATGGCTGGACCTCAGGAAAGCGTCAGCATGGCGTTGTTCTGCGACTTCGAGAACGTCGCGCTCGGCGTTCGCGATGCGAAGTACGAAAAATTCGATATCAGACCCGTGCTCGAACGCCTGCTGCTGAAGGGAAGCATCGTCGTCAAAAAGGCTTATTGCGACTGGGACCGCTACAAGGGCTTCAAATCGGCGATGCACGAGGCCAGCTTCGAGATGATCGAGATTCCGCACGTGCGTCAGTCCGGCAAGAATTCCGCCGATATCCGTCTCGTCGTCGATGCACTCGATCTCTGCTACACGAAAGCGCACGTCGATACGTTCGTCATCATCAGCGGCGATTCGGACTTCTCGCCGCTCGTGTCGAAACTGCGTGAGAACGCGAAGAAAGTCATCGGCGTGGGCGTGAAGCAATCGACGTCGGATCTGCTCGTCGCGAACTGCGACGAGTTCATCTTCTACGACGACCTCGTGCGCGAGCAGCAACGCGCCATCGCCAAGCGCGAACAGCGCGATGCGAAGCGCGCGTCCGACGAAGAGCGGCAACCGAAGCAGGAGATGGAATCGCGCAAGTCGCACGCGATCGCGATTACCGTCGAGACCTTCGAGGCGCTCGCATCGGAACGCGGCGAGAGCGGCAAGATCTGGGCATCGGTGCTGAAGAGCGCCATCAAGCGCCGCAAGCCGGGTTTCAGCGAGACGCAATACGGCTTTCGCGCGTTCGGCAATCTGCTCGACGAAGCGCAATCTCGCGGTCTGCTTGAAGTCGGCCGCGACGATAAATCCGGCGCGTTCGTGTTTCGTTCTGCTCACACGGCTCAGGTCGCGCCGATGGACGTGAGACCGAGCGAGCCGCCAGCGGTCGCGCCCGCTAGAGAACACGAGGGAGCGGCGAACGGCCGGCGCAAGGAGAAACGCGGCGGGAGAAAGTCTGCACGCGTGGCGGCGCCCGAACCTGTGTTCGTCGTCGAAGAAGCGCCGGCGCCCGTCGAGGTCGAAACGCCCGAGCCGTCGCAGGAACACGCGCCCACTCCCGAGCCTGCACCGAAAAAGCCCGCCGCGCCGCGCCGGTCGCGCAAGACCGCGGCGAAACGAAGCGCCGCCGCCGACGTGCCGCATGAAAGCGCCGCGCCCGTCTCCGAGCCCGATGCCGAAGCGAAGGCGGAGAAGCCATCGCGCAAGCCGTCAGCGCGGGGCAACCGCTCGCGCAAGACTGCCGACAAGCCGGTCGAATCGTGATGCCACGGCGCGTCAGCCGGTACGCTGCTCCGCCGTCGCCGACGCATCTTGCTCTTGAACGCGCACGGCGGCGTGCTCTTCGGCGCGCCAGCGCTGCCGCGAGCGATACATCGTCGCGACCGCGATGCGCGCCATCTTCACCCAGCCCGAGTGACGCGGGTCCGCGAGCATGCTGAGCGCGCGCGCATAGTCGAGCGTGAGGCCGGGCGTCCAGGCCATCGTCGCAGCGCGTTTGCGAACTTGCGCGGCGACCCACAACTCGGGCGTCGTCATGATACGCACGAGCGGCTTCCATCCGCCGCCTTTGCCCCACACGCGCGCCGACGCGCCTTCGATCGCCGCTTCCAGCGCCCGCGCCACGGAACTCGAACAGTTGCGGTACGTGAGGTTGTACGTCGTGTCGCGCCGATACTCCTGCCAGAAGCGCGCGAGCCGCGCCGGATCGTAATTGCGGATACGCACCTGCTGCGTCGACGGACACCACGCCTTCGATTCCGTTTCGTAGTCCGGCTGAAAGAGGCCGGGCACGTCGTTCTCGCGCGTCGCGCGCAACGTGCGTGAGAATTCGTCCGGCGACCGGTCGATTTCGACCGCCGGATAGAGGCTGATGTACACGCCCTCGGGCGTCTCCAGCGCCGCATGGCCGGTCGAGATCGTGCCGTTCCTGTCGACGGCGGCGATATAGCGATCGATGATCAATTGCCTGCGCGGTTGCGACTTCGCCGTGCCGACGGGCGTCCACACATGCACCGTCAGCGCGGCTTCGCCGGGCGCGGGCGGGCCGTCCCAGACCGCGCCTGCGAACGATGGCGCGGCGGGCTTCGCGTCGTCGTGAGCGGAGTTGGTTGCACCGTCATCGACGGCGGGATTCGCCGCCATGCGCCGCACGCGCGCCGCGAGCAGGATCATGTTCCAGCCGCCGAAGAAAAGCCCGAACGCGACGCAATACGCGACCGTGCCCGCATAGTGATCCGGATACGGCTGATAGAAGAAGATCGCGATGGCGATCTCGAGCACGCCGCCCGCCATCGCGATACGCCATTTGCGAAAGCGGACCACGCGCGCGGAAATGATCTGGAGCGCGCCATCGACGAGAAAAAGCGTGCCGAAGATGAGCGACAGCACGAAATTGCCGTGCTCGCCGCCGAACAGCACGAGCAGCGCCGAGAGGCAGAAAGTCGCGCCCTTCACGTAGCGCAGCTTGCGCTGGCCGCCCATGCCGGTCCACGCGACGGCCAGCGTGGCGAGGCCTTCGAGCAGCATCAGCAGCACGAAGGGGACGATGGGAAAGTACAGGGAACCGTCGAGCGCGTCGATGAAGATGACGCCGCCGAGCGCGATGCTGAGCAGGCCGAGCGTCATCACCGAGCGCCAGCGCGTGCGCAGATAGTCGACGCCGAGAAGAATCATCACGAGCCGAACCATCGCTTCCTCCGTCTGGTCATTCGACGCCTCGTGCGCGACACGCGCGGCCACACACTATATAAGCCATGGACGGCGGATACGGCAAGAAGCGCAAACCCCAGACGAATGCGCGCGGCGTCATGCGTGCTGCACGACGCCGCGCGATTTTCACCTACTGCACCGCATGCTTCGCGGCATCTTCGATCACGGCCGCGACCTGCTGCGGCTTCGATTCGTACACGGAATGGCTCGCGCCCGGAATGACCGTGATGTGACTGTGCGCGCGTTCGTAGTACCAGCGTTCGAGATCCGGATTGATGATCTTGTCGCCGCCCGCCACGATGCCCCAGCTCGGTTTCGTCGTCCACGCCGCGGCGGAGAGCGGCGTCGTGAAGACTTGCGCCGCAGTCAGGATCTGCGAGCGCGATTCGAACGTCGCTTGCCTGAGCGGAAGATCGGCGGCGAAGTCTTTCGGGAAGACGGCGGGATTCAGATACGTGTAGCCGTCCGCGGTCTTTTCGACGGCGTTCGTCTGCTTCGCGAGGAAGCTCGGCGTCTTCTTGCCGAGCGCGCCTTCGTCCTCGCCGACGTTCGGCGCATGCGCCGCGACATAGACGAGCCCGGCGACGTTCGGATGCACGCCCGCTTCCGTGATGACCGACCCGCCGTAACTATGACCGACGAGAATCGTCGGACCGTTCTGCAGGTCGAGCACGCGCTTGGTCGCGGCGACGTCCGCGTCGAGCGAGGTGAGTGGCTCCTGCACCATCGTGACGTGATAGCCGTCGCGCGTCAGGATGTCGTAGACCGGCTTCCATCCCGAGCCGTCGACCCATGCGCCATGCACGAGGACGATGTTCTTGATCGACGCATGCGTTCGCGCGGATACATTCGCCGATGCCAACACGCCAGCCGATAACGCCAGTGCCGACGCGACTTGCAAAATTCGCTTCATGAAAGACTCCGCTAGTGCGAACGATGGATCAGCTGCCGAAGAACGGCTGGCAGAAGTCGGCCGGACCGACGCACGCGTTGTTCATCGCGGCATGCTTCGACGCGCTCGCTGCCGATGCGCTCGTGCCGGTCCGTACGCCGCCATAGGCTTGCGATGCGTCGGTGTGTTGCGCGGCGATTTTGCCTTCCGCTGCCTGAATGTCCGCGGGGTAATACGGATCGCTCGCAATCGCGGGGTTATAGCCGGCTTGCTCGACGGCGACGAGATCGGCACGGACTTGAGCGCGCGTAACGGGGCCGTTCGATTGCGCGAATGCGATCGCGGGCGCGGCGAGCGTGGCGACAACGAGAGAGAGGCTGACGAGGTACTTGTTCATGATCGACTCCAAGGTGGATTGAGTGATGCGATTGATCGGGTATCCGAAATAATTGATGTTCTTCGGTTTCCCTCGATAAGGCCGTTGGTCTGCGTTCGCGTTTCGACCTTGACGACACTGTATCGGCCACGGAACGGCTCGACTACACCTACGAAGGAACATGCGTGCACCAACCTTCGATGCATCGATTAAACGTTCGCGTGGCGTGCGCGCCGTGAATCCAGCCGTCTGTCTGATGCGCTCATACGAAGGTGTTAGTTTTCGCGGGCGCAGCCGCCGCGCGCATTAAACCTTGATATAGGCCGGCGCAACCATCGGGCAGTTGGCGCGCGATTTCGGTTTCATTACCTTGGAGTGGCGATGCCGATTCCACGCATTTCTTCGACAAGGAGCCGAACATGGCTGAAGCTGCACTCGCCCTCGATCCGTGGGCGCGAACGATCTTCCTGCTGACATCGTTGAGTGATGGCGCGAGCTTCGAAGCGCCTTCGCCGAGGCGTCCTTTCGCGCAAGGCGGCGATCAACGCGTCGCGGTAAAGCTGATCGAGCGGCCATCGAGCACGACGGCGACGATCGAATGGCGCGACTCGACGCGCTGCTGTTATGGCGATCAGGTGTGGCGTGCGATGCGCGCGCGCACCGTCGGCGTATGCGCGATGAGCGGCGTCGAGATTCGTCGCGGCGATCGTGTTTATGCGCCGAATCCGCGTCCGGTTCCGGGCAATGCGGGCGCGATGATTCTCGCGTCGGTGCTCGATGAGCTGACACCGTCCTGAACTCGTCAGACGAAATCAGTCGATGCCGACGCCCCAGAAACGCGTCATGCCGAATCGATCGATCCTGAAGCCCGTCACATTGCGCGCGACCGGCTGATAAACGGTCGCGTGCGCAATCGGCGTGAACGGAACCTGTTCCTTGAAGATTCTCTGCGCTTGCTGATAGCGCGCGGTGCGTGCATCGATATCGAGCGTGGCCCGCGCTTCCTTGATGAGATCGTCGTAGGGCTTGTAGCACCACTTCGCGAAGTTGCCGCCCTTCACGGCGTCGCAGCCGAGGAGCACGCCGAGCCAGTCGTCCGGATCGCCATAATTGCCGCTCCATCCGATGAGTAGCGCGTCATGCTCGCCGGCGCGCGCACGGCGTACGTACTCGCCCATTTCGTACGTGACGATCTCCGCCTGCACGCCGATCTTCGCCCAGTCCGCCTGAATCATCTCCGCCATGAGCCGCGCGTTCGGGTTGTACGCGCGTTGCACCGGCATCGCCCATAGCCTGAGTTTGAGTCCGTTCGCGTGACCCGCTTGCGCGAGCAACGCTTTCGCGCGTGCCGGATCGTACGGCGCGTCGCGAATGCCGAAGTCGTAGCCCCATTGCATCGGCGGCATCGGATTGGTTGCGGCGCGCGCGGTGCCTTGATAGACGGCGTCGAGTATCGCGTGCTTGTCGATCGACATGTCGAGCGCGCGGCGCACGGTCACGTCGTCGAGCGGCGCTCTGGACGTGTTGTAGGCGAGATAGCCCAGATTGAAGCCCGGCTGATTCACGTCTTGCAGGCGCGCGTCTTTCCTGATCGACGCGATGTCGGCGGGACGCGGATAGCTCATCACCTGACATTCGCCCTGCCTGAGCTTTTGCAGGCGCACCATCGGATCGGTGGTGATCGCGAACGTCAGCGATTTCAGCCGGACGATGTTCGCCTTCCAGTATTGCGTGTTGCCCGCGAAGCGGATCGTCGCGTCTTTCGCGTAGTCGATAAACACGAAAGGACCGGTGCCGACCGGATGCCAGTTGATGTCGCTCGCGCGGCCCGCGGCGAGCAGCTTGTCGGCGTATTCGCGCGAGAGTATCGACGCGAAGGGCATCGCCATTTTCTGCAGGAAAGGCGCATCGATTCGTGCGAGCGTGAAGCGCACCGTATAGGGATCGGGCGCGTCGATGCGCTCGATGTTCGTCGCGAGACCGAGGTCGCGGAAATACGGAAACGACACGGGATAAGCGCGGCGAAACGGATGCTGTGCATCGCGCATGCGCTCGAACGTGAACACGACGTCGTCGGCGTTGAATTCGCGCGTCGGCGTGAAGTAGCCAGTCGTATGAAACTTGACGCCGTGGCGCAGATAAAACGTGTATTGAAGGCCATCCGGCGAGCGTTCCCACGACTGCGCGAGCCCCGGCTCGATATCGCCGTTTTCCCGATCGAACTCCACGAGCCGGTTGTAGACGGTATAGCCCGCCGCGCTCGCTTCGATCGACGACGTGAATTGCGCATCGTCGAATCCGGCGGGGCTGGCTTCGGAGCAGTACACGAGGCTTTTGTCGGGCACGCGCTGCTGCGCGGCGGCGAAATCGGCGATGCAGGCTTGCGCGACCAGCAGCGCATGAATCGCCCGCCATGCGTGCTTGCTTTTGCCTGTCATATGCGTGGCCTCGCAGTGTGCCGATGGCGAATGCAGTATAGGCAGCGCAGCACGCTCTTACAATTTGCGCACGGCATGCGCGCTTCGCATGACGAACGTTCGACCATCGCGCATGAGCGCGCGAGTCGGTATAGCATGCATCGCATGAAGATACTGTTGACCGGACCGGCGGGGCTGTTTCGCGAGGGCGTCGCGGCGCTCCTGCGGGGATTCGCGCAGGATGCCGAAGTGCACGCGGCCGACCGTCTTCCCGATCGATGGCCGGACGAACGCAAGCCCGATTGCATCGTCATGGACGGCGATCGTCTGAACGATGTCCGCGCGCAACTCGACGCCGCGCGCGAACGTGTCGGAACGACGCCCGTGATCGTGCTGTTGAGCATGGCCACGCGCGAGCAAGTCGATGAACTGATCGCGACGGGCGTCGCGGGATGTGTCGAGAAATCCGCTTCGGCAGAGCTTCTTTTTGGTGCGATCGGCCTCGTGCTGGCAGGCGGCGTTTCGCTGCCGCGCTCGCTGCTTTCGTCGGAGAGAAGCGAATTGCGCATGCCGTCCGGAAACGTCGCGCCGGACCCGAACCTGCATCTGACGCCGCGTCAGCTCGAAGTGCTCGCGCTGCTCGCTCGCGGACGCTCCAACAAGACGATCGCGCGCGAACTCGATGTCGCCGAGGCCACGGTCAAGACGCATCTCACGACGATATTCAAGGCGCTGAACGTATCGAGCCGTGGCGAAGCGAGCGCGGTTGCGGCGCGCATGGCGAAGATCCGCGAGACGCAGGTCGATCACGCCATCAGCGGTCAGCTTCCGGTCGCGCGCCTGCTCGCCAGAATGGAAAGCCAGCGTTTCCGGCCCGGCGAAGTGCTGTTTCGCAAAGGCGATCCGAGCGGCCAGATGTTCTACGTCGAGAAGGGCACGGTGCGGCTTTCGGAGCTCGGCATCGAACTGGGCGCGGGCACGGTGCTCGGCGAAATCGGGCTCTTTTCGCCGGAGCATCGGCGCACGTCGACGGTGATCTGCAAGACGGACTGCGAGATGCGAACCGTTTCCGCCGCCGATGCCATTCGGCTCTACTATCAGGAGCCCGAATTCGCGCTTTATCTGGTCCAGCTCATCGCGAGCCGGCTGCAGGCCGACAAGGATCGAGGCGCTTAGGAACGCTTCCGTACATAGTGCCGAAAAGGCGCCTTGCTATTCACCGATGCAATGACTACGTTATGGTGTGCGGCAGACATTTCGTGACCCGAAACATCGGACGCGAGTAAAAGATGCCGGGCGTCGCGGCCATTC
Source organism: Caballeronia sp. ATUFL_F1_KS4A (assembly GCF_023630905.1). Taxonomy (NCBI): domain Bacteria; kingdom Pseudomonadati; phylum Pseudomonadota; class Betaproteobacteria; order Burkholderiales; family Burkholderiaceae; genus Caballeronia; species Caballeronia sp. ATUFL_F1_KS4A. The sequence continues at coordinate 366,367 of NZ_JALQEB010000034.1, read as the reverse complement.
AAATCATCATCAAACACCGCGCGAGACCCGCGTCTGCCGTCCTGCTGCGCTTGATGCGATCCCTCGGTGAGAGCATGGGCCATCCGTTATCGAACGGACGCGCCGTCGATCGGTCTTGAAAGTATGAACGCGGAACTTGCCGGTACGGCCAATGTGTTGCAACGCGTCGTGCGTACGATCCTGTTCGCCGATCTCGTCGAGTCGTGCCGGCTCGCCGAAGCGGACGAAGCGGGAACGGCCGCGCGCTGGCGCAATCTGCGCGCGGTCATTGAAAACCGCATCGTGCCGGAGCATCAGGGGCGGCTGATCCGCACCGAAGGCGACGGCCTCATGATGCTGTTCGAGCACGCGTTGCCGGCGGCGCGTTGCGCGCTCGACATTCAGGCGGCGTGCAGGGCGAGCGCGGCCGATCGCGGCGACGGCAACGCCGGGGCCGAGCCGCTCATGTTGCGCGAGAGTCTGCACGAGACCGAGCTTTTCGCGGACGAGCGCGACGTCTACGGACGCGGCGTGAATCTGGCCGCGCGTCTCTACAACCTCGCCGGACCCGGCGAAATCGTGATGTCGGATTGCGTGCAGGCGCGGCTCGCGGGCGTTTTCGACGCGTGCATCGAGGATCTCGGCGAATGTCATCTGCGGCATCTGGCGCATCCGGTGCACGCGTTCCGTCTCGGCGGACCGGGGCCGCGTCCGGTGATCGCGCCGAACGCCATCGGCGCGGCGGTGCTGCGGCCTTCGATCGCGGTGATTCCGTTCGCGTCGCGGTGCCTCGACGCGAGCCATGACGTGCTCGGGGAGATTCTCGCCGACGACATCATCATCGGTCTCTCGGGCAGCGACGAACTGCGCGTGATCTCTCGGCTATCCACGAGCGCGTTGCGCGACCGGAGCGCGAACGCGTCGCAGGCGGGCGCGCTGCTCGATGCGCGCTACGTGCTGTCGGGCGCGTATCGCACGCATGGCGGCAAGATCGTGCTCGCCGTCGAACTCGCCGATACCAAACTCGCTTGCGTCGTCTGGGGCGAAACGCTCACCGACAGCATCGACGCCGTCATCGCGGGCGAAAGCACGCTCGTCGCGCACATTCATACGTCGGTTGACACGCGGATCGTGTCGCACGAGCTCGAACGCACGCGCAGCCAGTCGCTGCCGACGCTCGAAAGCTCGACCTTGCTGCTCGGCTCGATTGCGCTGATGCATCGCGGCGTGCGCGACGAATTCGAGCGCGCCGGCCAGATGCTCGACGTGCTCGCGGAGCGCGCGCGCGGCCAGGCGACGCCTTACGCATGGCTCGCGAAATGGCACGTGCTGCGCTTCAATCGCGGCTGGACGACGGACCGCGTCGGCGAGGCGCATTCCGCGCTCGCCTGCTCGCGGCGCGCGCTCGACGCCGATTCGCGCTCGTCGATGGCGCTCGCGGTCGAAGGTTTCGTCCGCACGAATCTGCTCAAGCAGCTCGATGCCGGCGAGGATTGCTACGAGCGCGCGCTGGACGCGAATCCCAACGATTCGCTCGCGTGGCTGCTCAAGGGAACGCTTCATGCATTCAAGGGCGAGGGCGACGAAGCCGTCGCGGCGACGGGACATGCGCTCGCGCTCTCGCCGCTCGATCCGCTGAAGAGTTTCTACGAGTCGCTCTGCGCGACGGCGGCGCTTTCCGCGCGCCAGTACGAGCGCGTGATCGAACTCGCGGAGCATTCGCTGCGCAACGGGCCGAATAACACGTCGACCTTGCGCGCGCTCGCGATCGCGCAGGCGGAACTCGGTCTCGTCGACGATGCGCGGCTCACGATCCGCAAGGTGCTCGCGATCGAGCCGCATCTCACCGTGCGCGGCTTTCTGGAGCGTTCGCCGAGCGCGGCGTTCGAGACGGGCCGCATCTGGTCGGACGCGCTGCGGCGCGCGGGTTTGCCGTTGCAGTAGCCCGCAGGCATTTCTGACGAAGCAAAGAGGTGAACAAATGGCGACTCTCGGCGGAGTGGGCGGCGTCGGTGGTGTCGGTGGCGTGGGCGGCGTCGGTGGCGTGGGCGGCGTCGGGGGAGTGGGAGGCGTCGGCGGAGTCGGCAGCGCCGACATGCTCGGCGGCGCCGAATCGCAGACGATGGGTCTCATCGGCCATCGCGATGGCATCTGCGGGCCGTGGCAGCCGGGTCAGCCGTTTGGGATCAATCCCGAAGAGGACGAATTCCGGACGGACGCGAACGGCAATCCCGTTCGCAATCTCGACGACAACGGCCAGCTCTGGCGCTGGGACGACTGGGTGCGGGCGAGCGTGTTCGACTTCGAACTGGTGTCGAATCTCGCCTTCACGCTCTCGCCAAAGGATGCGGAAGAGGAGGCTGGCGGGACCGGCGTGACGCTGTGGGATCGCGGTTTCAGGATCGACCCGAACGACACCGCGCCCAAGTTCGATCCGCCCAAGCTGATCGTTCAGATGCATCGGCCGGGCAAGGACGTGTTCGTCAAGCAGCTCACGTTCATGGATCGCTACTCCGACCTGCGCGCCGAACGGGCCAATGAAACGCTGCTGCAGATGGGACCGCAAGCAGCCTTCTGGAGCTCGATTCTTTTCCTGAGTCCGCAGCGCACGCCGAAGACGCTCGAACTGCTCGCGACGGCGGTGCGTTTCGCGATCGCCGTGGAAATGCGTTTCAAGCACGCGCTCGCGTGCAGCCGCGCGATCGACTATTCGCCGCAAGTTCAGCCGATGATCCCGACGCCCGGCCACGGCTCGCTGCCGAGCGGACATTCGACGCAGGCGTACATCGTCGCGGGCGTGATGAACGATTTCTTCCGAGATTTACGCAACGCGCCGATGGCGACCGGCGCGCAGCCGTCGACGGCGCTGCACACGCAGCTTTACGCGCAGGCGCGGCGCGTCGCGCTCAACCGCACGATCGCGGGCGTGCACTTCCCGGTGGACACGGCGGCGGGGCATCTGCTCGGGACGACGCTCGCGGAGTATTTCGTGCATCGCTGCAAGATTGACGGCGATCGGGGCACCTTCACGCCGCGCACGTTCCGGGGCGACCAGTTCGACGGCGAAGAGGACTTCAACGATCAGGAGCCGCTCCTCTGGCCCGCCAACGCCACCGCCGCGCAGCAGACCGATCCGCCGACGATGGTGTCGCCCGATTACCCGCATATCTGGCTCGGCAAGCCGAAGCCGACGGGCGCAGGTTCGCCGATTCTCGCCTGGCTATGGAACGAGGCGAAGAACGAGTGGAACGGCAAGGGCTTGAGCGGAAATCGCGTGCCGACATGAACGCGATCTGGCAGGTCCATTCGGATGCCACGCCGCTGCTGGACGAAACCGAAGCCGGCGTGCTGGGCGTAACGCGCGCCGATCCATACCTCGTGTGGGCCGTTCTCACGCGATTCGCAGACCTGGGCGGCCCGCCGCCGGGCTTCGTGCCGATCGCCATCGAGACGGCGCAGGGCACGACGGCGCGCAAGCTCGCCGAGACGGTGCGGGGCAAGAGCGGGATATGGATGTCGGCGCTCTATCGTCATCCGGCCGCGGGTCTCGAAAACACGCGCTTTTGCACCGCATTCGTGACGGCGGCGTTTCTCGATCATCTGAAGACCGATCTCGCCGGCATGATCGAGCGCTTCACGCTCGCGATGCCGGTGCTGGCCGGCGAGCCGCCGCGCAGCGATCCCGTGCCGGTCACGAATCAGGACAAGCTCGCTCACGCGCCGCGTCGCCATGGCGCGCCCAAGGTCGTCGTGGTCGGCGCATGCGACGACGCCATCGCGTTCGCGCACGCGCATTTTTACGCCGATGCAGCCGGCACGGACTCGCGCGTGCGCTGTTTCTGGAATCAGGACGATCCGGCCAACGACGCGCAAGGGCTCGGATACGGGCGCGAGTTCCTCTCGGCGGACATTCACAAGCGGATGAACGACGCGCGGCGCGACGGCGTCATCGACGAAGAGGCGCTCTATCGCGATGCGGGCGCGACGGCGCTCGCCCGCGGATGGACGCACGGCACCGCGACGCTGGACCTCGCCGCGGGCGTCGATTTGCGGCGGCCCGATCTTTCGGCGCCGAATCCGAATCGAGCGCCGGATCCGCCGCCCGAACTGGTCGCCGTGCAATTCCGTCAGCCGGGCCGGACCGTGCGCGACACGTCCGGCCTCTGGCTCGACGCGCAGGCGCTCGATGCGTTGCGCTACATCATCGCGCGCACGCGGGACATTGCCGGCGATGTGAGCCGCGCGTTCATCAATATGAGCTATGGCTATTTCGCCGGTCCGCACGACGGCACGTCGATGCTCGAATGCGCGATGGACGAGCTCTCGCAAACGCAAGCCTGCTCGATCACGCTCCCGGCGGGCAACAGCAATCTCGACCGCTGTCACGGCACGCTGTCCATCGCAAAGGACGCGACAGAAGAACTGCGCTGGCGCGTGTTGCCCGAGTGTCTGACGCCGAGTTTCGTCGAAATCTGGCTGCCCGATATAGGAGATTCGAACATCGAAGTCGCGGTGCGGCCGCCCGGCGGCGGCGCGAGCGCGGGAATCCAGCCCGGCAGCGTCGCCGCCTGGACGCTCGGCAGCGAGCGCCTGTGCACGGTCGTGCATCTCGGCCGCGGCGCGCGCGGCAAACCGCCGATGATTCTCCTCGCGCTCGCGCCGACGATGACGCGCGACCCGAACCGGCGTCCCGCGCCGAGCGGCGACTGGATGATCGAGCTGAAGAATGCCAACCAGAACAGTGACATCGAAGTCCAAGCCTGGGTGCAGCGCAACGAGACGCCCTTCGGCTTCCCCGTACGCGGACGCCAGTCCCGCTTCGACGACGATGCTTACGTGCGCTTCGACAAATACACCGCGCCGCAGGACTACGACGGCCCCAATCCGCCGAGCTGGATCCGTCGCGAGGGCACGCTCAGTTCGATCGCGACGGGCTTTCAGACGTGCGTCGTCGGCGGCTATCGCAAGCAGGACCTGGCCACCGCGCCTTACTCCTCGTCGGGCTTCGACCGCGCGGGCAAGCCGCCCGATCGCGCCGGGCCCGACGTGGCCGCCGTATCGGATCGCTCGATCATCCGCAAAGGCGTGATGGCGGCGGGCACGCGCAGCGGCTCGGCGCTTGCGTTCGAGGGCACGAGCGCCGCCGCGCCGCAAATCCTGCGCAAGATCGCGGTGTCGCCGCCCCAGGGCGCCACCTTTTCGACGACGCCCCGTCAAGACACGCGCAACAAGGCGACGTTGCAGACGATCACGTCCGCCGGCGTCACCGAGCAAGGCCGCAAGCTCGACGCGGACGAGCGGGGCCGGCGCGTGTCGCAGGACAACGTCGGCGCGGGCATCGTGAAAACGCCGCCGACGGACATCGAAGACCGCTGACGCCCGCTCATTCGTGCGCTTCTAGCGCGAGCAGATTCAGCACGATCAGGATCGCGTCGCGGTTCTCCGGCGCGATCGCGATGCCGAGCGTGTCCTCCATCCAGCGGCCGATTTTCGTCGCGGCGAAGGATTTCGGCGTCGCTCTCTTCTTCATCGTCACGCCGAGCTTGCGCGCGCGATAGTGATACGACGGCACCTCGTACCGGTCCGCGACGGCCTTGAGCCCGCCCTTGCGTTCGCCGCACGCGCCGAGACTCCCCGCGAGGACGATCCGGTCCGGCGCATCGAGCGCCGCGACGAACGCGCGCGCGAGACCGCGCACGTCCGCCTCGCTCAGACCGAATTCGGCGAGCGCGGCTGCCACCGGATCGTCGGGAGCGTGCGCGCGCGAATCGACTTCGGCCTGCACGCCGTCGATCTCGATCGACAGATTGCGCTGCAGGCTCGCGCTGCGCAGACAGTCGATCAGGAAGCGGCGAAAGTACGCGCACAGCGCATGCGCCGTGGACGGCGCGCTCTCCGGCGACGCGTGCGACGGGCGCTGCTCGAAGTCGAGCCGCAACACGCGCGAGAAGAAGAATTGCGAGATCAGCTCCTCCTTGTCCTCGGGCAGTCCGCGCAACTCCGACGGGTAATAGCCGCGCAGCGCCGCCAACACCAGCTTGTAGATCTGGCCGATTTCGCTGTCGGAGAGACTCGTCCGGCGATGCCACAGTTCGGCGAGCGTCGACGTTTCGAGCGCGAAGGCGCTTGCGTCGCGATGAGTCAGCGCGTCCATGATGACGCTCCCGTTCCCCTGAATTCTCTGTGCGTGAACATGGCCCCTCCTGCGTTTGCTGCGCCGCCCGGCGCGTGGCCCGAGGCGTGTCGGCTTTTCAGCCGTTCCTGCGAGCCGGCGCTTTCAAATTAGTCACGGCGGGGCGCGCGCAAAATCGGCTGGATGGCCTACATCGAAAGTCGTAGAAAGGGGATGGCCATAAAGTTTTCGGCTGACCGGCCGATAGCGCATGAGGAATCGAGCGCCGGGCGTCATCTCGGCGTGGGCCTGAGGCGGTCGAACCGCAAGAAAAAGCAGTCGCAAAAGACTGACAAGAAACGAGAGAGGGCCGATGACTGGTGTCTACAATCCGCTGCTGGTCTGCCTGTCGCTGGTGGTCGCGTTCCTCGCGTCCTACACGGCGATGGAGCTGTCCGGCGGCCTGAATGCGCTTGCGAGCGCGAAACGCCGCCCCGCCTGGCTTGCCGGCGGCGCGGTGTCGATGGGCGTCGGCATCTGGTCGATGCACTTCATCGGCATGCTCGCGTTCTCGCTGCCGATTCCCGTCGGCTACGACGTGTCCATCACGGCGGCGTCGCTCGTGCTCGCGATCGGCGTGTCGTTCATCGCGCTCGCCACCGCGAGCCGGGGCGCGCTATCGTGGCCGCGCCTCGTCGTCGGCGGCACGATCATGGGCGTCGGCGTCGCGGCGATGCACTTCACCGGCATGCGCGCGATGGAGATGTCGCCGGGAATCGACTACACGGTCTGGAAAGTGGCGCTGTCGGTCGCGGTCGCGATCTTCGCGTCGATGGCCGCGCTCTGGCTCGCGTTCACGCTGCGCGCGTCGAACGTGGAGAACCGCGTCGTCAAGCGGCTCGGCGCGGCGATCATCATGGCGGTCGCCATCACCGGCATGCACTATCTGGGCATGGACGCGGCCAATTTCGCGCCGGGCAGCCTCTGCCTCGCCGATGCCAAACTCGACGCGAACTGGCTCGCGCTCGTCGTCACGGCGATGTCGTTCACCGTGCTCGTCGGCACGCTCGCGCTGTTCGCGCTCCACACGAGCAGCCTGTCGATCTCGCTGAAGCGCGCGAACCGGCAACTGCGCTATCTCGGCACGCACGACGCGCTCACGAGGTTGCCGAACCGCCAGCAACTCACGCTGCGCATCGCGCAGGCGATCGAAGACGGCGCGCGCCGCGCGTCGCCGTTCGCGGTGCTCTTCATCGATCTCGACGGCTTCAAGTCGATCAACGATTCGCTCGGTCATGGCGTCGGCGACGATCTGCTGCAGGTATGCGCCGAGCGTCTGCGCGAGGATTTGCGCCATACCGACATGGTCGCGCGGCTCGGCGGCGACGAATTCGTGATCGTGGTCGGGAACGCGGCGGACACCTCGGCGGCAATGACGGTCGCCAATGGCGTGCTGGGGCGTCTCTCGCAGGAGATCGTCGTCAACGGCTTGCCGCTGCGCGTGAGCGCGAGCATCGGCATTGCGTTTCATCCGCGCGACGGCGCGAACGCCGACGAACTGCTCCACAGCGCCGACGCCGCCATGTACGCCGCGAAGCAGAGCGGGCGCAATACGGTCCGCGTGTTCGAGCCGCAGATGAATCACACGGCGCTCAGGTCGCTGATCCTTCAACGTGACCTGCATCGCGCGTTGAGCGACGACCAGTTGAGCCTGTCGTTTCAGCCGAAGTTCAGCGTCGCGTCGCAATCGGTGACGGGCGTCGAGGCGCTGATTCGCTGGCGTCATCCGGAGCTCGGCGAAATCGCGCCGCTCGAATTCATTCCGATCGCCGAGCGCTCCGGCCTCATCGTCGAAATCGGCGACTGGGTGTTGCGCGAAGTGTGCCGCAACATCGCGCGATGGGACGCGGACGGCGTGCCGGCGATCTCGGTCTCGGTGAATCTGTCGCCGATCCAGTTCAACGTGCCCGATCTCGTCGCGCGCGTCGATGCGCTGATCGCCGCGTCCGGCGTCGATCCGTCGCGCCTCATGTTCGAGATCACCGAATCGACGGCGATGCAGAACATCGAACGGACGAGCCGCACGATCGAGGCGCTGCAAGCGCGCGGCTACGCCGTGGCCATCGACGATTTCGGCACCGGGTATTCGAGCCTCTGTTATCTGCAGCGCTTTCGTTTCGATCAGATCAAGATCGACGGCTCCTTCGTGCGCGATCTCGATTCGTCCGGGCAGCGCGGCAGCGCGTTGCTGTCGGCGGTCGTGACGCTCGCGCGCGCGTTGCAGATCGAGGTCGTCGCGGAAGGCGTCGAAACGCAGTCGCAATTCCGCACGCTCGGCGAACTCGAATGCGATCAGATGCAGGGTTTTCTGCTGAGCCGGCCGATGCCCGCGGCGGAACTTCCGGGCTTCTTGAGCAGCATGGCGGGACGGATCGTCGCGTCCGGCCGCGCCTGCGCCGCGCCTATCGGCTGACGCGCGGCGCGCCCGCCCACAACGCGATCGCGCTCAGATTGTCCGCGCCGGCGGGCGCGTTGCGGCGCGCACGAGCCGCGAGCGCGGCGAGCCAGCTTGCGGCGTCGCCGGCATCGTCGATCGAATCGATCATCGACGCTTCGTCGAGATGTTCCCAGAAGCCGTCGCTGCAGACGAGAAACGCGTCGCCATCCTCGATCGGAAAGGGCACGCGCGCGGCTTCGATCTTCAGTTCGTCGTCGGTGCCGAGCGCCGTGTGCATCACGCTGCGCAGCCGGTATGGCTGCGCGCTGCCCTGATCGAGCGTCTGCAGGACGATGCGTCCGTTCCTGAAACAGTAGATGTGCGTGTCGCCGCAATGCGCCCAGTTCGCGTGTGCGCCTTGCGGGTCGATCGTGAGGATCGCGGCGGTCGAGCGCATGCGTTCGCGCGTGCTGCCGGCCGATTGCGCATCGACGATCGCGCGGTTCGCGGCGAGCATCGCATCGGCGAGCTGTCCCGTTTCGACGCTCTCGCCGCGCGTCGCGCAATCGCGCAGCACGTCGCGCATGGTGTCGACGACGAGTTGCGCCGCGACGTCGCCGCCGCCGAGACCGCCCGCGCCATCGGCGACGATGCCCGCGATCAGCCGGCGATGCGCGACCAGCACGAGCCGGTCTTCGTTGCTGTTGCGACCGCCCGGATCGGTGAAGCTGGCGAGATCGAATCGCATGGGGCTACCTTGAAGGCTTGTCATGGTTGGCGAACGTCGATGAGCGATGCGCGGGCCTTCCGCGCGGGCTACGCGATCAAGACGAACGCGCGTCCGCGCTTTTGAAACTCAAGGCGCGAGCCAGCCACGGCGAATCGGCCACGACGCGGCCTTGCGATAGAGCGCAATCAGCAAGCGCATCAGCGCTTCTCCGGCACGCGCCCAGAGCGGCGCGACGAGCGCATACGCGATGCACGCGACTCCGATTGCGCCCGCCATATCGAGCGGAAAATGCACGCCGATGCGGACCCGCGCCCACGCGACCGCGACGCCCGCGAGCGCGGCAAGCAGGCCGTCATGCCAGAGACGCGCAAGCAGCAATGTCAGCGCGACGCTGGCGAAGAGCGTCACGTGATCGCTCGGAAACGACGAATCGGGCACATGCTCGATGAACGTATGGCCGAGGCCGATCATGAACGGCCGCGGATGCATCCACAGCATGCCGATCAGCTGATTGAGCCCGAGCGCGAGGAACGTGACGCAGCACGCGCGCACGGCCGCGCCGCGTTGAAGGCGGCCGCCGAAGAGCCACATGAACGCGAGCAGCGCGGGAATGAGATAAACGAGATCTTCGGCGATGGCGATGGCAACGTCGATTTGCCATAGCGGCGTGGCGGCTCGCGCGTTGATCGCAAGGAACCACGCGCGGTTGAGGGCTTCGAGTGCGTTCATGCGGCAGTTTCGCTGGTTACGATGATCCGGCCGATCGTATCCGGCGAAACTTATGCGACCCTTAGCCGTGGCTCGCGCGCGCTATTTGCCCTTTGAATTCTGCGCGATGGCTTCGTCGGTTTCCCAGCCGCCGCCGAGCGCGCGAAAGAGGTTGACCTGATCGATCGCGACCTGACCTTCGGCGGCCGCGACCTGCGCCGCGACGCCGGTGAGTGTGCGCGTCGCATCGAGATCGTTGAGGAAGGACTCGCGTCCCGCGCGATACAGGCGATTCGTCTCATCGGCGGATTCGATCGCCGATTTATACGCGGTGCGCAATGCATCGGCGCGCGTGGTGTCGGATGCGTAGGTCGCGAGGCTGCTTTGCGTTTCCTGCAGCGCCTTCAGCACGACGCCGTCGAAATGCGCGAGCGCGCCGCTCGCCGATGCTTCCGCCTGCGTCACGCGCGCGCGCTGACCGTTGATCGGAAAGCTCCAGCTGATGAGCGGCCCGAACGCCCAGCGGTTCGTGTTCGCGCCGAACAAGTCTTCCGCGATGCCGACGGAACCCACCGATGCGCCGAGACTCACCGACGGATACAGCGCCGCCGTCGCGACGCCGATGCGCGCCGTCGACGACGCGAGCTGCCGTTCGGCCTGACGCACATCGGGACGGCGCTTCAGCAGCGCAGCGCCATCGCCGACGGGAATCGGCGCGCGCAGCTTCGGCAGCTTCTTGCAGGCGAGCGCGGCTTTGGGCAAATCGGACGGCGCGCGCGCGAGCAGCATCGCGAGCCGATACTGCGCGACGCGGCGGCGCGCGACGAAGCGCGGAATGTCGGCGGCGAGCGTATCGGCCTGAGTCTGTCCGCGCGTGACTTCCGACTGATTGCCGCGGCCCGCGTCGCGCAAACGCTGCGTGAGCTTCACGCGCTCTTTCTGCAGGTTGAACGACTTCTGCGCGATCTCCAGCTCTTCGCCCGCCGAGCACGATTCGACATACGCGCGCACGACATCCGCGACCACCGTGATGCGCGCGAGATCCTGCGCGGCCTCGACGGCTTCATCGTCCGCGTTCGCTGCTTCGACACCGCGCTTCAGCTTGCCGAAGAGATCGATCTCGTAGGAAATGGACAGATCGAGCGCGCCTTCGTTGACGACCGGAAGCTTCTCCGACAACAGATATTGCTCGGCCGATTCCTGCGCGCGCTGAAACGCGGCCGAGGTCTTGCCGGAGAATCCGCCTTGCTTGTTCGCGAACTCGACTTCGGCGCGCGAACGCGCGAGATTCGCGGCGGCGACGCGCAAATCCGTATTCGATGCGAGCGCCTGCGTGACGAGCTGATCGACGACGGGATCGTCATAGAGACGCCACCATTTCGCGGGCACTTCGCCTTGCGTGACGGGCGCGCGATCCGCGCCGTCGATGGCCGCGTTCGCGTAGGGCGCCTTGATCGCGGCGTTATCGGGCAGCGTGTAGTTCGGTCCGAGCGTCGTGCAGCCGAAGAGCGCGAAGGCCGACGAAGCCGCGGTGGCGATCGCTTTCATGATGCGCGTGCCGTTCATCGCGATGTGCCCGACGTGCTCGAAGTCGGCGCGGGCGCCGATGCGGGCGACGTCTCCGACGCCGCGCGCTTGCCGATCTTCGGCCCGATGCCCCGCACCGAAACCGTCGCCGTGCGTCCCGCGATCATGCGGAAGTCGGCGGGGATCTCATCGAGCGTGACGCGTACCGGAATGCGCTGCGCGAGACGTACCCAACTGAACGCGGGGTTCACGTTCGGCAGGAGACTCGGGCTTTGCTGACGGTCGCGGTCTTCGATCGCCGCGACGATGCTCTGCACATGACCGCGCAAAATGTTGGCTTCGCCCATGACCTTGATATCGACGGGCTGGCCGATATCGATGCCGCCGAGCTTCGTTTCTTCGAAGTAACCCTCGACGCGGAACGATTGCATGTCCACCACCGACAGCACCGCGCGTCCCGCCGACACGAATTCGCCGGTGCGCGGCGCGCGATCGTTGAGATAACCGTCGACGGGACTCACGATCTCCGTGCGCTGCAGATTCAGGCGCGCGGTATCGATGGCGACTTCGGCATCGGCGAGGGCGGCTGTCGCCTGCTCGACGCGCGAATGCGTTTCCTCGACGACTTCGCGCGCGACGAGATTGCCGAGCGCGCGATTGCGCGCATCTTCGCGACGCGCCTGATCGAGCGTGGCGCGGCGTTGCTGCGCGGTCGCCTGCGCATTGCGCAGCGCGAGCGTGTAGCGCGCCTGATCGATCACGAAGAGCACGTCGCCTTTCTTCACCTGCTGATTGTCGGCGACCTTCACGTCGGTGATAAGGCCGGACACGTCGGGCGCGACTTGAATGACATCGGCGCGCACGTGGCCGTCGCGCGTCCACGGCGCGAACATGTAGTAATCGACGAGCTTCCACAACACGACGCACGCAATCGCGACGACGATGAGCGTAAGCAGAATCTGTCCGAGAGAGAACCAGGTTTTTTTCACGAGATGAGCCGCTGCGAAACGATGACGACAACGCCCAGCACCAGAACATAGATGCCGAGATCGAAGATGGAACGGTGCCACACGAAACGATAAAAGCCGACGCGCGCGAGCACGTTGCGAATCGCCAGATTCAACAGATAGGCGATGAACATCAGCACGAGCACGGCGGGCACGAAGACGCCGAGAATGTCGATTTCGCCGATCATGTATGGCGTTCCGATGAAGAATGAGTGACGAAGATCATGCCGGCTCTTCCTGCGTCGCGGGCGGATGCAATGAGAGCCGCATGCCGACGAGCGCGTGCAGCGTGTCGCGCAGCCATCTTTCCGCGGCCGCATTCTGCGACTGCTCGAGCGCGCGCGACGTGACCTGAGCGCTCGTCACATCGATGCTGCGAATCAGCTCGGGCGGCACCGGCTGTCGTGCGCGCCGCGCGATGCAGGATTCGAAGTAACGGCGCAGTGCGTCGAGCGTATCGTCGACGGATGTCTGTATGTCCAGCGGCAGCTTGCGGCGCGTGCGGCGCAGATCGAGTGCATTGAGCGCGACACGAAAATCGCGAAAGCTTTCGATCGACGGATGACGATGCGAGTCCGTCGCGGCATGACGCGGCAAGAGCTGCATCAGACGGTCGAGCATGCGTGCGTAGAGATTGCGCTGATCCGCGATCAGCACCGAAGGCGACGCGCTCAGCACGATATCGGCCCACGCCGAGCGCGTGAGACGCGCGGCCGCGAGTTCGGCGCCGAACGGACGCGTCATGCGCGTCCAGATGAATGCGAAGAGCAGGCCCGCGACGCCCGCGAGATTGCTGTTGGCGAACACGAAGAAGTCCGCTTCGTAGGCGCTCTGGATGCTGATGAAGGTTGCGGTGTTCACGGCCGTGAGCATCGTGACGAGCGTGAAGCGCGGGCGCGGAATCAGCGTGCCGATAATAAGGAACGGCACCGCGAAAATCACGACGAGCATCGGGAAATCGTGTACGTGCGGCAAGACGGCGAACACGTAGAGTCCGGCGAGCACGACGCTCAGACACGTCGCGAGAAAGAACGTGAACACTTGCGGCGCGGGCTCGTCGAGCGCGGCGAAGAAGCAGCACGCGACGGCGGCGAGCGTCACGGCGGCCGCGCCGTCGTTCCATCCCGATTCGATCCACAACCCGCATGCAACGATGATCGCGCTCACCGCGACGCCCGTCGAAAAGAGCATCATGCCGCGATCGAAAAAGCGCGCGGTGCCGCCCAAACGCCAGTGACGGAAGTGCGGACGCCATTCGCTCGTCTCGTTGAGAATGGCCGCACGCAACGCGCGAATGTCCTGCCATACGTCGATGACCTGACCGAGACGCCACAGCGCATTCGAGAGCAGCGCGCCGTCGGCGCTCGCGAGCGCTTCGACGGGCGGACGCATCGCATTGATGCGCTCGCGGAAGGCATCGGGCGCGCGGTCGTTTGCGACATCTTCTTTGGCGCGCGGCGTGGGCGAGCCGACCCACGCGGCGACGTCCTTCAACAGCGCTTCGAGCCCTTCAGGATGCTCGCCGTGCTTCCCGATCAGTTCGATGAGCGGATCGGCCATCGATGAAATGAGCGGCAGAAAGATCTGCATGCGTCCCTGCAACGCGCGCGCACGCCGGATGATGTCGGGCCGCGTGTGATCGTAGGTCAATTGGCTCAGCAGGAATTCGAGTCCGTTGACGGTCGCCGCGAGCCGCTGCCGCGCCGCCGATATGGAGGCGCCCGCGATATGCCCCGAGAGCGTTTCGCTCGCGTAGAAGGCGGCGTCGCGGAACCATGCGTCCGTTCGTTCGATGAGCGTCGGCGCGAGGCGGCTCGGAAACACCACGCTGCCGACGACGCTCGCCACCACGATGCCGAGCAGGATCTCTTCGGTGCGCGTGATCGCGAGATCGAAGACGGCCGTCGGATTCGTGACGGCGGGCAGCGCGATCAGCGGCAGCGTGTAGCCCGCGAGCAGAAACACATAGCTGCGCGCGCTGCGGTCGAACATCGAGAGAAAGAGCAGCGTGCCCGTCCACAACGCGACGATCACGCTGAAGAGATACGGCGATTCGACGAACGGCGGCACGATCAACACCGCGCCCGCCGCGCCGATCATCGTGCCGAGCGCGCGATACAGCGCCTTCGAGCGCGTCGCGCCGACGAACGGATTCGACACGATATAGACGGTCGCCATCGCCCAATAAGGACGCGGCAATTCGAGTCTGAGGCCGATGTAGAGCGCGATCATCGCGGCGGCGAAGGTCTTGGCGGAAAAGAGCCACTCGCGCGCGGATGGAAAGGACATGGCGCTATGCTCCGCGCTTTGCGGCGGACCGCGCCGGCTTTGCGGTTTGATCGCCGGCTTCGAGTGCCGCGAGCAGCTTCGCATCCGGCGACGCGCTGAATACGTTCAGCACGCGCAATGTCGTTTCCAGGTCTTCGCGGCTCACGCCCTTCAATAACCGCGCGCGCAGCGTGACGAGACGCTCTTCCATGCGCGCGGTGACGGCGCGGCCTTCGTCGGTAAGCGTGATGGTCTTGGCGCGCTTGTCTTCGGGATCTTCGTCACGGCGCACGAGTCCGGCCGCGCAAAGCTGATCGAGCAGCCGCACGAGCGATGGCCCTTCGATGCCGACATGCTCCGCGAGCGTCACCTGACGCACCGCCTCGCCGAGCCGGTTGGCCGTGAGCAGCGGCACGGCGCATGCTTCCGACACGCCGTACGAGGCGAGCACGCCGTGGCTCGTGCGGCGCCAGCGTCGCGCGGCAAGCACGAGCGTGCTGCTCACGGAGCGGCGCAGAAAGTCGAGATGAGTCATGCGGCGGGATTATAGCGAGAACTCTATTCGTTAGCATGCTATCGACTTATGTTTTTTCTTTCAGATTGCGTACGGTAGGCATGCCCGGAGAGGCAAATTGGCGTGCTATCTTTTCGGCTCGATCATCCTGCCCGAGCCGCCATGCCGATTGCCTTTATCCGTGGCTTGACTTCGCCCAGCCGCACCGATTCCGCCAACCGGCGTCTGGGCTGCGCGCTCGCCTTCGTCGCGGGCGCCGCGAACGCGGGCGGCTTTCTCGCGGTCGGGCAATACACGTCGCATATGTCGGGGCTCGTTTCATCGATCGCCGATAACCTCGTGCTCGGCCAGATCGCCTTGGTCTTTTCCGCGATCGGCGCGGTCGGCGCGTTCCTCGGCGGCGCGGCGACTTCCGCGGTGCTCATCAACTGGGGACGGCAGCGGCGCGCGCATAGCGTGTTCGCAACGCCGCTTTTGCTCGAAGCGGCGCTTCTGCTCGTGTTCGGCATGCTCGGCGCCAATCTGGAGACGCATCGCGTGTGGGATGTGCCGTTGACCGTCGCGCTGCTTTGCTTCGTGATGGGCCTGCAAAACGCGATGATCACGAAGATATCGAAGGCGGAGATCCGCACGACGCATGTGACGGGTCTCGTGACGGACATCGGCATCGAGATCGGCAAGAGCCTTTACTGGAACCGCGGCGTCGCGCGCGACGATGCCTCTTATGTGCGCGCGAATCACGCGCGTCTCGCGCTGCTGAGTTCGCTCTTCGCGATGTTCATGCTCGGCGGTTTCGCGGGCGCGATCGGCTTCGCGCATCTCGGCTTCGCGACGACCGTGCCGCTCGCCGCGTTGCTGCTGCTGTTCTCGTCCGTGCCGCTCGCGGACGATCTCGCGGCAGGCAGACGCCGCCTGCGCCGCTAAACGGCCTCGGCCGCTTCCCGGACGATCCAGTCGCGAAAGAGCTTCATGCCGTGCGAAAGACGCCGTGACTTGAGCCACGTGAGCCAGTAGCTGCCGGTTCTCACTTCGACATCGAACGGACGCACGAGCAGCCCGGCCTGCAACTCGCGCACGAACATGCGCGGCGGCGCGAGCGCGACGCCCGCGCCTTGCACGGCGGCTTCCACCATCAGGCGCGACGAATCGAAGACGGGACCGTTCATCGTCCATGCGTCGAGGCCCGCGGCGTCGAACCAGTCGCTCCAGTCGTCCGCGCGATATGAGCGCAGCAACACTTCATTGACGAGATCGGATGGCGTGTAAAGACGCCGCGCGATGTCGGGCGCGCACAGCGCGGCGAGCGGCGCATCGAGCAGCAGCGCGTTATGCGTCGCCGGCCAGACGCCCGCGCCGAAGCGGATGGCGAAGTCGAGCCCTTCGGACGCGGGATCGACGAGATTGTTATGCGTGAAGAGCCGCAACTCGACGAACGGATGCGTCTCGCGAAACGCCTTCATGCGCGGCATCAGCCAGCCGACCGCGAACGTGCCGACCACGCCCACCGTCAGCACTTCGTGAAAGTGTCCCCCTTCGAACTGCTTGAGCACGGCTTCGATGCGGCCGAACGCATCGCTCAACACGGGCAGTAACGCGCGCCCTTCGTCGGTGACGCTGAGGCCGCGCGGGACGCGTCTGAAAAGCGGCGTGCCGAGCCGTTCCTCCAGCGCGCGCACTTGCTGGCTGACGGCCGCCTGCGTGACGTTCAATTCCTGCGCGGCGCGCGTGAAACTCAGATGCCGCGCCGACGCTTCGAACGCGCGCAACGCATTCAGGGGAAGATGAGGTCGCATGGCTCGCATAAGTTTTTCTATTGCCAGCGGCAAATTATCCTCGATTGTCGAAGCGCGAAAAAGAGCGGATATTTCGCTTCGTTCCAATCATGCAAACCAGAACGAAGGATCAAGACCATGAAGTTTCGCGCGCTGAGTCTTTTGGCAGCAGCCATTTTTTCTTTTGGCGCGATGTCCGGCGCCGCCTATGCCGACGATGCAGCGAGCGTCAAGTCGACCGTCGATCAGACCATCGAGCCGTTGATGGCGCTGCACGGCATTCACGGCATGGCCGTGGGCGTCGTCGTCGACGGCAAGCCTTATGTGTTCGAGTACGGCGTGGCGTCTAAGGCGACGAAGCAGCCCGTCACGCGCGATACGCTCTTCGAACTCGGCTCGATCAGCAAGACGTTCACCGCGACGCTCGCATCGTATGCGCAGATCGAAGGCGATCTTTCCTTGAACGATCCGGTGAGCAAGTATCTTCCATCGCTCGATGGGACGGAGTTCGGCAAGGTGACGTTGCTGAATCTCGGCACGCACACGCCGGGCGGCTTGCCGCTGCAAGTGCCCGACGAGATTCACGACAACGAGCAACTGATGCAGTACTTCAAAACATGGCGTCCGGCCCGGCCGCCCGGCACGATCCGCACGTATGCGAATCCCGGCATCGGCACGCTCGGCCTCATCACGGCGAAGAGCATGAAGCAGGACTTCGCAGCGCTGATGGAGACGCGTCTCTTTCCCGCGCTGGGACTGAAGCAGAGTTACATCAACGTGCCCGCTTCGAAGCAGCGCGATTACGCGCAAGGCTATACGAAAGACGACGCGCCGATACGCATGAAAGGCGGCGTGCTTTCGCCGGAGGCTTATGGCGTGAGATCGACGGCTGCGGACATGACGCGCTTCCTGCAGATCAACATGAACCTCGTGCGTATCGATCCGGCGTTTCAGCGCGCCGTCGATGCCACGCACACGGGCTATTTCCAGGCCGGCCCGATGACGCAGGATCTCATCTGGGAACAGTATCCGTATCCGGTCGCGTTACAGCCTTTGCTCGAAGGAAACTCGTCGTCGATGATCCTGAACGCGACGCCCGTCACGCGCATCGATCCGCCGCAAGCGCCGCGCGACGACGTGTGGATCAACAAGACCGGCTCGACCAACGGCTTCGGCGCCTATATCGCGTTCGTGCCGAAAGCGCGCGTGGGCATCGTGATGCTCGCGAACAGGAACATCCCGAACGAAGAGCGTGTGAAGGCGGCGTATGCAATCATCACGTCGTTATCCGGCGGACGATAAACACGAGAGCCATGCGAATCGATCCCTACAGTCTCGAACTCTTCATCGCGGTCGTCGAGGAGGGATCGATTGCGCGCGCCGCGAGCCGCAGTCACATCGCGCCGTCGGCGTTGAGCAGGCGCATCGCCGATCTCGAAGCGGCCATCGGCGTCGCGCTGCTCATTCGCTCGTCCTCGGGCGTGCAACTGACCGAAGCGGGGCAGCATGCTTATGCGAGCGCGCGTTCCATTCATGGACAGCTCGAGAGCATGGCGCGCGAAGTTCAGTCGATGAGCGGCCAGATCGCGGGCGTCGTGCGTCTCTATGCCAATGCGTCGGCGATCGTCGGCTTTCTGCCTGAACGTCTCACGTCGTTCAAGGCGCGCTATCCGCTCGTCGCGATCGCGTTGACGGAACAGATCAGCGATGAAGTGATTCGCGCATGTCTCGACGATCGCGCGGATGTCGGGATATCGGCGAGCACGAAGGCGCATGCGGGTCTCGATACATGGCGCTTCGTCGACGATCCGCTGATGGTCGTCCTGCCGCCCGGTCACGAACTCGCGCAAGCAGACGCGCTGAGCTTCGCCGAAGTGACGCGCTTTCCGCTCGTCGCGTTGCAGGCAGGCGGCTCGCTCGATCAGACCTTGAAGGAACACGCCGACGCCGCGCGCGTGCCGCTCAACGTGACCGTCACAGTCAACAGCTTCGATGCGCAATGCCGCATGGTCGAAGCGGGACTCGGCATCGGCATCGTGCCGACGAGCGCGGCGTCGGCGTTCGCGGGTTCGCGCAATTTCGTGCGCGTGCCGTTGCGCGAAACGTGGGGCAGCGGCCGATGCCTGCGCGTTCATGCGCCGCGCAAGTCTTCGCGGCTGAAGGCGGTGCAGGCGCTGATCGATACGCTCATCGGCGAGGGTTAACACGGACATCGCGTCTCGCGATGGCCCCAGTGCCGAACGAACACTTCATGCGCGCGCGCGGGTGCGTCTAGATTGGCGTCGAGGAGAATGCGATGGCCAATCTGAATGTAAGCGGACGAATCCTGTTTCTGAGCGCGGACGCCGCGAAGGTCGAGCAGCAACTCGCCGGCGAGGATCTCACGCTCGATGAAGCGGGCGCACTGCGCGACGATGTGTCCACCGACGAAATCACGCCGATCAGCGTGCTCACGCGTTTCGACGAGCGGCTCGGTCAATGCCCGTATGTCGGGTTTCATGCGGGCGGGCGCAATCCGATCGGCCACGATGCCGTGCGCGCGGGCCGCTTTCAGGTGACGGTCGCGGGCAATCGCTATGGCAAAGGCTCGTCGCGCGAACATAGCCCGCTCGCCGAATATCACGCGGGCATACGGCTCGTGATCGCGCGGAGCTTCGAACGCATCTATCGGCAGAACGCGGACAATCTCGGGCTTTTCACGTCGACGGATTTCGGCCTGATCGAACGCATCCGGCGCGGCGAGGCTATCGATATCGATGAACTCGTTGCGGATCGCGATCCGTTGGCGGCGGCGATCCTTTCGAGCGGCGGACTGTTGCGCTATGGAAAGTTGCGTATGCAACGAGTCAGCATCGGCGAAGCATCGCACGATGAAGCGCCGCGCACGCTCGTAGAGAAAATTCTCGCGCGTCACACATTGACGACCGATGTGACCAACGCATCGCTCGAAGCGGGCAACGGCATCTTCGTGCGCGCGGACTGGCGCTTCATCCACGAGTACTACACGGGCATGGCCGCGCATATGCTGCACGCGGCATTCGGCCGCCCGCTGACGCTGCACGAACCGCGCAGCATGCTCGCGTTCGAGGATCATCTGTCGTATTCGCATCGCAGCGAACTGCATATCGGGAACGGGCTGCTGCCGAACGTGCGCGAGTTATCGGACGCGCATCGCACGTTCGCGCATGACTACGATGTGCGCAATCACGGCTATCTGAGCGAAGCGAACAGCAAGCTCGACGAAGGCTCCGAAGGCATCTCGCACGCAATGATGGCCGAGCGCTACGCGTTGCCCGGCCACGTGATCGTCGGAACCGATTCGCATACGCCGCATAGCGGCGCGCTCGGATGTGTCGCGTTCGGCGTCGGCACGACGGACATGGCGAACGCATTCGTCACCGGCGCGGTTCGCATGACGGTGCCGCAATCGTTGCTCATCGAACTATCGGGACCGATTCCCGCGGGCGTCACCGCGAAGGACATCGTGCTTCACTTGCTTGCCGATTCGCGCATACGCGCGGGCGCGGGCGTCGGCAAGGTGTTCGAGTTCGCGGGCACGGCCATCGCGAGCCTCTCGACCGATGCGCGCACGACGCTCACCAACATGACGGCCGAGTTAGGCGGCTTCACGGGCATCGTCGCTCCCGACGATGAAACCGTGCGCTTTCTGAAGGCGCGGCGCGGCATCGACTTCAAGATCGAGCCATGGATGCGGAGCGATGAAGGCGCGCGCTACGCCGATGTCATCGCGATCGATTGCTCGCGTCTCACGCCGATGCTCGCCGCGCCCGGCGATCCGGGCAACGGCATCGCGCTTGAAGCGCTCGATGAAAGGCCGGTCATCGATATCGCGTATGGCGGTTCGTGCACGGCAGGCAAGCGCGAGGACTTCGATCACTATCACGAAGTGCTTTCGTGGGCGGCGAAGCGCGGCTTGCGCGTGCCCGGCAATGTGACGCTCTATTTGCAATTCGGCACGCAGGACGTGCGCGACTATTGCATCGCGCAAGGCTATGTCGATGCGTTCGAGCGCGTCGGCGCGATTCTGCTGCAACCGTCGTGCGGTGCGTGCGCGAACTGCGGACCAGGTTCGTCGACACAGGCCGAACAAGTCACCATCAGCGCGATCAATCGCAATTTTCCGGGCCGCTCGGGTCCGGGGAAAGTATGGCTCGCAAGCCCGCCGACGGTAGTTGCAAGCGCAATTATCGGCCGCATCGCATCGTTCGCGGAGTTGCAAGAACGCTTCACGCAGTAGGCACGCAGCATGACAGAGCCGCCATCGATGCGGCTTCAAAATACATTCAGGAGACAAGCAATGGCCATCATGCAGGGCACTTCGCGTCTGCACGACGCCGCCGACAGCGCGTTCACGGACGCGCCCGCCATCGCGGACACGGCGGGCATCTCGGCACGCCTCGACCGGCTTCCCGCCACGCGCGCGGTGTGGAAACTCGTCTTTCTGCTGAGCCTCGGCTTCTTCTTCGAGCTATATGATCTGCTCTTCACCGGCTATATCGCGCCGGGTCTCGTGAAGAGCGGCATTCTCACATCGACGACCGCGGGTCTCTTCGGCACGACGGGCGTCGCGAGCTTCATCGCCGCGCTGTTCTGCGGCTTGTTCATCGGCACGATCGCGTGCGGCTTTCTCGCCGATCGCTACGGACGTCGCGCGATCTTCACGTATTCGCTGCTCTGGTACGTCGCGGCGAATACCGTGATGGCGTTTCAGGACACGGCACTGTGGCTCAACTTCTGGCGCTTCGTGTCGGGGCTCGGCATCGGTGTGGAACTCGTGACCATCGGTACTTATATGTCCGAGCTTGCGCCGAAACATCTGCGTGGAAGGGCGTTCGCCGTGTGTCAGGCGATCGGCTTTTCCGCCGTGCCGGTGGTCGCGTTCCTTTCGTATCTGCTCGTGCCGCGCGCGCCGTTCGGCTTCGATGGCTGGCGCTGGGTCGCATTGGCGGGGGGCGTGAGTGCGCTGTTCGTTTGGTACTTCCGGCGCAATCTGCCGGAAAGCCCGCGCTGGCTCGCGAGCAAAGGCCGCATCGACGAAGCCGACGAAGTGCTGCGCCGTCTCGAAGACACGGTCGCGCTTCAGTACGGCAAGCCGTTGCCCGCGCCGGGTCCTTCCGATCCCATTGCAAGAAACGCCGGGTTCGCCGATATGTGGAAGCCGCCGTATCGCAAGCGCACGCTCATGCTGATCGTCTTTCATATCTGTCAGACGGTCGGTTTCTACGGCTTCGCGAACTGGGTGCCGACTCTGCTCGTCAAGCAGGGCGTGACAGTCACGTCGAGCCTGCTCTATACGACGGTGATCGGGCTTGCCGCGCCCATCGGTCCCTTGCTCGGCTACTGGATCGCCGATCGTTTCGAACGCAAGCATGTGATCGTGTTCATGGCGGCCGTGAATATCGTCGCGGGCCTGCTGTTCAGCCAGGCGTCGGCGGCGGTGATGATCGTCACGCTCGGCGTGTTGCTGACGCTCGCGGGCAACATCATTTCGTTCACGTATCACACGTATCAGCAAGAGCTTTATCCGACGACGATCCGCGCACGCGCTGTCGGCTTCGTGTATTCGTGGAGCCGGCTATCGGCGGTGTTCAGTTCGTTCGTGATCGCGTTCGTGCTGAAGGAAGCGGGCGTGACCGGCGTGTTCGGCTTCATCGCGGGCGCGATGCTGATCGTGATGATCTGCATCGGATCGATGGGACCGCGCACGCTCGGGCGATCGCTCGAAAGCATTTCGCATTGAGTTCGAACTAAGCACCACAGGCATGAATCAGGAACTGCTGCACGGCGGTCGACGGGGCGCTCAACGTCGCGCCCTTGCGCCAGATCATGCCTGCTTCCATATGAGGAATCGCGTCGTTGACGGGCCGCGCCTCGATGCGCTTGCCTTCGAGCGACCACGGCCGAAACACCATATCCGATAGCACCGTGACGCCGAAGCCATGCGCCACGAGTCCGCGCAGCGCTTCCATCGAACTCGTGCGAAACGCGATGTTCGGTTCGATGCGCTTCTTGTGCCAGTAGCGCATCGTCGATTGCTCGCCTTCATCGACGGTAATCAGAATGTAGGGATGCACGGCGATATCCTTCAACGATACCGCGTGCTGCTGCGCGAGCGGATGCATCGGCGCGACCCACAGTTGCCGGCGCGAACGCATCAAGACCTGGCTGTCGAAACGATTCGGACGCTGCAGATTCGATAGCAGCACCACGCCGATATCGACATCGCCATTCGCGACTGCTTCTTCGATTTGCGGCCGCTCCATGTCACGCAGATCGAAATCGATGAACGGATACGTCGCACGAAAGCGCGCGAGCAGTTCCGGCAAAAAATACCCGAGCACCGTATAGGACGCCGCGATTCGCGCGACGCCGCGCATGTCGTGCGCGCGAAACGGCGGCATGTGCATCGCATCGCGCGCGGCGTCGAGCACGCGGCGCGCATGGTTATGAAAATCCTGACCGTCGGGCGTCAGCGCGACGCCTTGCGGCAGGCGCTCGAACAGCTTCGTGCCGAGCGCGCTTTCGAGCGCGAGCACCGCATTCGTGATCGCCGACTGCGATACGTGTTCGTTGGCCGCCGCCATCGAGAACTGGCCCGTTTGCGCGGCGGCGACGAAGTAGCGCAACTGCCTGAGCGTGAGATCGAACGCCATCTGATTTTCAGATACCGGAGTTGTGTATTCGTGATTTTACGATCGCAAATCGGCTTCCTATACTCGGCAAAAAAACTAATTCCCGAATTCCGGAGACATGCCCTCATGAACGCACCCGATCGCGCCGCACTAGCCGCTGCAACCGTAACGCTCGACGATAAATACACGCTGGAGAAAGGCCGCGTCTATATCAGCGGCACGCAGGCGCTCGTGCGTCTGCCGATGTTGCAGAAAGCGCGCGACCGCAAGGCGGGGCTGAACACGGCGGGCTTCGTTTCGGGCTATCGCGGATCGCCGCTCGGTGCGCTCGATCAGTCGCTATGGAAGGCGAAGGCGCATCTGAAGAATAACGACATCGTGTTTCAGCCGGGCGTGAACGAGGATCTCGCGGCGACGTCGATCTGGGGCACGCAGCAGATCAATCTGTGGCCGGGCGCGACACGCGATGGCGTGTTCGGCATGTGGTACGGCAAGGGACCGGGCGTCGATCGCACCGGCGATGTTTTCAAGCACGCGAATTCCGCAGGCACCGACAAGCATGGCGGCGTGCTTGTCCTCGCTGGCGACGATCACGCGGCGAGGTCGTCCTCGGTCGCGCATCAGTCGGATCATGCGTTCATCGCGGCGGGCATTCCGGTGCTGTATCCGTCGAACGTGCAGGAGTATCTCGACTACGGTCTGCACGGATGGGCGATGAGCCGCTATTCGGGCCTGTGGGTCGCGATGAAATGCGTGACCGATGTGGTCGAATCGACGGCATCGATCGATCTCGATCCGGATCGCGTGGAGATCGTCACGCCGGACGACTACGCGATGCCCGAAGGCGGCCTCAACATTCGCTGGCCAGATTCGCCGCTCGCGCAGGAAGCGCGTCTGCTCGACGAGAAGTGGTACGCGGCGCTGGCCTACGTGCGTGCGAACAAGCTCAATCGCGTCGTCATCGATTCGGACAAGCCGCGCTTCGGCATCATCACGGCGGGCAAGGCGTATCTCGATGTGCGTCAGGCGCTCGTCGATCTCGGTCTCGATGATGACACCTGCGCGCAGATCGGCCTGCGCGTGCTGAAAGTGGGCTGCGTGTGGCCACTCGATGCGCAGGACGCACGCGCGTTCGCGACCGGTCTCGAAGAGATTCTCGTCGTGGAAGAGAAGCGGCAGATTCTCGAATACGCGCTGAAAGAAGAGCTTTATAACTGGCGTGAAGACGTGCGCCCGCGCATCTACGGCAAGTTCGACGAGCGCGACAACGAAGGCGGCGAATGGTCCGTGCCGCGCGGCGACTGGTTGCTGCCGGCGCATTACGAGCTATCGCCCGCGTTGATCGCGAAGGCTATCGCGCGTCGTCTCGCGCGCGCGGATCTTCCCGAAGACGTGCGTGCGCGCATGTTGTCGCGCGTCGAAACGATCGAAGCGAAAGAGCGCGAGGCAACCAAGCCGCGCGTCGATGTCGAGCGCAAGCCGTGGTTCTGCTCGGGATGTCCGCATAACACATCGACGCGCGTGCCCGAAGGATCGCGCGCGCTCGCGGGCATCGGCTGCCATTACATGTCGATGTGGATGGACCGCAAGACCGAGACGTTCAGCCAGATGGGCGGCGAGGGCGTCGCGTGGATCGGCCAGATGCATTTCTCCGGCGATAAACACGTCTTCGTCAATCTCGGCGACGGCACATACTTCCATTCGGGCCTGCTCGCGGTGCGCGCGGCGATTGCGGCGAACGCGAACATCACGTACAAGATTCTCTATAACGATGCGGTTGCTATGACGGGCGGCCAGCCCGTCGACGGCGTATTGACGGTGCCGCAGATCGCGCATCAGGTCTATGCGGAAGGAGCGAAGCGCATCGTCATCGTGACCGACGAGCCGCAGAAATACGATGCGAACGTTGCGTTGCCCCAGGGCGTGAACGTGCATCATCGCGATGAGCTGGATCACATTCAGCGCGAGTTGCGCGATACGCAAGGCACGACCATTCTCATCTACGACCAGACTTGCGCGACGGAGAAGCGCCGTCGCCGCAAGCGTGGCACGTATCCCGATCCGGCGCGTCGCGCGTTCATCAACGATGCGGTTTGCGAAGGCTGCGGCGATTGCTCGGTGCAATCGAACTGCCTGTCGGTCGAGCCGATGGACACGCCGCTCGGCACGAAGCGCAAGATCAACCAGTCTTCGTGCAACAAGGATTTCTCGTGCGTGAAGGGCTTTTGCCCGAGTTTCGTCACCGCTGAAGGCGCGCAGGTTCGCAAGCCCAAGGCGGCCGCAGGCGTGAAGCCGGACTTCGATAATTTGCCGATCCCTTCGTTGCCTGCCTTGTCGAAGCCTTACGGCATTCTCGTGACGGGCGTCGGCGGCACGGGCGTGGTGACGATCGGCGGATTGATCGGCATGGCCGCGCATATCGAACGCAAGGGCGTGACCGTGCTCGATATGGCGGGTCTCGCGCAGAAGGGCGGCGCGGTGCTGAGTCACGTGCAGATCGCGCCGAAGCCGCAAGCGCTGCATGCGACACGTATCGCAACGGGCGAAGCGCGGCTCGTCATCGGTTGCGATGCGATCGTGTCAGCATCGAACGATGTGCTGTCGCGCACGCGTCACGGCATCACGCACGCGGCGATCAACAGCGGCGCGACGCCGACCGCCGAGTTCGTCACGAATGCGCAATGGACCTTTCCCGCTGCGCAGACGGAGCAGGCGTTGTCGGAGAGCATCGGCGCGGGATGCGAGTTCGTCGATGCCAATGCGCTCGCGTTGAAACTGCTCGGCGACACGATCTATTCGAATCCGCTGCTGCTTGGTTTCGCGTGGCAGAAGGGCTGGTTGCCGCTCGAACTCGCGAGCCTCACGCGCGCGATCGAACTGAACGGCGTGGCCGTCGAGAAGAACGTGCTCGCGTTCAACTGGGGCCGCTTCGTTGCGCAGAACGGCGCCGGCGATCTGCTCAAGTCCACGCAGCGCGCGGTCATCGTGAAGATGCCGGAGTCGCTGGAGAGCGTGATCGCGACGCGCGAAGCGTTGCTCGCGGCGTATCAGAGCGAAGCGTATGCGCGTTCGTATCGCGATGTCGTCGAGCGCATTCGCGAGAAGGAAAAGCTGCTGAACGCGAAGTTACCCCTTACGCGCGCCGTCGCGGTGAATCTCGCGAAGCTGATGGCTTATAAGGATGAGTATGAAGTTGCGCGTCTCTATGCCGATCCCGCGTATCTCGACAAGCTGCGTGAGCAGTTCGAGGGCGAACCGGGCCGGGATTACAAGCTGATGTTCCATCTCGCGCCGCCGCTTTTCGCTAAACGCGACGAGCGTGGCCATCTCGTGAAGCAGCGTTTTGGTGCGTGGATGCTGCCGGCGTTTCGCGTGCTCGCGAAGATGAAGGGTTTGCGCGGCACATCGTTCGATGTGTTCGGCAAGACGGAAGAGCGCCGCACCGAACGCCGGATGATCGCGGATTACATTGCGCTCGTAGATGAATTCGTTGCGACGCTCGATGCGCAACGATGCGATGCCGCGTTGAAGCTTGCGCAACTGCCTGATGAAATCCGCGGCTTCGGGCATGTGAAGGAGCGCAACATCGCGGCCGTCGCGAAGAAGCGCGAACGGTTGATCGAAAGTTATCGCGCGCCGGTGGAGGTGGCGGCGACTGCGTGAGCGGGCGATAGGGTATCGCGAGGTGACGAATCGGAAGCTGTATCGCGGATTCGTCACCGTAACTTCAAGTGGCGAATCAATTCGGATGGCAAAGTATTCTGTTGGCTCGCTATGTTCGAGAGTCAGAATATGCAATCGTCGTTGCCGTATAGCAGAGACGAGCCGTCGTTCGATTGGAAGCCTGCAAAGAAGCCGATTGAGGTGGGTCGCTTCGAAATCCGTCCACCGTCCGTGCCCTTCAATGCGAAGCCAATCCATGACGCGGAGCTGGATGCCGTCATTGGCTATCGCGAGGAAAACGCGGGCGTATCGCGCATCTATGCGCTCGACGGGCGAATCGCGATAAGCGAGAGGCCTATAGAGTCGCCGCTTACCGTCGTTCGAGAGCGCGCCTACACCATTCTTCACTTCGCTTACAGACACATCCTATGAAGCAGCCCACCGTTCATACCACGGCGCATATTGATTCCAGTGCGACAGTGCAATGGGACAGCGATTGCTTCACTGTGCTCTGCGCAATCGAGTATGCGGCTTTGTCCACTTCCGTCGCAAGACGGTCAACCTAAGCGAAGAGATCGACCGGCGCTGCGATATCCATCCGCCGGTGTATGTCATTACTGCGGGAACGCTATCGATGGTGTTAGATTTGGATAAGCGTCTCAAGGGGTTCGACCTCTACACAAATCCCGAAAAGTGGGTTGCATGCTCGCTGCCTTTGCGCGGCGCGGTTCAGGAAACGCCGCATATCGAGACGTCGTTCGATGCAAACGGTCACGGGAACGGGCATCGGGGTCGATGAGAATCTGGCGCAGATTTGCGTAGAGGGTTTATTTCTGGAAATAACGAAGCCGAAGCATGAAACGCTTTGGGCCACGCTGTTCGGCCGCGGTCACGCGGGAACGTGATTCGGTTCCACGGAAAGGAGGAGACATTCGCATGAAAGCCGTACACAAGCTCGCCGTCGTCGGCATCGGCAAGATCGCGCGGGATCAGCACTTGCCCGCGATCGCCGCGCAGCCGGGGTTCGAACTCGTCGCGTGCGCGAGCCGCAATGCAAGCGTCGAAGGCGTGCGCAACTATCCGGATATCGGCGCGCTGCTCGCCGCCGAGCCGTCGGTCGATGCAGTGTCGCTCTGCGCGCCGCCTCAAGTGCGTTACGCGCAAGCGCTCGTCGCACTCGACGCAGGCAAGCACGTCATGCTCGAAAAGCCGCCAGGCGCGAGCGTGAGCGAAGTCGAAGCATTGCGCGACGTTGCACGCGCGAACGGCTGCACGCTCGTCGCCTCGTGGCATTCGCGCGCGGCGAGCGCAGTCGAACCGGCGCGCGCCTGGCTCGCGTCGAAGGAACCGGGCGCGATTCGCTCGGTAGAAGTGCGATGGAAGGAAGACGTGCGGCGCTGGCATCCGGGGCAGCAATGGATCTGGGAGCCGGGCGGTCTCGGCGTATTCGATCCAGGCATCAACGCGCTATCGATCGTCACGCGCATCCTGCCGCATGAAGTCGCGCTGCGCGCCGCCACGCTCACGATGCCGGCCGATACATCCACGCCGATCGCCGCCGAACTCGATTGCGTCGCGACGAACGGCGCGCCGGTGCGCGCGGTGTTCGATTGGCGTCACGGTCCCGTCGAGGAATGGGACATCGACATCGAAACGGACGCGGGCCGCCTCTCGATGCGCGAAGGCGGCAAGCGTCTGTCGATCGCGGGCAAGGAGATCGATGTCGAAGCCGAGCGCGAATATCCCGCGCTGTACGAGCACTTTCACACGCTCATCGAAACGAAAACGAGCGATGTCGATGTGCGACCGCTGCGACTCGTCGCCGATGCATTCCTCACCGGACGGCGCATCGAAACGGAAGCATTCGGCCGCTGACGCGCGCGCATCACGAAGCGCGATACGTCGCGCTTCGAATCGCATTGATCGCGAATACATCGCCCTCGGGCGCGGCGCTCACGTTCCCGTGCCGCGCGACGAGCGGAATGCGACGCGTGCTTCCCGGCGCGAGATGAAACCAGTCGATGCGTGCGAAGTAGTTCGGATCGGCGATATGCACCCAGCGCGCGAGCTGCGCCGTTTCGACAATGAGACTGAAGCCCTCGTCGTCCTTCTCGACGGTGACGCTCAAGCCGATATCGCGCCGCTCGCCGATCGACGGATCGGGGAAGTGGAACGCTTCCGACAGCACTTCGTTCGTGTCCGCGTCGCGCAGAACGACATGCGTCGCATCGTGCGCGCGCGGGCCGAAGCGATACGCATATGCGATATCGAAGAATGCGCCGATCAGCGCATTCGACGACACACGTTGTACGCTGCGCGGTTGCAATACGACATCGCGCGAACCGCTCGCCACCTTGATCGCGCCTTCACGCAGGCACGCCAGTTCGACGCGCGCGCGAATCTCGCGCGCGGTATCGTTGACGAGATGAACGTCGAGTCCGTCGAGACCTTCATCGAGGATCAACGCCTGCACGGGTTGAAGCACGCGCGCGAGTCCATGCAGCGCGCTCTTCGGTGCGCCGAGAACGTCGATGACGCCCCAGCCCGCGCCCGGACGCACATCGAGCAGATTCCATACGATGCCCCCCGCACAACTCGATCCTTCGCGACGCCATTCCGAGAACACCGCGCCGATCACATCCGCGACGACCGCGCGCGACAGTTCCAGATAGCGCTCGGGATTTTCATAGCGCAAACGCGGCACGTCCATGCGATAGAGCGATCGCATGTAATGCTCGCGTACATCGTCGAAATCCCACGCCGAGCCGGGATCGCGCGGCACGCCTGCTTTCCAGCGCGGTTCGTGCGCGCGCGCATTCGGTATCGCGCGCAGGGCGACATCGTCGGGAACGTTGGCGAACGCGAGACATTCGGAGGCGAAGCGCACGTGCGCGCGACGCACATCGTCGAACGGGCGCTGATACGCCGGCACGCCGTAGTAATGCGTAATGCCGCCGCGCGTGCCGAAAGGCATCGACTCCTCGTCGCCGGGCGCCGCGCTCGGCGAGTTCACGACATACGCGACGTCGGGCCGCTGCGCTGCAATCGCATTCGGCAAGAGTTCGGTGAAGAGGCGCTGCTGATACGCGTCGAAGGGCAGGCCGAGCATCGCCGCCTGCTGATGCACTTCGCTTCCGCCACACAGCACCGCGAGCGATGCGAAGCGTCGCGTGCGTGAAAGGAACTGCTCGGCTTCGCGTTGCGCGCTCTCGCGAAATGCTTCGTCGTCCGGATAATCGAAGTTCGCGAACGCGAAGTCCTGCCACACGAGCACGCCGTATTCGTCGGCGAGTTGGTAGAACGTGTCGGATTCATAGAGCGTGATGCCGCTCACGCGAATGATGTTCAGGCCCGCATCGCGAATCAGGCGGAAGACGTTCTCGAGTTTCTCGCGCGGCGCATCGAGCGCGACGATGTCGGCCGATGTCCAGCACGCGCCGCGCGCGAATACAGGCACGCCGTTCACGACGAGCTGAAAGCCTCGGCCGTCCACACCACGATCGACTTCTATCGTGCGAAAGCCGACTTCGCCGAGATCGATATCGCCGAGCTTCACGGCATAGCGCGATGGCTCGCCATGCGTGTGCGGATACCACAAGCGCACATCGGGCACGCGCACGCGGCCTTTGAGCGTGCGCGCGTCGTGCCATTCCAGCGTGGCGTGCGCGTCGCCACATTCGATGCGAACCGGCGCCTGTTCCTGTGTATGAAAGTAGCGCACGGTGACATCGAGCATGCCATCGTTGCCGTCGATGCTCGTGCGCAGATCCACGTTGTCGATGCACGCGCGCGTTTCGCCGATCAATTCGATGGGGCGCCACGGACCCGCCGGTTGAATCGTCGGACACCATCCGGACATATGCCCGAGCAGCGTCGTGCGAACGTTGCGCAACGTGGCGGGTTGCGCGAGCTTCGGACGCCAGCGCGCACGTCCGCGTTTGGCGGCAAGCGCGGGCGCGATCGAACGGAAGCACAGATGAAGCGTATGCTCGCCGTTGAGTTCGACGTCGAGATCGTGCGCGACGAACATCGAATCCGATTCGAGCAGCTTGCGATCGTCGAGCCATATTTCGGCGATGGTCGCGAGCCCATTGAAGCGCAAGCGCCGCATGCCGTCGCCCGCGAGCTTCACGCGATACCAATGATCGGAATGCGCGAACGGCTGCGCGAGCGCTTCATCGCTGACGCCTTGCGCGCGCAATGCGGATGCGATCGTGCCCGGCACGGGCGCGTCGATCCATTGCGTGACGGTGTCGAGCGATGCGGGCGCCGCGCATGAACCCGCTGGCGTGCTCACGCATTGCCAGCCTTCTGAAAGACGCCGCGCCGCGTGCGCGCACTGGTCGTGCATGAACCTACCTCGTCGATGGAATGCGAAGAACGACGCCAAAGCCGCGCGGCATGCGCGCGGCTTCGGCGTTCACAGAAAGCGCGCGGCGAGCGGCTCGATAACCTTGTCGTACGAAGCCTGCATCGAATCGAGGCAGTCTTCGCACAGGTCCGAGCGCGAGCGCATGCGGGCGCGCGCGAGTCGAAACTGCATGACCATCGCTTCGCTCGCGATCGCTTGAGCGCTCGTCTGAATATCGCTCGATACTTCCACGCCGTGCCGGTTCAGCCAGCCGAGATACTTCGACAGCAACTCGAAGTTCGAGCCGAGCTGACGCATCACGTTGAACGTGTAGAGGTGATAGTACGCGGGATCGCGTTCGAGCAACGCACGCAGATGCTCGGGAAATTCCGCGCGCCATTGCGCAACGGGATTCACCGCGGGACGTTCCGCGAGACGCAGCTTGAGCAGCTCGACCGAGCGTTGCAGCATCGCATCGCCTTCGAGCGGCGCACGCGCGCGCTTCACGAACTCGACGTACGGGAAGAGCGCGTGCACATCGCTTGCGAGGCCCGGCATCAGACGGAACACGCCATCGTAGTCCTCGCCCGCCAACGCGAAGTAACCCGCATTATGGAAGTACGTGATGCGCTTCGCTTCCGTGTCGATGGCGTCGATCGCGATGGTCGTCTTCGTATGCGTCTGCCGATACGCGGTCGCGCGTGTGTCGGGCAGATAGTACGAGTCCATCTCGACCACCACGATCTGCCCGCGGCGCGTCTGCTCGCGTACGTGCGCTTCCAGCGTGTCGTAGATCGCGAGCTCTTGCGCCTGCAGGCCATAGAGCCGCGCGATATCGTCGAGCGAGAACTTCGGGAACGTGAACTGATCGCCCTCGAATGCCTGCGTCACCGTGAAACCGAGCGCCGCATGCGGATCGCAGCCGTAGTGATGCAGCAGCTCGATCCACAAGTCGACATAGCAGTTCGTCTCCAGCCAGACGCGCTCTTCGCGATGCAGCGCGTGCTGGATGTAGGCGGTGTCCGCAGGCATGGACGTGTCGGTCACGGCTTCTGCCGGCGAGCGTGCGTTCATGCCTTGTTTCCCAGGTTCGCGAGGCCTTCCTCGATGAGCGGCGCCTTGTCGCCCCAAAGCAACTGACGCACTTTCTCCGGCCACGCCTTGACATCGAGACCGTGGTGACGGAAGAGCGCGAGCGTCGTGCGCTCCATGCCGAAGCCGACACACGCGGTATGCGCGACCTGATCGTCGGCCTGACGGATGTGCCACAGCTCGCCGAAGTGGTCCTGGTGATAGTTGAACGACAGGCACGCGGTCGGACGGTCGGGCGTCGCGACGGGCACGAGCAGTTCGAACTTCAGTTGCTGCGCGCGCTGGCTATCGGCGACGATCATGCCGCCGCGACCGAAGAACGGATCGTTGGCGAGATCGATTTCGAAAGGCAGTTGCAGCAGATTGACGAGCAGCGAACCGCGGTCGATCCACTTCTGACGGAACGCCATCACTTGCTCGGGGCTGCCGACGCGGATGTATTCGCGCATCCGGAACATCTGCATGCGGCCCGGATCGATCGACGGCTCGTGGCGGAAGCAGTACGAGAACGCATCGAAGATCGCGCCGTCAGCCGCGAGATTGCCGCGCTTCGCGACGAGCGGATAGATCGGATAGCACGCGGCCGGCGTGAGCACGAGGCGCGTCGGCTTTTGCTGATCCATCCATTCGTCGGAGCGCTCTTCCTCTTCACCGATATGCACGATCTTGTCGAGCGCTTCGAGCAGGCGATGATGCCCGCGATCGTTGCCCTGGAACGAGTGGATCGTGCCCGCCAGATTCGGGAAGCTCTTCAGATACTCGCTGTCCTCGAAATCGCGGCGGCGCATCGCGGGCGGAAAGCGCAGCACTTCCGCGTGTTGATCCGCGCCGAGCATCGTGATGGCCTGATTGAGCCGTTCGACGACATCCTCGAATACTTCGCTGCGGCCATAGAGACCGTCTTCGCCGGTATCGAGCAGAATGCCCGCTTCGATCAGGCGATCGCGCAAGGTCAAGTCCGATTTGTCGTACGGTGCCTGTGTCTCTTGTGATTGTGCTTGTGCTTCGGCCTGCATCATGGCGGCCTGTTCCGTCGGCATGTTCATCGTCAAATGGTCCCCGTTGCGGCGCGCTGCGCAAGCAGCAGGTTCGCCGTGTTCAATTCGATGCGATCGTTGCTGATCATGAGCGGCGCCGAATGCAGATCGCGCAGATGGCGCCCCACGCTGAACGGCGTGTCGTTCTTGTAGCCCGCCATGCCGCAGATCATCAGCGTCTCTTGCACGACATGCAAAGCCGACTGCGAGATCGCCAGCTTGAGCATGTTCAGATCGGCGTTGATGCCGATCGACGCCGCGAGCGGTGCGTCGTCGTCATTGCTCTGGTTCGCCTTGCGCGCCGCGCGTTCGGCCTGCGCCGCTTCGACATTGGCGAGCGATTCGCGCAGCCGCGCCTGCATCATCTTGATGAGCGTGAGCACTTGCGAAAGGCGCGCGGCCGAAGGCGGCAACGCGGGCTTGCCGCGCGCCTGATTGCGGAAGAACTGATGCCCGCGATTCGCCGCGTCGCTCGCGATGCCGCACCATACCGACGACCACAAGGTATGGGATACGGGCAGCATGCTTTCGTCGGCGATCTTCGAGAACGGCGTCGGCAGAATCTGTTCCGCGATGCCGCTCGCGACCAGTCGATGTCCTTCGCTGCATGTCCCGCGCATACCGAGCGTGTCCCACGTCCCACGCTGCTCGAGCGTGAACGTTTCGCGCGGCGCTACGATCAGCACCTGATCGGAGGGCGGCGCGTCCGGATGACGGCGCGCCGTCACGAGAATGGCGTCGGAATACTTGCCGTACGAAATGGTCGGTGCGAGCTTCTCGATGCGAAACGCGTTGTCGACGAGATCGACCGCGCACGCGCTCGTACGCATGTTGCCGCCGATGTTCTCTTCCGACGTCGCCGATGCGAGCAGCAACTGTTCGTTGACCATGCGAGCAAGGAAAGCGCGCTGCCACGGCACGTTCACGCCATGATCGACGATGCAAACGACCTGGCTCTGATGCATCGCATAGATCATCGCGGACGATGCGCAGCCTTGCGCCAGTGCCTCGCACAAGCGCGCGACGCCGGTGAGCGACAGACCGTCGCCGCCGTATTCCGTCGGGATCATCGCGGAGAAGAGACGCTCCTTGCGCATCGCTGCAACCGCTTCGGCGGGAAAGCGCGCTTCGCGATCGACCGCGTCGGCGTACTGGGCCGCGACGGCCGCGACGCGCTTCGCGGCTTCGATCAGTTCGCTTTCGCTACGCAAGATTGCGCTCTGCGCGAGCTCGGCGACTTCAAGCTCCTGAGCGGGCGCGTTCATGCTGCCGCCTGCGAACGACGCAGTTCGTCGACCGCCGATGCGAGCGAATCGACGCTCGAAAAGAGACGGCGCGTGAGCATGTGATCGGGAATTTCGATGCCGAACTCGTCTTCGATCGCCAGCATCACATGGACCGTGGCAAGCGAAGAGAGACCGGCGGCGTAGAGATCGTCGCCGTCGGCGAGCGTATCGATGGGCACGTCGAGACGAGCGGACTCGGCGAGGATGCGGCGCAATTCAGTTTTCATTGTCTATGTTTTCCCTTGTACCCGGCCATTGGTGCAACTAACCCGGGTCGCGACGATGAGTTCTTATCGAATGTCGCTAACCCCGGTGCGAATCGGCAGTGGTGTTGTTGATGTCTCGGGAAGACGGTTCCACGAGAGCCCTCGCACGCACTGTTTTCTTATAGCTATTGTTTGATCGTATTTAACGAATTTGCGGGCCTATGCGTCCGTGCGATGGCGCACGGAGGGCTTCGTCGAGAAAGCATCGTTTTGTGCGATATCAAGCACGTCGCGATCGGATGCGATGATTCACACTCACGTCAGCGCTTCATATTCGATAAATAGGTAACTCCTTCGCATGGTCGAATGAGTGATAAGCAAAAACGATGCGTACACTGAAAGCATTTTGAAACGATAACTTTCCGGAGTGAATTGATTGGTTCTGATATCGCTGCTGCTTCTATTCATTGCGCTGTTCCTCGTTTGGAGAAAACGGCGCGGATTGATTCTGGTGATGACGGCTATCGTCTTCTGGGGGCTCGGAAGCTGGTTTCCGGGGCCGCTCGTGCGGCTCGCGAACGATCACTACGCGTCGATGAAGGATCCGACGTTCGGCCCGCGCACGGCGATCATCGTGCTGGGCGGGGGGACCTGGTACGACCATAATCGGCGTCTCGTGCCCAAGGGTGACGCGATGACGCGCATCGATCTTGCGGCGTCGCTCTATAAGCGTTGCGTCGAGATGGAGAAGGCGTGTTTTGTCATCATGAGCGGAGGCAACCCGCAGCATCACGAGCAAAGCGAAGCAGACTTATATGGAAGCCTGCTTCTCGACGCAGGCGTGAAGCGCGCAGATCTCATCCTCGAAAATCAGAGTCTCGACACTTATGAGAACGCGCGCAATACGGAGAAGATACTGCGGTCGCGGCCCTACGATACGTCGGTTTTGATAACGTCGTCGCTTCACATGCGTCGCGCGATGCTCGCGTTCGAAGCCTTCGGTTTGCATCCGCAGCCGACCGTCGCTTATGTTCGTCCGCAGTTCATGTGGTGGCGTCCGCATCGAAGAGGATGGTTCGATTCGAACAGCGCGTTGCATGAGCTGGTTGGTATCGTGCGGTTTTATGTATGGAGGTGGGTCGGGTTGTATTGAGACTGGCGCGTCGGCGCAAGACCTATACTTCCGGTAAAGACGACACGGAAGGCCATCCAGTGAATCAACTCATCCACGCCGTCGCGTTCGCGGCCGACAAACATCGCAAGCAGCGCCGCAAGGATGCGGACGCGTCGCCGTACATCAATCATCCGATCGCGCTCGCTCATGTGCTCGCGAACGAAGGCGGGGTCGAAGACGAGCGCGTGCTGATCGCCGCCATATTGCACGACACGATCGAAGACACGGACACATCGCGCGATGAACTCGTGCGGCGGTTCGGCGCGGAGATCGGGCGCATCGTCGACGAAGTGACGGACGACAAGTCCTTGTCGAAGGCCGAAAGGAAGCGTTTGCAGGTCGAACACGCGGCGCATATCAGTCACGGCGCGAAGCTCGTGAAACTCGCCGATAAGATTTGCAATTTGCGCGATATTCTCGCCGCGCCGCCGTCCGGCTGGAGCGATGAGAGAAAGCGCGAATACTTCGATTGGGCGAAGCGTGTCGTCGATGAATTGCGCGGCACGCACCGGGAACTCGAAGCCGTGTTCGATGAGGTCTATCGCAAGGGCATCCCTTCAGGACACGTGGTCGCCTGAGGCCAGCGCGTCGCTCAAATAACGCGCCGTGCGGCTTGCAACATGTTCGGCGATACGTTGCGGCGTGCCCGTCGCCACGATCCGGCCGCCATCTTCACCGGCGCCCGGGCCGATGTCGATGATCCAATCGGAAAGCGATGCGACGCGCATGTCGTGCTCCACGACGACGACCGTATTGCCCGCATCGACGAGCCCTTGCAGTTGCGCCATCAGGCGATCGACGTCGGCGGGATGAAGCCCCGTCGTCGGCTCGTCGAGAATGTAGAGCGTGTCGCCGCGATGCGCGCGCTGCAGTTCGGTTGCGAGCTTGATGCGCTGCGCTTCTCCGCCTGATAGCTCCGTCGCGGGCTGCCCGAGCCGCAGATAGCCGAGGCCGATGTCGCGCAACACGGCGAGCGCGCGCATGACGCTGGCTTCATCGGCGAAGAAGTCGCATGCCGTATCGACGGTCATGCCGAGCACATCCGCAATGTTCTTCCCATGCCATTCGATTTCCAGCGTCTGCGGGTTATAGCGCGATCCGTGGCATGTCGCGCACGACGTGTAGACGCTCGGCAGGAACAGCAACTCGACGCTGACGAAGCCTTCGCCTTCGCATGTCGGGCAGCGTCCTTGCGCGACGTTGAACGAGAAGCGTCCTGCGCCATAGCGGCGCTTTCGCGCGGCCGGCGTGTCGGCGAAGAGCTTGCGAACGTGATCGAAGAGGCCGGTGTAGGTCGCGAGATTCGAACGCGGCGTGCGGCCGATCGGCTTCTGGTCGACGCGCACGAGACGCCGGATCGTCTCCATGCCTTCGATGATGCGTCCGCCCGCCGAAGCGTCGGCTCGAGCGAAGAGCGGGTCCTGCTCGTCTTCTTCTGCATCGTCGAGCGCGCGTCCGAGCCGCTCCGCGACGAGTTCCGGCAACGCCTGACTCACGAGGCTCGACTTGCCCGAGCCCGAAATGCCGGTGACGGTCGTGAAGGCGCCGAGCGGAAACGCGGCATCGATGCCATGCAGGTTATTGCGCGTGATGCCTTCGAGCCGCAACCATCCGCGCGGTTCGCGTGCGACGCGTTCGATCGTTTGCTTCGGCGCGAACAGATGCCTGCGCGTCTGCGATTCCTCCACCGATGCGAGGCCTTCCGGCGGCCCGCTATACAGCACATGTCCGCCTCGTTCACCGGCGGCCGGACCGACATCGATCAGCCAGTCCGCGCGCCGCATGGTGTTCAGATCGTGCTCGATGACGAACAGCGAATTGCCTGCTGCCTTCAATCGCTGCAACGCGGCGAAGAGCGCTTCGCTGTCGGCCGGATGCAAGCCCGCGGATGGCTCGTCGAGCACATAGACGACGCCGAAGAGCTGCGACGCGAGTTGCGTCGCGAGCCGCAATCGTTGCAGTTCGCCGGATGAGAGCGTCGGCGTCGCGCGATCGAGCGAGAGATAGCCCAGGCCCAGATCGATGAGCGTGCCGAGCCGCTCCAGCAAATCCGCCGCGATGCGCTCGGCGGCGGCGCGTTTCTCGTCGGAAAGATTGGCCGTGCGGCGCACGTCCGGCGCGGCCTTGTGCGCCGAGCCGCCTGCCGCGACGCGCTTGGCCGTCGCCGCGATGCGGTCTTTCCTCGCGAGCGCGGGAGCCGGCGCTTCATCACTGGCGGGCCATTCTCCGCGTGCGATGGGCGCAAGTAGATCGGCGAGTCGGATGAGCGGCAGACGCGCGAATTCGGCGATGTCGAGCCCTGCGAACGTCACCGATAGCGCTTCCTTCTTGAGCCGCTTGCCGTGACATGCGGGACAATCGCTGCCGACCATGAAGCGCGACACGCGCTTTTTCATGAGCGCGCTTTGCGTGTGCGCGAAGGTATGCAGCACGTAGCGGCGCGCGCCGGTGAATGTGCCCTGATAGCTCGGTTCGGCGCCGCGTTTCAGCGCGGCTTGCGTCTCTTTCGGCGTGAGACCGGCGTACACCGGCACCGTCGGCTGCTCTTCGGTGAACAGAATCCAGTCGCGATCCTTCTTCGGCAAGTCGCGCCACGGCGTGTCGACGTCGTAGCCGAGCGTCACGAGTATGTCGCGCAGATTTTGTCCGTGCCACGCGGGCGGCCAGGCCGCGACGGCGCGCTCGCGGATCGTGAGCGAGTCGTCGGGCACCATCGACTTTTCCGTGACTTCGTAGACGCGGCCGAGGCCATGGCACACGGGACACGCGCCCTGAACCGTGTTCGGCGAAAAATCTTCCGCGTACAGCATGGGCTGCTTCGGCGGATAACTGCCGGTGCGCGAATAGAGCATACGCACGAGGCTGGAGAGCGTCGTCACGCTGCCCACCGACGAGCGTGCATTCGGTGCGCCACGCTGCTGCTGAAGCGCGACGGCGGGCGGCAAGCCTTCGATCGAATCGACCTGCGGCACGCCGACTTGTTCGATGAGCCGCCGCGCATACGGCGCGACCGATTCGAAATAGCGGCGCTGCGCCTCGGCGTAGAGCGTGCCGAATGCGAGCGAGGACTTCCCGGAACCGGATACGCCGGTGAAGACGACGAGGGCGTCGCGTGGCACGTCGACATCGACGTTTTTCAGGTTGTGCTCGCGCGCGCCGCGCACGCGCACGAAACCTGCTCTCGATGCAGGCGCGGCATCGTCGCGATAGGCGGATTCGCGTTGGGTTTTGCGGGCATCCATGAGTCGGGCGGGTTGTCTGGCCGGGCGCGGCGGCGGAAGTAAGGAATTCGCATGCAGCATGCCATATACCAGATGGCATTTTGAATTACGCATCATGCATGCGATCGCATTCAGACCGGTGGTGAACCTGATCGACGAGGGAAAAAATGAGGACAATGCCGGTGCGGGTTCCGGTCGCGCTGACGGCAGGTGTGACGATAGGCGGGTCGGGCGTTGCGATGGCGCAGTCGGGCGGCAACGGCAATGGCGGATCGGGCAGGGGCAACGCTCACGGCGCGGCAACGGCCGGGCCGACCGTCGGCGGCGACAACACGTCCACGCCCGGCAGTACGCGCCAGGGCAGCTTCCACTCCGAGCACAAAAAGAAAGCGAAGCCCGCGACGACGACCCAGTAACGGGCCGATCGTAGCGGCGGGCGTTGCCGATCAGACCGCGACACTTTCGATGTCGATATCGTCGGTGCCGAGGCGCGAGAAGATGTCGCAAACGGCCCGCATCTCCGCTTCGTCGCGAATGCTCACGATGACGCGTGTAATGCTGCATGCCACGTCAGCGTCGCCGCCGTCCGCGCCGAACGAGGGGAGGATGTCGTCGCTCGACATGTCGAGTCCGTAGGGATAGTCGTGCGTATCTACCACGCCCAGATGTTCCCCGTGCCCCGCGTATTCCGCCGCGATCCATTGTGTCTGCGCATTGTTGCTCTGCGTTTGCGAAGTATGGAAATCCGCGAAGCCGCTCATGCTCGCCACGCGCACGCGGTCGGCCGCGATTCCTTCCGCGCGCAGGTCTTCGAGTGCTTCATCCAGCTTACGGGAGCCGTAGAACGCTCCGCTTACTTCACGCATCATTTGCTCGTCTCCTTGCCTGCCAACCTCGATGCCGCGTCTCAGTATCGCTGTGAAAATTGCGAATGTGAATACGGATGTCCACCGGTTGAGCGCCTGTCCGATGAGTGACTTGCACGAGAGGCGAAAGACGTGTGGTGCAACGCATAGACATGCGTGGCGATTAACCGGTGAACCGCTGTGATCGGGCTCGCGACTGCGCGAGTTGATGGCGAATCCAACGGATGCGGCATGGACTCGCGAGCCGGACGATGAAGCGAACCGCCAATGCGCGGACAAAAAGGATATTTGCCGACGTGCGGCTGATGCCGTCTGGCGGGCGCGTTTCACTTCATGCGGTACATGAACTTTACGCCGCAACAAACGGTTTATCAACGCTTTGCTTTGTCCCTATTCGGACGTTTTCGATAGGGATTTCCATCATGACCGGCACAGCGTCGAACAGAGCTCGCCGCGTCATGCGGCTCGCTCAATGAAGCGATTGTTGGTTCTAGAAATTGCCTCGGTGGATCGTCGAATTTCGCGCTGAAAACGATAGTCATCGTACAAGCTGTCCCGCGCCCTATAATTGCTCATCGAGCATACAAAGATCGGCCTTTCAATGTCCCAAGCACTCGCGTCCGGCGCGCTTCGCCGCTCCCGAAATCTCACCGAGGAAGTCGTCGCCGAGTTATCGGAGCGGATTCGCAGCGGCGCGCTTCAGCCCGGCGACAAGCTGCCGACCGAATCGGAAATCATGGCGCAACTCGGCGTGAGCCGGACTGTCGTGCGCGAATCCATTTCGCGATTGCAGGCTGCGCGCCTCGTTCAGACGCGGCACGGCATCGGTACATTCGTGCTCGAAGCGGGCGATCAGGAGCGGTTCCAGATCGAGGCCGCGGGCGATCTCACCGTGCGCGACGTGATGGCGATTCTCGAATTGCGCATCAGCCTCGAAGCCGAGGCGGCCGGTCTCGCGGCCATGCGCCGCACCGATGAAAACCTCGCGCAGATGCGCCGGGCGCTCGACGAATTCGAGCGGCTCATCGAAGCGGGCGAAGGCAGCGCGGTCGCGGCCGATGTGGCCTTTCATCTCGAGCTTGCGAAGGCTACCGGTAATCGTTACTTCCATAGCATCCTGAGCCAGCTCGGCAACACGATCATTCCGCGCACGCGCGTCAATTCGGCGGCGCTTGCGCATAACGATCCTTCTGGCTATCTCGATCGCGTGAATCGCGAGCATGAAGATATTTTCGATGCGATCGAACGCCGCGATCCCGAAGCAGCACGCGCGGCCATGCGGATGCATTTGTCGAACAGCCGGGAGCGGCTGCGGCGCGCGCATGAGGCCGCATCGAAGAATGACTGATCGCAGTGCGTCGTTTAATCTTCTTCAAGCATGACCGAAAGCGTGCCGGCTTCGCTTTGCACGCCGGCATCGAGATCGATCTCGTGCGGCGCCATCCTGGCAATCGCGCGCAGAAGACGCGGCGAGAAGCGCGCGCCGAAACGCGCGATCTCGGCTTCGCGTGTAGCGTCATCGGCATGTGAGAGCGCGCGCAACTCATTCAGCGGCAAGCCAACGAACAGATCGAGCGCGTAAGGCGGCGCATCCGAAGCGGCCGTCGTCCGCGACGAATCCGGCGCGCGTATGCGCAGGCCCGGTTGCAAATGCGATTCGAGCTCCATCGTCACTTCATAGTTCGCTTCCAGCTCGAGTGCCGCGTGCGCTTCGTTTCGTAAAAACGGCGCGACGGATTGCAAGCGGGCCAGTTCATCGTCTGAGAGCAGCATGATTTTTTCCTCCGGATATCGGTTGAAGTTATCACGCTCGAATGATGCTTGCCGGCCGAGAAAAATCGACCGAAAGACCGCGTTGCGGTTCGTTCTAAACGCGCCTAATTACTGTTTCAATGGGTTGTCGAGCTATCGTCCAAAAGGCTTGCTTAAGCGCGTGCGCATCAAACGTTTGCGCAATCGGCCCAATTCTTATCGCATGCTTAAGCACCCGCATGTCCGACGGGTTAGTTCGGAATCCCCGAATTCCACGCTAGGATCCGAATAGCTAAGCTGACGAAATTGCCAGCTACGAGTCAACCGAACGCGTAAGTGAGCCGTTAGCCTTTCACGCACTCGGTTCACTTCGTCGAAGAATCGTTATCGACGGATCGCCACTTCGGCGCGCGTTCATCTGCTTGCATTCTTTCTTTCGATAAGCCTCGTTCGAGGCCATATCAAATTCCTTGCGTTTTTTTACGAATCGCCAAGGCCAGTAAGGTAATGTGAATATTACGAAATATTTCCGACAGGAATGTGTCGGACGTGGAGACCAGGCGTTTGAAGATCCTACATAGCGAGTCCTCGAAGGGATGGGGCGGTCAAGAAATACGGACGTTGAAGGAGATGGTCGCGTTGCGCGAAAGCGGCCATACCGTCGAGCTGATTTGCCCGAGCGATGCGCGGCTCGGGCAACGTTGCGCCGAACTTGGGTTCGCCGTTCACCACGCGCGCATGCGCAGTGGCGGCGACATGCGATCGATTCTGGCCATCAAAGCGCTTCTGCGTCGCCGCGCGTTCGACGTGCTCAACACGCATAGTGGCCACGACAGTCTCGTTGCCGGCGCGGCGGGGCGGCTGGCGCGCACGCCGCTCATCGTGCGTACGCGGCATCTGGCATTGCCCATCTCGTCGCTCGCAACTTATACATGGCTTCCGCATCGCGTGATCGCCGTCAGTCATTACGTGCGCCGCTATCTGATTTCGGCGGGTGTTGCGGAGAAGCGCGTGCAGACTATTTACGATGGCATTCCGAAACCTCAGCATGTCTCGCATTCGACTTTGCGCGCGGAACTCGGTCTCGGTGAGGACGCATTCGTTGCGTGCATGGTCGCGATCATGCGCGACAAGAAGGGACATGAAGATCTTATTGCGGCAGTGCGCCCGCTCGTCGACACGCATCCCAACCTGCATGTTGTGATGGCGGGCGATGGTCCTTTGTTCGAACGCATCAAGGGAATCGTCGATAGCTTCGGCCTCGCCGATCGCATTCACCTGCTGGGCTTTCGCACCGATATCCCCAATATCTTTCGCGGTTCCGATCTATTCGTTCTTCCCACGCATCAAGAAGCGCTGGGCCAGGCTTTCATCGAAGCGATGGCGGCGGGCTTGCCCGTCATCGGCACGCATGTCGATGGCGTGCCGGAACTGATCGAAGACAACGTGAATGGACTGCTCGTGCCGCCGCACGATCCCGTTGCATTGCGTGCGGCGGTTGTCCGCATGATCGACGATCCGGCGTTGCGCCAGCGTCTGCGCGACGAGAGCCTTCGCATCACCGAACGTGGCTTCACCATAAGCGATATGGCGGACGAAACGGCCAGTTTCTATCAGCGCGCATTGCACGAACGAGGTCATCGCAGATGAGCGCGAAGTATGCACGCGCCGTTCCCGTGCTGATGTACCACCACGTCAGCACATCGCCCGGCATGATCACAGTGACGCCCGATAACTTCGCCGCGCAAATGGACTACCTTGCGCGCGCGGGTTATCGCACCATCGGCGCGGCGCAACTCGCAGGTTTTCTGAGCGGCGAGGACGTGCCCGCGAAATCGTTTGTCATCACTTTCGACGATGGTTATCTCGACAACTGGGTGCACGCGCATCCGGTATTGAAGCGCCATGATTTTACGGCGCTGTGCTTTCTTGTCAGCAGTTGGCCCGGCGAAGGCGGCGTTCGTCCGAATGCATCGGACAACTTGGCAACGATGCCGAGATTGCTCGATCATCGTGCGGGGGAGCGCGCAATCGAAAATGGATACGCCGATGATGTGATCCTGCGCTGGTCCGAAATCGAAGCGATGCGTGAAGCCGGCACGTTCGAATTTCATAGCCATACGCATTCTCATGTGCGCTGGGATCAGGTTGCGGGTTCGCGCGACAAGAAACGCAAGGCGTTGCAGAACGATCTGAGCGCCGCGCGTGGCGCACTGCGCACGCGTCTCG
Source organism: Caballeronia sp. ATUFL_F1_KS4A (assembly GCF_023630905.1). Taxonomy (NCBI): domain Bacteria; kingdom Pseudomonadati; phylum Pseudomonadota; class Betaproteobacteria; order Burkholderiales; family Burkholderiaceae; genus Caballeronia; species Caballeronia sp. ATUFL_F1_KS4A. Next base: position 321,783 of record NZ_JALQEB010000034.1, on the reverse strand, counting down.
GCGAAGTATCCGATCATCTGTGTTGGCCGCAAGGTTATTACGACGACGACTATCGCGAAGTCGCGTTGAATGCGGGATTCAGGCACTTCTACACATGCCACACCGGAACGAACGTCGGCGCGAATCCGCTGGATCGCGCTGCATCCGACGATACGGAACGCACGATCAAGCGGCTCGAAGTGCGCGACCGGCCGGCTTCGTGGCTGGCATCGCGTTTATGGGTGCATACGCGGCCCGCGATAAGCCGAGCTTATCTGAAGATCAAACGCTGATTCACTGCTGATGCGTTCGCACGAAAGCGGCGATCGCATCGTTCACTGCATCGGTCGCATCGCGATGCGGCGAGTGGCGGCACTGCGGGAGCTTGACGAGCTGCGCGTGCCCGACAGCCGCCGCGATCTTGTCGAGTTGCAGCATCGACGCATATTCGTCGTCCTGGCCTTGAATGGCGAGCAATGGCCGTTTGATCGACGATATTTGTTCCGTGATGTCCCAATGCAAGAACGCGGGATTCAGCCACGCATCGTTCCATCCGTAAAAGGCTGAATCCACATCGTCGTGATAAGCCTCGAGCTTTTCTCGGAACGACGTCGTTTCATACATTTCACGCGCCTTTGTGATGCCTTCCACGGTCATCGGTTCCACGAACAAATGCGGAGCGAGGACGGCGAGACCGGCAAGCGATTCGGGAAATGCGCGGGCGTAGAGCAGGGCGATCGTGCCGCCATCGCTATGCCCGACGAGCCACATGCGCGCACGTTCCCGTGCGTCGATGTGGAGCGCATCGAGCAATGCGGGCAATACTTTTTGCGCTTGCAGATGCAGAAACTCGACCGGCCACTTTTCTTCGGCGCGCCGTGGCGTGGATCGGCCATAACCTGGCCGCGAATAGACGAGTCCCCTGCAGTTCAGGCGATCGCAAAGCATTTGCGGCCAGCCTTTCCATAGCCCGATCGAGCCCAGTCCTTCATGCAGGAACACTGCGATAGGCGCATCGGCGCGCTCCGGATTCAGCCACTGATATTCGATGCGCACCGAGGAAGCGACGCCATTCAGTTCGACGAAGCGCGTCGTGTCGATGCTTGCTGCAGGGTCGGTCATCTGTTTGCGAATGCTGAGCGTGAAGTACAAAGATTATCAGACGGCGCGCCTGCAGCTTTGAACCCACTGGCGAATGCATCATTGGTCCTGCGCGATCTTTCAAAAAAATAAATTTATTTGTCTGTTTTTTTCTCTGGACAGCGCTGAACTTTTTCTGCGAAAGTTATTCGTAAGAATCTCGCTGCACTGCAACGCAGATGCGGCCCTTATTCGAATACTTGCGTGTGCAACTATGGCGCGCCCGTTCTGGAGAGATCTGCATGAATCGACCGAAACGAATGCTTCTGGAAAACATTGCCTGGGCACGCGAGACCGCGCACGCCGACGCGCAATTTTTTCCGCGTCTCGCCCAAGGACAGAGCCCTAAAGTGCTGTGGATAGGCTGCGCGGATAGCCGCGTGCCCGCCGAGACTGTGACGAACGCCAATCCTGGCGACCTCTTCGTACATCGCAACATCGCTAACCTTTTTTCTCCATCCGATGACAACACGTTGAGCGTGCTCGAATACGCGGTGCGCGTTTTGAAGGTCGATCACGTAATCGTTTGCGGCCATTACGGATGCGGTGGCGTGCGCGCCTCGCTCCTGCCGAAATCGAGCGACCTGCCGCATGTGAATCGCCGGATCGCGCCGCTGTGCGCGCTGGGCGAACGGCATCGGCACGAACTCGATTCATTCGGCGAGCTCGACGCGCGCGCAAATCGACTCGCCGAACTGAACGTGCTCGAACAAGTGCGGCTTTTGCGAGAACACGCCATCGTGCGAGAGCACGACGTGCCGCCACGCGTTCATGGCTGGATCTTCGGCCTGCACGACGGGCTCATCAAAGTGCTCGCTTCGGGCTATGCCGAAGAGAGCGACAGTCGCGACATTGCGAGCGCGCAGGTCACATCGCTTCGGGCCGCCTAAGCCCGCTCATTTCCAACGATCGCTTATCGATGCGAGGTCGCTTTCGCGACATTCGCAGGACCCAACTCGTTCGAAAAAAACCATGAACTCGAATAACCGTCTAGCCACTTTTCCGCGAGACATGTTCGCGGGCACTGTCGTGTTTCTCGTCGCGATGCCCTTGTGTCTCGGCATCGCCAATGCATCCGGCGTGGAGCCGTTCGCCGGTCTGCTGTCGGGCATTATCGGCGGCCTCGTCGTCGCGTTGCTGAGTGGCTCGCAATTGAGCGTGAGCGGCCCTGCCGCGGGCTTGATCGTCATCGTCGTCGATGGCATCGCCGGGCTTGGCAGCTTCTCCGCGTTTCTGCTCGCGGTGCTGCTTTCAGGCGCGATTCAATTCGGCTTCGGCATGTTGAAAGCGGGGCGCTTCGCGGCCTATGTGCCTTCGTCGGTTATCAAAGGCATGCTCGCGGCTATTGGCCTATTGCTCGTCATCAAGCAGATTCCGCTTGCTGCGGGATTCGCGAATGCAGGCGCGCCTGCAGCGAACGGTCCGGGCATGCTCGACACGCCCTTCGGTCCGATATCCGCAGCGGCGTGCATTGTCGCCGTAGTCTCGCTTGCGATGCTCGCAGGCTGGGAAACACGCTCGATGCGTCGCTTTGCGCTCGTGCGCGCCGTGCCCGCGCCGCTCGCAGTGGTCGCGTTCGGCATCGGTGCGACTCTGCTGCTCGATCTGTTCGCGCCTGGCTTCGCACCGCCCGCGCAACATCGCGTCGCGCTGCCGTCGCTGGAGTCGTTCACCGCGTTCACGAATGCGCTCGAATTGCCGAACTTCTCGCAGTTCGCGAACCCCGATGTGTGGCGGCTCGCATTCACGCTTGCTATCGTCGCAAGCCTCGAAACGCTGCTGAGCCTCGAAGCTGTCGAGCAACTCGATCCCAAGAAGCGCGCGGCGCATCCGGATCGCGAGCTGAAGGCGCAGGGCATCGGCAATATGATGGCAGGTGCGATTGGCGCGCTGCCGATAACTTCCGTCATCGTGCGCAGTTCGGCGAACGTGCATGCGGGCGCGCAGAGCCGATGGTCGTCGTTCATGCATGGCGCATTGCTACTCGTGAGCGTGTTCGCGCTGACGAGCGTCATCAACCTGATTCCGCTGGCCTGTCTCGCGGCGATCCTGATCTTCACGGGTCTCAAGCTCGCCAAGCCTTCGTTGTTCGCAGCGGTCGCGAAACAGGGCATCGAGCGCTTCGTGCCGTTCATCGCGACGATTGCCGGCGTGCTGTTGACCGATCTGCTGATGGGCATTCTGCTCGGCATTGCATGCAGTCTTCTGCTTGCCATGCGCGCGAACCTCAGCCGTCCCATTACGATTGCGCAGCACGACGATCACTATCTGGTGTCGTTCAGAAAAGACGTTTCATTTCTTGGCAAGGTCACGCTGAAACATCATCTGCGCACGATACCCGACGGCGCGACGGTGATCTTCGACGCTTCACGCGCGGACTATATCGACCCCGACGTGCGCGAGGAGATCGACAGGTTCGTGGCCGCGGCGGCTTCGCGCGACATGCATGTCGAATGCGGGAAGCTGCCGCACCTTCGCTCGCAAAGTGGTGCGCCCGCATTGCGAGGCAGATGGCTCGGCTTGCGCAGGCAGGAGATGTCGTCGGAGTAAGAAGAAGTCGAACGAGGCGTCTCGATGCACCAACCGTTGCGGGCGCCGTTCACGAGACGATCGAGATCGAGAATCCGTCCCACCCTTTGCTGCCGACCGTTTGAATCGCCGTGGACGTCACGTGGGTATCGGCTGCGAGCATGTCGAAGAACTTGCGCACGCCGATGACGTCCGGGTCGGCGCTGCCGACGTCCGCCACGCGGCCACTGCGGATCACGTTGTCCGCGACGATCACCGTGCCGGGCCGGCTCAGGCGCAACACGAGGCGCAAATAGGCGGGATAACTTTTCTTGTCGGCGTCGAGAAAGATGAAATCGAAAGGCGGAATGCCGTCGCGCACGAATGATTCGAGCGTATCCACAGCGTCGCCGACAATCACCGACGCAACGCCCGACAATCCGGCGCGTTCAATGTTCTTGCGCGCGACGGAAGCATGATGCTCGACGGCTTCGAGCGTGATGAGCGTACCGTCCGCAGGCAGGGCACGCGCAAGCCAGATCGTGCTGTAGCCGCCGAGCGTGCCGAGTTCGAGAATGCGTCGCGCGCCGCGCAACTGCGCGAGCATCTGCAGCAGCTTGCCCTGGTTTGGCGCGACGTTGATCGCAGGCAGCCCTTCGTCCGCGCTGGATTTCAATGCGGCTTCGAGTGCGGCGTCCGGCGTTTGCGTTCGATCGCACAAGTATTCGTCCATCGCAAGCCATTGCTGTTCGTTCATGGCATCTCCTTGCCGTTGCGGTTATCGCGTTCTCTCGAACGATACAACACGAATGGAGCCCCGTACAAAATGCGTCTGCGCGATAAACAATTCAGATGACCTTGAAAGCAGTTCGCAATCAAGGTGACACATTTGCGCCGACTGTCTTGACGATACTGCGCGACTCGCGCCGCAACTCATGCCCGAGTTGATCGACGGTCAAGCGGATTGCGTCGATCAATGCACGCGCGGCCGGCGAGGGCGTGCCGCCTGCGCGCATCGTAAGCCCGATCTCGCGGCGCGTGGCTTGCAGCGGAATGTCCATTACGATTAGCTGACCCGACTCGCATTCGTAGTGCAGTTGTTGTGCGGATACGGCAGCGAGCATGTCGGTATGCATCAGGAGCCCGCGAATGACCGCGAGATCGGCGGTCTCGACGGTCGGCATCGGCGGTTTCAGTTTCCATCGCTTGAACTGCGCTTCGAACATTCCGCGCGCGGGTGCCTGGCTACGCGGCAGAATCCATTGCGCAGCGATCAGCTCCTTGAGCGTCAGGCCACTTCGCGCTGCAAGCGGATGCCCGCGACGCGCGATCACGACGATATCTTCCGACATGAGGCGCTCATTGACGAGTCCGCTCGACGCATCGTTCTGACGCAACGCGCCGAGCACGAAATCGATATCGCCGGCACGCAGTCCCGCGACCAGCGTTTCATACGAGCTCTCATCCGTCACGACGCGCACGCCCGGATATTGCGCGGCAACGCGCGCGATCGCGCCAGGCAGGATCAACGTTCTGCCGAGCGGCAGCGCGCCGACCGTGACATAACCTTGAATCGTGCCGCGCAGCGCCGCGAGATCATCAGGAATGTGGCGCAGTTCGTTCAGCGCGCGCCGCACATGCAGCACGAAAGTTTCGCCTTCGCTGGTGAGCAGCAACCCGCGCGGACTGCGATAAAACAGTTGCATGCCAGCGCCGGTCTCCATGATGCGGATCGCGCTGCTGACGGCCGGTTGACTGAGCCCCAACGTCTGCGCTGCGCTCGGCATGTGACGATGGCGCGCGAGTGCCGAGAACAACTGAAGCCGCCGTGTATTGAGCAGAAAGGCCGGGAGCGTGCCGCCTGTCGCGGTCCGACGCCGTGACTGGCGCGTGGCGCACCACTGCGCCAGTTCTTCGAGTTCGGCGAAGATGCGCTGGCAGCGCAACAGCACAGCGCGTCCCGCAGGCGTGGGCAACATGCCCGACGGACGACGCTCCAATAAAGTTTCCCCGACCGCCGCTTCGAGTTCCTGCAGCGAGCGTGTGACCGCCGATTGCGCGCGGAACAGTGCCGCGGCGGCGCGCGTGGCGCTGCCCGTTTGTGCGACGAGCCGAAATGCGCGCAGATACGCGAGATTGAGCAGTTCCCGATTGTCCATGTGAAGGTGCCCGATGCCATCAGTTTGATTTATCGCATCGTACAGGCTCGTGCGCTTCGCGCTCATTTTCCCCTAATTGTCGTTGCCGATCATGATGTCATGCATAGAGCGATGGATGTCATCGATTGATCGGAGGGTTGCGCCATGTATCAACATATCCTCGTCGCAGTGGGCCCGAGTTTCAGCGAAGCCGCTCTGTCGACCGCGATTGCGCGGGCGCGCGAAAACAACGCGCGTCTGACCGTGCTGCATGTGATCGAATCGTCGCCGTGGTGGGCGGGATGGCAGATGGAATGTCTATCGGACCTGCCCGCGCTCGTGAATCAGCTCGCGCTCTTGATTCGCGGCAGCAGCGAGAAGATGCTTCGGCGTGCGGGCATCGATGCGGACTGGCAAACGCGCACGTTGCCGCGAGACGGGCGCAGCGTCGGCCGCATCATCGCCGATGAAGCCAATCGCCTCGATGCGGATCTCGTCGTGCTCGGTGCAAGGAAGCGCGGCGTCTTCAGCTTCGGCATGGACCGTGTTCGTAACGTGGTGTGCCGCCATACGAATCGGGAAGTGCTGATCGCAACCGCATGCGTCGCTGATTCGGCGGACGTGATTGAGATTCGCGGCGCGGCGTTGCAAACGCATCACGCCTGATGCGCTTATGCGACGGTATCGGAAACCGCATCACCCACGCGTAGAGAAACGCGTGCTGCGATATGTCGCGGTACAACCAGAAGTGGCTGATCGACAACCCCTCGGAGAGCGTTGATAATCGCATCGCTTCAATTTTTGCGACGACTTCGTTTTAAGAGGGATAGGGAGTGCGTAGTTTCTGTTTGGGCCAGCGCCGTTGGAAATGGCTGGCTGTAGGTGTCGTGGCTGTGCTGGCGTTAGGCGCGCTAGCCGCAAGCGTCAATGTCATGCCTTCTGACGCGGCGGCAAATGTATCGATGGAAGCGGTCGCGTCGAGCCCGGTGCTCGCTTCGGATCCCTTGAAAGGGCTGTCTGTAGTCGATGCAATCGAGGTGATTCAGGCTCAGGCCAGTGCATCGTATGCTGCGAATGCAGCCATTGAACCCCACGATGGAAAGACGGCCGGCCCCGTCGTCCCGGATGGTTTCAGCTTCGATAGGGCACCGACACCCGCATCCACGACGGTGCCTTCCATTTGCTCCAAAGCCAAGCACATCATTTGTGTCGATAAGACGACTTTCACCGCAACGGTTTATAAAAATGGCATAGCGCAGTGGTCGTATTATGTGCGTCCCGGCGATGCCCGCGGTGCGCGATATGCCACAGGCGAAGGTCGCGGACGCATAGCTTTCAAGAGCCGCCATCACGTTTCAAAGGCCTATGGAACGCCCATGCCCTATGCGATGTTCATTGCATGGGACAAGGATCAAGACAAGCACTCCGGTCAGGCCTTCCACCTCTCATACGATTTTCAGAACCAAGGATATGAGGGCGCCAGCCATGGCTGCATGGGAGTAGGATCAGAGGCAGTCATGCAGCGACTGTGGGAGACAAGTCCTGTGGGCACGCAAGTGTATGTCTATCGCAGTTCCAACGATCCTTCGGAAGCCGTGGCTGACGGATCGAGTCCCGGTTGAAAAAAAGGCCACGCTCAAGTGGCCTTTCGAGCCTATCGGCGCGGTATCACCCCGCGGGTCTGCGTAGCTCGAAGAAAGTCGAAGTCGACGCCTTTGTCCGCCTGGGTGACGGTGTCATAGAACAGCTTGCGATAACCGCGATCCGCAGTGGGAATCGTGACCGGCGATCCTTTAGCGCGCGCTGCGAGTTCTTCATCGCTGATGAGCAGACTGATCTCGCGTTTCGACACGCTCAGGCGAATGCGGTCGCCCGTTCGAACATGCGCGAGCGGACCGCCCACCGCCGCTTCAGGCGTCACGTGCAACACGATGGTGCCGAACGCAGTACCGCTCATGCGTCCATCCGAGATGCGGACGATATCCTTGACGCCCTTTACCGCGAGCTTGCGCGGGATAGGGATATAACCCGCTTCGGGCATGCCCGGCGCACCCTTCGGCCCGATGTTCTTAAGCACGAGGATATCGTCGGGCGTGACATCGAGATCATCCGAATCGATGCGTGCCGCGAGATCGGCGCCGTTCTCGAACACGACCGCGCGCCCTTCGTGTTCCATCAACTTCGCATTTGCCGCCGATTGCTTGATGATCGCGCCGCCCGGCGCGAGATTGCCGTCCAGCACCGCGATACCGCCTTGCGGATAGATCGGCTTGTCGAAGGGGCGCACGACATTCTGCGCGAAAGCGGGGCCCGCAGCATCGATCTCTTCGCCGAGCGTGCGGCCCGTCACCGTCAGCGCGTTCAGGTTCAATAGCGGCTTCAATTCGCGCAACAGCGTAGCCATGCCGCCGGCCTCGTGAAAGTCCTCCATGTAATGGGATCCGGACGGCTTCAGATCGACGAGCACGGGAGTCTCGCGTCCCATGCGATCGAGCGCTTGCAGATCGATGTCATAACCCATGCGTCCCGCGATCGCCGTGAGATGCACGATGCCGTTGGTCGAGCCGCCTATCGCGAGCAGCACGCGCATTGCGTTCTCGAATGCTTGAGCCGTGAGGATCCTGTCGATGGTGAGATTCTCGCGCGCCATCTGCACGGCCTGCGTGCCAGTGAGCTCGGCGACGCGCATACGATCCGACGTCACCGCAGGCGGCGAGGCGCCGCCTGGCACGGTCATGCCGAGCGCTTCGGCGATGCACGCCATCGTGCTCGCCGTGCCCATCACGGAACATGTCCCCACGCTCGCGACGAGTTGATTGTTCACCGCTGCGATTTCCGCTTCGTCGATCTCCTCCGCGCGAAAGCGGCCCCAATAGCGCCGGCAATCGGTGCATGCGCCGACGCGCTCGCCGCGATGGGCTCCTGTAAGCATCGAGCCGGTGATGAGTTGAATCGCGGGAATGCCCGCCGATGCCGCGCCCATCAACTGCGCGGGCACGGTCTTGTCGCATCCGCCGATCAGCACGACCGCGTCCATCGGTTGCGCGCGGATCATCTCTTCGGTGTCGATCGACATCAGATTGCGCAGATACATGCTCGTCGGTTGCGAGAACGATTCGGCGATCGATATGGTCGGGAAATCCATCGGCAAGCCGCCCGCGAGCATCACGCCGCGTTTGACGGCTTCGATGAGTTGCGGCGCATTGCCATGACACGGGTTATACGCGCTGCCCGTATCGACGATGCCGATGACGGGCCGATCGAGCGCACTATCGGTATAACCCGCGCCCTTGATAAACGCCTTGCGCAGAAAAAGCGAGAAGCCATTGTCGCCATAGCTCGTCAGCGATTTGCGCAGGCCGCTCGGTTGCGCGGGTTCGTCATCGGACTTTTTCTTGAACGTGTCGGTCATGGTCGCCCTGCCGTGTGATAAGCGTTGAACGTCTCCGTGCCTCGATTATCACCGGTTTATCGTCGGGCGATCACGAATCAACCGTCGATCGTTTCGTGCACGCCTTGTTCGCCGCGTTTCCAGTAAGCCGAAGCGCGAATGCGTTTCTTGTCGATGCCGCGTTCGTCGCATAGCAGCTTGCGCACTTCGCGCATGAGCGTGGCTTCGCCCGCCGCCCACACATAGCCTTCGCCATCGGGCACATAGGTTTCGCGAAGGGCGAGCAGCAACGCGCCGCCGGGATGTGAGCTTTCGTTGCGATAACGCCATTGCGCGTACAGATCGGCGCGCGTGTCGAATTCAATACGCGCGGAAGGATCGGCCACTTCGATGAGCGTCGCGACGCGCGTGCCTTCGGGCAGTTCTTCGAGACGACGCGCGATGGCGGGCAGCGCGGTTTCATCGCCGATCATCAGATGCCAGTCGAAGTTAGTTGGGATGACGAACGAACCGCGCGGTCCACCGATACCGAGATGCTGACCGGGCGCGGCCTGCGCGGCCCAGGCCGTTGCGGGACCGGCTTCGTGGAGTGCAAATTCGATATCGAGCTCGCGCGCATCACGGTCGAAACGACGCGGCGTGAAATCGCGCGCAATCGGACGCGGTTTGGCCGGATCGAACTCGGGACCGTTCGGACCCGCTTGCGGCAGCGCGGGCAGGGTCTCGCCCGGCGCGGGGAAAAACAGCTTGACGTGATCGTCGAACGATGCACTGACGAAATCGTCGAGCGAGTCACCCGTGAAGGTCACGCGCACGAAGTGCGGATTGAGCGCCTGGACGCGCGTGACTTTCAGCAGCCGAAACTTGAGCGCGTGGCGCACACGCGTGACTTCGAGATCGGGCCGGTCTTGCAGGATGGAATCGGTCATCGTCTTTGGCTCCTTACGCCTGCTTCGGCGCCGGGTTTTGTTCGATTTCGGCCGTCGCGCGCGCGAGGATCGCGGCGATGCGGCGTTGTTCTCCCTGCGATGCGTCGGTGCGCAAGAGCAGCGCCTTCTTCAGCGCGCGGCGAGCGGCGATCAGCTCGGGCGCCCAGCCGTTGTCGGCGGCGGCGTCGTCGACTTCTTCGCCCATGTACGCGCGGCGCACGAGATCCATCTTGCGGGCGAAATGCGTGAGCTTCGCGAGCATGATGTCCACGCGTTCGCGATTGGATGCGAGGTATTCGCGGCCCGCGTCGGAAAGGGCATAGCGCTTGCGGTTGCCTTCCAGCTCGACGGTCGTATAACCGAGCTCTTCGAGATAGGTGAGCGCCGGATAGACCATGCCGGGACTCGGCGCGTAGAAGCCGTTGGAGCGGTCTTCGAGCGCCTTGATGAGTTCATAACCATGACGCGGTGCTTCGGCGAGCATTGCGAGCAGCAACAGTTGCAAGTCGTCCGACGAGAACTTGCGGCCGCGCGGCATGCCGTCTTCGCCGCCGAACCCGCCCATGCCGCCCATGCCACCGGGGCCGCCGCCGAAGCGACCGCCGCCGCCATGGCGATCACGGCCGATCATTCCCCAACGTTCGAAAGCGAATCGTTCGTGCCACGCTGGGGCGTCGAACGCAGAACCATCAAAGCCGAATGCGCGGAAACCGCCGTCACGCGCACGTTGAAAGCAGCGGGATTTCATAGGGAACACTCCAGATATGTCGTAAAACATATCTAAAGATATATATCGTAAGAGTGTCTGTCAAGAAGATCTTCTTAGGATCGATCGGCGGACGCGCGCATTTTGAACGCCGCATACAATGGCCCGCATTGTCTTTTGCACACATAAATCCATGAGCCATTTCCGTCCCGTCAAGCTGGAGCACGCCAGCCGCCTTATCAACCACGGTCCGACCGTTCTCGTCACCAGCGCGCACGGCGCGCGCCGCAACGTGATGGCCGCCGCCTGGTCGATGCCGGTGGAGTTCACGCCGCCGCGCATCGCCGTCGTGATCGACAAGCGCACCTACACGCGCGAGCTCGCCGCCGCGAGCGGCACGTTCGGCATCGTCGTGCCGGGTGCGGCGATGATCGATCTCACGTACGCCGTCGGCTCGACGAGCGGGCGCGAGATCGACAAGTTCGAGGCCTTCGGAATCGACATCGTGGAAGGGCCGGTGCTCGGTCTGCCGCTCATCGAAACGAATTGCGCGGCTTGGCTCGAATGCAGGCTGATCGACGAGAAGCACACGGAAGACGCCTACGACACCTGTTTTGCCGAAGTCGTCGCAGCCGCTGCCGATTCGCGCGTGTTCGTCGACGGCCACTGGATCATCGACGAATCGAATCAGCCGCTACACACGATTCACCATCTCGGCGCGGGGAAGTTCGTGCGCGCGTCGTCGATGGAACAGGCGAAGCCGCTTGCGCGCTGACGCCGTCGATGCGCCCCTGGACACGGCTAGCAAACCTTGCCGCGCGGCAGAAACGGCATCGAATTATGGTATTAAGCACGTTGCATCCAATATTCAAAACCGTTCCATGCATTCGAGCTCCCAGGCCGCGCTCCTTTTGCTCGGCATCGTCATCATCCTGATCACGCCCGGACCGACCAACACACTGCTCGCGACCGCGGGCTTGCGTCGCGGCGTCAGGCGCGCCACGCCGCTCATGGCCGCCGAGCTCGCCGGCTACCTCATCGCAATTTCCGTCTGGGGCTATCTCGTCACGCACGCGGCCGGCTTTCTCACTTGGCTCCCGACATTTCTGCGCGTCGCGTGCAGCGTCTACATCGCCTATCTCGCCGTCCTGATGTGGCGCACTGCCGTCTCCCTGCCGACGTCCGCGCAAAAGACGGTCGGCATGCGCACCCTCTTCGTCACCACATTGCTCAATCCAAAGGCGATGCTCTTCGCGAGCGCGATCTTTCCGGCCAGCGCCTTCGGCAATGCCGTCGTTTATCTTCAGACGATGTCGATCTTCGCCGCCGCGCTGATTCCGATCGGCTTTCTGTGGATCACCTTCGGCGCGGCGCTCGGCACCGGGCGTCTCGCGTGGCTGAGTCCCGATCGCGTTCAGCGCGGGGCATCGATCGTGCTGGCCACGTTCTCCATCGCGCTTGCGTGGACGGCGCTTCACTGAAGCGATAAAACGAACAGCGAAATCTGGAGACTGAATGACCTCTCATCGGCGCGATCCCCTCGACAAGAAAGCTCCGCACGAGCCGCTCACCTCCTACTACGCCGACGAATCGAAAAGGCGCGTCTGGCTGCGCGGCATCTTCGACCGCACCGCATCCGACTACGACGCGATCGAACGCGTGATGGCGCTCGGTTCCGGTCCGTGGTATCGAAATCGCGCGCTGCGATCGGCGGGACTCGCGCGCGGCATGCGCGTGCTCGATGTCGGCATGGGAACGGGGCTCGTCACGAGGGAAGCGGTCGCGATCACCGGCGATCCGGCGCTCGTGACCGGCGTCGATCCGAGTCCGGGCATGGTCGGCGAGGCGCATCTGCCGATCGGCGTGCAAACGCGCATCGGCACGGCGGAAGATCTGCCTTGCGAGAACGCCGCCTACGATTTTCTGAGCATGGGCTTCGCGCTGCGTCATGTAAGCGATCTTTCGAAGGCCTTCGACGAATACTTCCGCGTGCTCGCGCCCGGCGGACGGCTCTGCGTGCTGGAAATCACGCGGCCCGGGCATGGTATCGGCATCGCTGCACTGAAGTTCTATATGCGCGGCGTCGTGCCGACGATCGCGCGCATCGTCGGCAAGAAAGGGGAAAGCGTCGAGTTGATGCGCTATTACTGGGACACGATCGAGGCCTGCGTGCCGCCCGCCGATGTGATCGCCGCGATCGAGCGCGCCGGTTTCATCGACGTGCGCCGCGACGTCGAGCTCGGCATCTTTTCCGCTTATTGCGCGACGAAACCGGCGCGCTGAGCGGCGTCGAGAATCACCGCAGCGCGGCCGCTCAGCAGCAGCCGGCCTGCGCAGTGAACGGTGAAGCGGTAGAGTACGGTGTTGTCGTCGCCGCCCATGCGTTGGGCTTCGATATCGAGCGGGGCGTCGAGCGTGTCGAGCCGGTCGATGTGCGTTTCCACGCCACGCACGCTGGTCAGCATCCCGACGCGCGGTCTCGCTTCGTTCGATGCGACGAGCGCGCCATGCGCCGCCATCGCCTGCGCCGCGTATTCGATGCCGCATACCGACGCGAGACGTCCCTTCGAGCGCAAAGGATTATCCGGCGAAACATGACTCGTCGCGGTGCAGCGGATGCGCTTTGCATCCCACGCGACGACGCCATCCAGCAGACACATGGAGCCGCTATGCGGAATGCGCGCGGCGATCCAGTCGCGGCCGAACATCATGACGGCTCGACGCTCACGGCGAGCTGCGTGCCGTCGAGATAATCCAGCACGACGTTCGCCGCCCGCCGATGCGCCAGCGCGTCGAGCAACGGCAGCGCGCGCGCGGCGGGATTCGACAGGCGCAGCGCTTCGAGATCGGCATCGGCGAAAGCGGAAGCGTCCGCGTCCGACAGATGCGCTTCGATGCGCCCGAGCGTCCGCTCGCTCTCATGCGGCGCGAGCACCAGCGCGACGCCGAACGCATCGACGATGGGACGCACTTGGCGCAACGGCTCGGGATAGTCCGTGTCGTAGGCGACGAGCAGCGTCGCGGCGCCATCGACGCTCACTTGCGCGAGGCTTTCCAGCAAGCCGGCCGCGAAGCTGCCGTCGTACGCGCACAGCACGTTCGATGCGGCCATCGCGCGTGTCGCGATGCTCCAGTAGCCCGCGGGCGCGTTGTGGACCGAGTTGTGGAAGCGCGTCGGCGAGAGCTGCGGTTCGGCGCTCGCGAGGGTTTCGCAGATCGCGTGGAAATTCCCGCCATCGCCGCCGGATGCCGCGAACACGGCGGCGAGCGTCGCGGCGTCGCGGCCGCTCTGCGCGACCGCTTCGTGCGCGGCAGCGAGCGCCGCGCGCACGACCGGCCCGGTGCGCCGGCGTTCGGCCGGCGGCAGACCGGCGGGCGCGGGCAGCACGGTTTGAGCGGCGTCGCGAACGGCGCGCTGCGTCAGCACGTCGGCGGCATGGGGCCAGTCGGCCAGGCCCGGACCAATCACGCCGATGCCTTCGATAAATGCACGCAATGGAGTCATGCCGATGCCGCTCCCTTGCGTCCGAACACGAGACTGCAGTTCGTCCCGCCGAAGCCGAACGAGTTCGACAGCACAGCCCGCAACGGCGCAGCGCGCGTCGTCAGCACGTAGTCGAGGCCGAGCGCCGGGTCCGGCTCGGTCGTATTGGCGCCTGCGGGAATCATCTGGTGCTGCAGCGTCAACGCGGCGATCACCGCTTCGAGCGCGCCGGCCGCGCCGAGCGTATGCCCCGTCGCGCCCTTGGTCGAGCTGCACGGCACGCGCGCGAACAGGCTCGTAAGAGCGCGGCTTTCGGCGGCGTCGTTGCTGGGCGTCGCCGTGCCGTGCAGATTCACGTAGCCGATGTCGCTCGCATCGAGACCGGCGCTCGCGAGCGCCTGTTCCATCGCGATGCGCGCGCCGAGTCCCTCCGGATGCGGCGACGACATGTGATACGCATCGCTCGATTCGCCGATGCCGAGCAGGCGGATCGCGTCGTCATCGGCGGGATCGGCCAAATCGCGTTCGAGCAGCGCGAACGCCGCCGCCTCCCCGATCGAAATGCCGTCGCGCTTCACGTCGAACGGCTTGCACGGACCCGGCGCGAGCAGTTCCAGCGAATTGAAACCGTAGAGCGTCGTGAGACAGAGCGTATCGACGCCGCCGACGATGGCCACATCGATCACGCCGCTTTCGAGCATGCGCCGCGCCGACCCAAACACCTTCGCGCCCGACGAACACGCCGACGACACCGACGCCGCCGGCCCGCGCAGCCCGAAATAGGCGCGCACGAAAGCGGCGAGCGAATAGGGGTTGTGCGTGTTGGCGTAATTGAAATCGGCGGGCAGCGCGCCCGTCCGGGTGTCGCGACGCCGGTAGGCGAGTTCGGTTTCGAGGATGCCCGCCGTGCTCGTGCCCATGAACACGCCGACGCGCTCCAAGCCGTAACGCGCGATCGCTTCGCGGACGCGGTCGTCGAAGCCGTCCTGCGTCATCGCGAGTTGCGCGAGCCGGTTGTTGCGGCAGTCGAACGCGGCGAGATCCGCGGGCACCGGCGCATCCTCGATGCCCGCGACGCGGCCCGTATAAGTGGCGAGCGCGGCGCCCTCGAAGTCGCACGGCGCGAGTCCGCTGCGTGCGTCCGAGAGCGCGGCGAGCGTCGCGTCGAGCCCGCGGCCCGCGCAACTCGTCGCGGTGAAATGCGTAAGCAGAAGAGGATTCACTACGGGCTCGTTTCCCTTGAGTCGGGAGCGTTCGAAAACGATGAATTGTAACAAACGAGGCCTTTGGACGATGCCGCCAATCAGCCGACGGGACGCGCAATCAACAGACGATTGGCGTCGTGCGCGCCGTGGCCCATCTGACGGATGGAGACCGCGAATCGCAGATCGCCGAGCAGCGCGAGCCATTGCGCCTCGCTGCGGACCGTCAGACCGTTCGCGCGCCCCGAACGCGCGATCTGCATGCCGAAATCGATGGCGCGATCGAGGCGCGCGTGCCAGCCCGCGGCGGCATCGCTGACGCGCAGCAGGAGCACGCCGTTCGCCGCGAGGCTGGCGCGCGCGCGGCGGAGGATCGACACCTGCGCGTCGGCATCGACGTAATGGAGCACATCGCAGGCGACGACGACATCGGCATCGGGAAACGGCGCGGCGCGAATGTCGTCGCACACGAATCGGATGCGCGCCTCGTGCGCCTGCAACGCGATGCGCGCCCAGGCGACGTCGCGCGGCGTCAGATCGATGCCGTGAATCGAGCGCGGCACGGGCGGCGCGGGCCAGCGCGCGGGCCACGCACGCTGGGCGTGTTCGCCATGCCACGCGTGCGCGCCGACGAGGCACGCGGCGAGCAAGCCCTGGCCGCTGCCGAGATCGAGGATGCGCGCGCCATCCGGAATCAGGCCGTGCGCGAGGATATGGGCGAAGAACGGATCGCGACGCAGCTTGGCCGATGCGAAGTGCCACGCGAACCGGCCCGCCGCGCGGTAGGGGCGGCTGGCGGTTTCGATGAGCGCGGCGGGCAGCATTCGGGCGAGGGGTGAGTTCACGTATGCAACGGCCCCTGACGGGTCAGCCCTCGACTATAGATTCAATCTTTCGAGAGCGCCGGAGATCGTTGAGCATGTTCGAGTCTGAACACGTTGTTTTTTCCGCATCGCGACGAAGCACATCCGCGCGCGGATCGATCGTTGCGCGAAGATTTCGGCCCTCACAGACCGTCTGCGCTCGCGGGATTCTCGAAGTGATCGACGCAAAAGAACCTGACGTTTATTCCGTTTCGCGACGCGTCAAGTGCAAGTTGCACGCGGTTTTCGACGGTCCTGCTAACGGCGGTCGTTGCTTGCTCGACTGCCGCGTCTATATCCGCTTGCGCGGCCCGTTTTTGCGTGGCCAGCATCCTGAGCGAGCTCCGCAGATGCAAGAGATCCGCCTCGGCTCTTGCGAGATATCCGTGACTTTGATGCAAGCGTTCAATGATGCTGTCGAGCTCAGGCGTCGCTTCAAGTATGGCGACGGCTTTTGCGTCGAGCAAAGACCACAGCCTCGCTTCGGCGACGGCATCCGGATTCTGAACCACGTTGCCTCGAGTGCGAAGGGGCACTGGAAATCGTGATGCTTCTTGCGCTGGCACCTTTCATTCTCCTGTTTCGGTTTTGGCTTCGAAAAATTCGCTGACTGAAGGTCTTCGCTCAAATAGGACGTTGTCTATCGATCGTTCTTGGATGTTTAGAATTGCGAAGATTTAATAAAGCGAAGCGTGACACGCTACGGCACACAAATTGGTGTCTCATACATCAGATACTTCGGGTTGACGGAGAAAACGCTGCTGGATACCGTGTTGTCAATATTAAATAGGTATGTTGACCATTCGATATTCGGGAGGCATTTTTGGAGCGTCAGGAATTTGGGCCGCAGGTCATTCGAACGGTGATGTGGAAGATCGTGCCGTTCGCGTTCATTCTTTACTTCTTCAACTATCTCGACCGGGTGAATGTCGGTTTCGCGGCCCTGCAAATGAATCGGGAGTTGGACATTTCCCCGACCCAGTTCGGCACGATCGCATCGATGTTTTTTGCGTCGTATCTGCTGTGCCAGATTCCGGCCAACTTCGCGCTTCAGCGCCTGGGCGCGCGCCGCTGGATCAGCTTCATCGTCATAGTGTGGGGCGCGGTTACAGCACTGACATTCTTTGCCCAGACTGCGACCCACGTCGCGATCGCGCGCCTGCTGCTCGGCGTGTTCGAAGCGGGTTTCTTCCCCGGCATGATCTTCTATCTCGCCTGCTGGTTCCCTGCTCGCGAGCGAGCCAAGGTCACGTCGTTTTTCATGATGGCGATTGCCTTTTCCTCGGTCGTCGCGGGGCCGATGTCCGGCTGGATCGTCGAGCACGTCCACATGGCCGGGTATGGCGGCTGGCGCTGGCTATTCGCGATCGAAGGCGTGCCGACCATTCTGCTGGGCGGTCTGGCTTTCTTCATTCTGGTCGACGCGCCTGCGGATGCCAAATGGCTGAACAAGGATCAAAGAGCGTGGCTCGTAGCGGAGTTGCAGCGGGAAAGAAGCGCGCAGGGCGCCGACGAACAGCCGACGCTGAAGATGGTGTTGGGCAATTCGACGATCTGGAAACTGGCGCTCTCATACATGCTGATTCAAGCGGCCTCGCAAGCATCGAATTACTGGCTTCCGGGGCAGGTGAAGGGATTCGCGGCGTCCCTGACCGATACGCAAACCGGGCTCATCATGGCGCTGCCGTATGTCTGCGCGATGATATCGATGCCGCTTTGGGGCGCGCACTCCGACCGCACGGGCGAACGCAAATGGCACGCCGCGCTACCGATGCTGCTTGCGGGTGTCGGCTTCTTCGTCATCGCGAGCGTTCCGTCCATGTCGCTTCGCATGGCTGGCATGGCGTTGTTTGGCGTTGGCATTCTGAGCTTCTACGGCCCGTATTGGGCCATTCCCCCTGCAATGCTGTCCCCGGCCGGTCTCGCGTTGAGCATCGCTTTTATCAACTCGTGCTCCAGTCTCGGCGGCTTTCTCGCGAACCAGGCGCTCGGACATGTCTCTCAGGCTTACGGATCATATGGCGTGTTCATGGTCGAGGCGGCTTTGTGCGTCGCCGCGTTCTGTGTGCTGGTCACGATGAGCATTCCTCGCCAGACACCGAAGGTCGGTCCGTCGGCGCAAACCGCGAACGCTTGACATCGTCGCATCGGGCTCCATCGAAGTCTCTCTGGAATATTGATAAATGAAAATAACGAACGTCGAAATATTCGATTGTGAAGTCAGCCGAACCGATCCGCGCATGGCGCGCTTCAATCCGGTCCTTATCCGTATCAATACCGATGAGGGAATCAGCGGCATCGGCGAAGTCGGCCTGGCCTATGGCGCGGGCGCAAAGGCGGGCGTCGGCATCGTGCGCGACCTGGCCCCGCGCATCATCGGCAAAGATCCGATGAAGGTCGAAGCGATCTGGGAAAACCTGTTCCGCGCAACGTTTTGGGGCATGGGCGGCGGAAACGTCTTCTACGCGGGCATGAGCGCGATCGATATCGCTCTGTGGGACATTCGCGGCAAAGCCCTGCGCGCGCCGGTCTATCAGTTGCTCGGCGGCAAGACAAACGAGCGGTTGCGCGCCTATGCCAGTCAACTTCAGTTCGGTTGGAGCGACACGCATCAAATGCTTACACGCCCCGAGCAGTACGCCGACGCAGCACGCAAAGCCGTCTCGCAGGGTTATACGGCGATCAAGGTCGACCCGTTGCAAGTCGACCGCAACGGCGGCCCGCCGCTCGATTGGGAAGTCAACCAGAACTACTTCGGGCTGTTACGAGCGGACCAGTTGCGCATGGGTGAGGAACGGATCGCGGCCATGCGCGAAGCTGTCGGGCCGGACGTCGACATCATCATCGAAGCCCACGCGCTGCTTGGAGTCAACGCAGCAATCCAGTTCGCGCGGACTGTCGAGCCGTACAACATCCTGTTCTATGAAGAGCCGGTTCATCCGCTCAACATGGACAACATGGCGATGGTCGCGCGCAATACGTCTATCCCGATCGCGACCGGCGAACGCTGCTATACGCGTTGGGGTTATCGCGATCTGTTCGAAAAACAGGCCGTGGCCGTGATACAGCCGGATATTTGCCTTTGCGGCGGACTGACGGAGGCGAAGAAAATCTGTGACTATGCAAACCTGTACGACGCGACGATGCAGGCACATATTTGCGGCGGGCCGGTCTCGACTGCGGCAGCGCTCCACCTCGAAGCCGCGGTACCGAACTTCATCATTCACGAGCATCACACGCACAGCCTGAAGGATTGCGTGCGCGAGTTGTGCATTCACAACTATCAACCCGAGCGCGGCGACTTCTCAGTCCCGGATTTGCCGGGGCTTGGGCAAGAACTGAACGATGACGTCGTGAAGCGGTATCACGCCTTCACGATCGAATAAGCGCACCACGCGCCCGGCTTTACTGCATTCGCGCGATGTCTGTCAACAGACGTCGCGTGCGCTCCGTGAAGCCACAGTTGATGTGTTCTGCAAGAATGATGCAGGCTCCGTCGACATCATTTTCGACCAGCGCGCGGGTGACTGCACGATGCTCGTCAATCGATTTATTGATGTACTCGCGCGAGAACGTCAGGCGATTGCGCATCGCCAATACCTTCGTGCTTATCGTCGAGTAGCAATCGATCAGATAAGGGTTGTCCGAATGCCTGACGAGAATCTGATGAAACTCATGATCGAGCGCGCGATACGTTGCCAACTCGAACGTTGCGTGCAAGGCGCGTGCAGCGTCGAGGTTCCGGTTCAGTTCTTCCATGAGGCGGGCAACGTTCTCGCGCATGGCGGAGCGAATGGCGGCCTGTTCGAGCGTAATGCGTAGCGTACTGATGTCGCAGATGTTCTTGTCCGTCAGCGAGAACACATACGTTCCCGACCGCGCTTTTATCTCGACGAGGCCGGCAATGCTCAATCGAAGGAGCGCTTCACGGACGGGCGTTTTGCTCAAGCCAAAAAGGTCGGACAGCCTGGATTCCGTGACTTGTTCGCCAAACTCCAGTTCTCCATTGACGATCAACTGTCGTAGCCGCTCCTCGGTGATTTCCGCCAGTGACTTCGGTGCATCAAAAGCAATTCGTTCAAGCCCTCTCACAGTCACCCCTTATCTTCGTCATCCGACATATTGTTTACGGAAAAAGACACATCGCTTCGGATCCAAGCATACTTTGCGACTGTGGCTTTTCTCTTCCGGAAGATTCTTATTTGCAATCCGAAACAATAGTGTGCGCGGAGTGAATGGGGTGCTCACCAGAATCGAGCGGAGGGGCCGCGCCGTCTATCCGACGATTGCCTCGCGCAATGTGACGGTGACAAGCCCGCGATCCGCCGCCGCGCGCAACACGGTGTCGAGCGCGGCGAGCACGATGGGCGCGCCGTTTGCGTCCCTTGCGGCGTGGCCATCGTGGACGAGCAGAATGTCGCGCGCAGCGAATCCGTTCAGCAAACGTCGCGAAACGAGCGATGCGTCGCCGGTGCGCGTATCGAAACCGCGCCGCGTCCAACTGGCGAGCTGCAGGCCGAGCGCGCACAGCACCGGTTCGAGAAACGGATTGCGCAAGCCCGCTGGCGCGCGAAAGAAAAGGGGCCGCGTGCCTACGATTTCCTCGAACGTGGCTTGCGCAGCGTCGATCTCGCGCCGCAACGCGCCCGGTCCCATCAGCGAAAAATCATGCCGATGCCGCTGGCTGTGATTCTCGACGGCATGTCCGCGCGCGACGATTTCCCGAACGATGTTCGGATAGGCGCGCGCCCGCTCGCCGATGCAGAAGAACGTCGCCCGTGCCCGATGCGCGTCGAGCAGATCGAGCACGCGCGGCGTCACGTCGGGATCGGGGCCATCGTCGATGGTGATGGCGATGCACGCACCCGCCGATTCGGGGAGCGTCGTCCAGTTGTGGCCGAGCAGGGCGCTTCGCGGCCAGAGTCCCGCCGCCGTCAGCGCGAGATGCGACGCGATCACGCCGCCCGCCGCCCACGGCCAGGTCGCGGGCGCGAGGATCAGCGATGCCAGCGCGCCCGCGTGCACGGCCGCCGCGCCGCCGATCAAGGGCGTCGGCGTCCAGCGGCGCGGCTCGCCGGGCGCGTTCATCGCGACAATCCCGAGCGCGGCGCGAGAATCGCCGAGAACAGCAGCGCCAGAATCGCGCCGGGACCGACCGTCAACCCGAAGGTCTTGAGCATCGGCACGTTCGACAGCGCGAGCAGCCCGAAGCCGAGCACGGTCGCGAGATTCGCGATCGCGAGCGAGACGAGCGTTTGCGGCGAAACCGCGTCGTTTTCGGCGTGCGCGCGATAGTTGAAGAAGAGCGCGTAATTCGAGCCGACCGCGACAATCAGCAGCATGCCGATCAGATGCAGGATCGTCAGCGACTTGCCCGCGAGCGCGAGGCTCGCGATCACGACGATCACCGCCGCGACGAGCGGCGCCAGCGTGCGCGCCGCGCGCACCGGTGAGCGCAGCGCGAGCACCAGCAGCACGACGATCGCGGCGAATCCGCCGAGCGACAGGCGAATGTCCTCGTGCACGTAGTTCCGGTAGAGGCGATCGGCTTCCGCTTTCATGTCGACGAACAGCGCGTCCGGCACGCGCGCCGCCGCGATCGCCGCGCGAATTTGGTGCACCCGCACGTCCGAGCCTTCGGCCGCGCGCAAAGGCAGCATCGCGGTCCAGCGGCCGTCGCGTTCGGTGAGAAGCGAATCGACGGCGAGCGCCATCGACGTGCCGCGCAGATCGGCGCGTCGCAAGAGCGGCTGCGCGCGCGCGGCTTCGACATCGGCGATGAAAGGCTCGAAAACCTCGGGCTTCACCTGGATCGTCTGATCGCACAGGGCGGGCGCGAGACGCGCGCGCAAGGTATCGGCATCCGGCAGGCTCGCGATGCGCGCGCGCTGCGCGGCGTCGCTCGGCAGATACGTCGCCGGGCTTTCGAAACCGGCGATCACGCGGGCATCGACGAGCGGCTGCAATTGCCGCGCGACGGCTTCCGCGCGCTCGAGCGCGGCCTGCTCGCTCGCCGCCGACACCACGACGAGATAGCGCACGTCCGGCGCACCGACATCCGCGCGCAGGCGTTCGTCGAGATCCTGGCTCGCCTTCGGAACCGGGCTGAGCGACGACAACTCCTGGCTCCACAAGCCGTGCCGCTGCATGAGCAGCGTCGCGAGCGCGGCGAAAAGCAGCACCGCGAGCGCCACGCGCAAGTGCGACGCGCGCGCGGCGAAACGCGCGAGCACATTGCCGAGGCGCGAGACATCGCGAATCGCGAAGCCTTGCGGCAGCAGATGCGGCAGCACGAAGCGCGTGACGATGCCCGCCGTCGACAAACCGACGATCGAATACAGCCCAAGCTGCACGAGGCCCGGAAAGCCGGAGAAGAGCATCGAGGCGAAGCCGCAGATCGACGTCAGCACGCCGAGACGGATCGTCGGCCAGAAGCCCGCGACCCAGTCCTTCAGCGATTCGCGCCGTTGAACGCCCGCCGATTGCACGAAGAGATAGATCGAATAGTCGACCGCCTCGCCGATGAGCGTCGTGCCGAAACCGAGCGTCAGACCGTGGACCGTGCCGAACGCGAGGCTCACGGCGGCCACGCCCGCCGCGACGCCGGAAAGCACCGGCATCAGGCCGAGCAAGAGCGTCGGCACCGACCGATACACCGCGAGCAGCAGCACGACGATCAGCACGATGCTCGCCGCCGACAGCCAGCGCACGTCGCGCATGATCGTGTCGCGCGATTCGACGGCGATGACGCCCGGCCCCGTCAGCAGCAGGCGAAAAGGCGTCGCGCCCGGCGCGGCCTTGTCGAACGCGGCGCGGATCGCGGCCATCGCGCTCGCTTGCGCGTCGGTGTCGGAACCGGGGCTCGCGGTCTGCGCGAGCAACACGGCGCGCTGGCCGTCGCGCGATGCCCACACGCCGCCGTGCATCGCGGGCTGCGCGCCGCTGTCGAGACGGCTGACGAGCGCGGTGACTTCGCCGGTCGGATCGTGCGGCAGCAAGTCCTTCGTCATCATGCCCGCGGACGAGGCGAGCAGGTCGAGACTGTCGGCGAGCGCGTCTTTCAGGCCGGATTCGCTGAAGCGCTCGGGCGTAACCGATGGACTCAGCCGATAGCGATGCTCGAACACGAAACGCTCGTCGCGCGCCTGTCCGACCGGCTCGCCGTTGTTGATCGCCGAAAAGCGCTTGTCCTCGCGCAGCGTCGCCGCGATTTTGCGCGAGAGTTCGGCGCGCGCGTTGGCATCGCCGCCCTCGATGCCGACGAGAATCAGCCGCGACACGAGCCCGTCGCGCAACTGCTCGACGAGCACGCGCTGCTGCTCGCTCGGCGTGCGCGGAAGGAAAGCGGAGAGATCGGCGGAAAAGCTCGCGCGCGCGATGATCGCCGCGCACGCCGCGAGAAAGCACAGCCAGACGATGACCGCCGGCTGACGCAAGGACCGCGAGACCGCGCGCATGCCGCGGTCAGTGCGCCGACGCGTCTTGCAGGCGCATCAGCGAGCGGTCGCCGTCGGCCTGGCGAATCTCGACGCGCGCGAGCGCCGCGCCCGTGCCTGCGAGCGTGATCGAGCTGACTTTCTGCTGCATGCGCGAATCGATCGGCACGAGCGTCATCGTCCAGTCGTTGCCTTTGCCGTCGATCGAAACCTTGTACGCATTTTCGAGCGCGAAGCGGTTGCCCGCGAGCGTCGCGCGAATGCTTTCGATGAACGCGCCCAGTTCCGGATAGTTGCGCAGCGGGATCGTGATTTTGCGGCCGTTGCGGTCGACGGTCAGCATGTCGCCATCGACGACAAGATTCTCCGGCTTCGGACTCGTCGTGTGCTTTTCCAGATGATCGGGCGCGACGAACACGAGCTCGCCCGACGATTCGAGCGGCGCCTGCGCGATCTTCAGATAACGCGTCTCGGTGAAATGCGCGCGGCCCGATTTCTTCGCGCCGAGCGTGTTCATCAGGCGATCGAGCGTCCAGGGGGCGTCGGCGGCGACACTGATCGTCGATGCAGCCGACAGCAAGGCGGCCGTCAGAACGGCGGCGAAAATTCGCATGAGTTCAGGAATCCCTCGTCGCTTCCCGCAGCGGCGCCGCGCTCGCGGGCGCGTTGTCCTGCGCGGCGCTCGTCTGCCAGAAATCGAAATAGTTGAACCAGTTGTACGGCGCGGCGCGGCAATACTTGTCGAGCAGCGCGACATAGCGCGTGAGCGCGGCATCGACGGCGGCGGCGCGCTCGCCGCGCTCGATCTTCGAGAAATCGGCGAGCGTTTCGAAATGGATGTCGTAGCGATTGCCGCCGAGATACAGCCCCGTCATGAAGACGACCGGACGGCGCAGCACCGCCGCCATATGCAGCGGCCCGAGCGGAAACGCGGCGGGCGCGCCGAGAAAGTCGCGTTCCCTGAGCGCGTCGCCGGCCTGGGGCAGCGTGCGGTCCGCGAGAATGCCGACGAGGCTGCCCGCATCGAGCCGCTCGCGCACCTTGAGCATCGCATCGACTTTGCCGAGACCGATCACATCGTGATGCGCGGCTGGATTCACGGCGGCGAGGATCGCGTTGATCTTGCGCGCGTTCTCTTCATACATCGTGATCGCGATGCGGATATGCGGCTGCGCTCGCCCGATCGCGCGCACCACTTCGAAGCTGCCGAGATGCGCGCCCATCAAGAACGCGCCGTGTCCGCCGGCGAGCGCCGCTTCGACATCCTCGACGCCGTGCGTCCGGATATCGAACAGATCGAAGCGCTCGTTGAGCAGATAGATGCGGTCGTGAATCGTCGATGCGAACGAAAACACATGCCGATACCCGTCGCGCCAGCCCGCATGCCGCCCGAGCGCGCGATTCAGATAGCCGCGCGACGCACGCCGCGCGCGCGGCGCGAACACGACGAAATACGCGGTGATGATCCGCAGCAGCACGCGCCCGATGCGCCGTCCGAAGCGCAGCGATATCCACGTCATGAAGCGCAGCAACGCGAGGTTGCTGCGTTCCTGGCGGTCGGCCCAGTCGTCGCGGTTGCGCGGCTTGTTCACGATGGTCGAGCGTCCCCGGCGGACGGCGCCGCGAGCGCGCCGCTCGCCACCGCGCGTGCGCCCGCGCGAATCGTGAAGCGGATCGCGCCGCTCGCCGCCGTTTCGTAGGCGATATCGAGCGCCTCGCCCGGTTTCGCCGGACTCAGGAATTTCGCCGATTCGATCCTGCACGCGTCAGCGCTCGTGCCGAGCGCGGCGCCGATCGCGTCGAGCGCGTGATCGAGCAGGACGACGCCCGGCACGATCGGATGGCCGGGGAAATGTCCGGCGAGCGCGGGATGATCCGGCGGCACGGTGAAGCTCAACGCCGCGCGCCGCTTGCGTTCCTGCTCGATCAGTTGCGTGAGCACGTCGCGCGGCAGCTTGCCGGTCGCGTTGCGCGGCAGCGTTTCGACGAACAGCAGCGGACGCGGCATGAACGCGGCGTCGATGCGCTCGCGCAACGCGCGCTGCAAATCCGCCACGGCAAGCCTCGGCGCGACGACGAGCGCCATCAGACGGCGCACGGGTTCGCTGTCGGCTTCCGTTTCGTCAGGCATGTAGAACACGCCGTCGACCACGCCCGGCACCGCGTTCAGCTGATGATTCAAATACGCGAGCGACGTGCGCTTGCCCGCGATGTTGATGAGATCCGCCTTGCGCCCGTGCAGCAGAAAATGCGTCTCGTCGATGAGTTCGAGCGCGTCGCCCATCGGCACCGGCGTTTCGACGTGTCCGCCCGACGCCCACATCGTCGGTTCGCCGGGATCGTCGGCATCGTCGGCGCGTGGCGTCAGCGCGATGTCGGGAAACAATTCCCACGCGGCGGTGCGCGCAGTGCGGCGCGTCGCGATCTGGCCCGTTTCGGTGCTGCCGTAGATTTCCATCAGCGGCGCGTCGAGGCGCGCTTCGGCGTCGAGCGCGAGCTTTTCCGAAAGCGGCGCGGTCGCCGACAGCACGAGCGATGCGCGCGGCAACGCTTCGTCGTTGGCAAAGAGCGCGCGCAGATGGATCGGCGAGCTGACGAGCACGCGCGGTTCCGGCACGGCGTCGAGTTCCGCGCGGATATCGACGGGATAGAACGGCTGACGGTTGCTGAACGCGAGGCCGCCGATGAGCGCGAGCAGCACCGTCGATTCGAAGCCGTACATGTGCTGCGGCGGCACCGTGCCGATGAGCGTCGCGCGGGCTTGCCCGAGCAGGCCGAGCCGGTCGGCGGCGGCGCGCACGTTCTTCACGAGAAAGCCCCACGTCTTGCGATGCGGCACCGGCACACCGGTCGAGCCGGACGTGAACACGTACGCGACGACGCGCGCCCCGTCGATATGCGGAACCTGCGCTTCGCCGGAAACGTCCACGTGCGCAACCTCCGGATAGCGAAAGCGCGGCAGATCGATCGCGCAATCGTCGCTGTCGTGCAGGCAAAACGCGTCGGGCGCGAACGAGGCGAGGGCGCGCACCATTTCCGGCGTGTGTGTCGAAGGCAGCAGGCTCGTCTTGCCCGCGACGAGCGTCGCGCACAGGCTCACCGTGAAGCGATACCGGTCCGTACACACGTTGAACACATGCCCGCCTTCGGGAAGCGCATCGGCGAGCGCGCGGACATCGGCGAGAAAGTCGCGCACGGAGACGCTCGCGCCGTCGCGCCAGGCGATGGTCTGATCCGGCGATGTGTGGAAAACCAGCGGAAAAGTCTGCATGTGCGATGAATTCGACGGCATCACTGCGCTCCGCTGCGACGCATCTGCATCGAATGCGCGTAGGCGCGAACGGCGTCCATGATGCTCGACGGCTCCATGTCCGGCAGCGCGATGCGCCGGCACGCGTATTCGGCGACGAACATGAGCCCGACGAGCGGCAGCGCGAGATAGTTGGCGAACGTGGACCACGTGACGATCGATGCGAACGCGAACAGCATCGTCGATACGAACGCGGTCGCGACGAAGAAGAGCGTCCATGCCAAGGTGACACGCCGCGTGTAGCGCGCGACGCGCGGCTCCAGCTTGCCGTGGACCATCGTCGCGAACTGCGTGCAGAGCGGCTCGCGGCCCGGTCCGAGCGTGCGGCCGAACATCCACGCGAGCGCGAGATTGAAGCTCGTGTGTTCGATCCACAGCCCCCAGCCGAAATGCGCGGTGAGCGGCGCACGCGCGAGCCAAAGCGCCATGCAGCCGAGCGCCCAGAGCGGCAAGAGCCACGCGCGCGCGTTCGAGCGCACGGCGGCGTTCAGCGCGATCAACAAAAGGGGTGCGAGCACGAGCGCGAGGCCGAGTCCGTGCGCGCCGGGCGTGGACGCGGCATGGTGCGCGCCAAGCTGATACGCGACGATCGCGGCAACGACGCCCGCCGCGCGCAGAAAGCGGGTGGCGTTCATCGGCGCGCTCCCGCGGGACGCGACGGGCGCTCGAAAACCGCTGGTCGATGAAAAAAGGTACGCAACATGGGATGCGGCTGCGGCGCTCTTTAGTGAACGCTCGGTTGTTGAAGAAAACTCGGCAGTCGCCCGCCTGACGATCATTTTCCCGCGCCGGTGCGCGGGCGGTCTGTAACCGATTGTTCGATGATCTTACATTCGTCAGACGCGCGAATTTTACCCTACCGACGCAGGGGTCCCGTCACGCGGCGAACTCCCTGATTTTTCTCAAAATTACACCGGTGCCGGATGCCATGCGGCCAGTTACCTTTCCTACTAGGCGTCCCAAGGGGCATCGTCTAGAATTTCGCCACTGCAATTATCTCGATAACAGGCAGCCGACGACGTGCGGATAAGCGGGGCGCACGTTTTCCGAGCCGCCCTTGGCGCCTCCCTGCGCTGGCCTGTACACACGATGAATGAACTGGAAAGAGAGCTCGCCGAGCTGATCGTCGCCGAACTGAATCTCGAGGACGTCGATCCCAAGGCCGTCTCGGCCGATACGCGGTTGTATGAAGAAGGTTTCGGGCTCGATTCCATCGATATTCTGGAGATCGCGCTCCTGATCTCGAAGAAGTACGGCTTCGAACTGCGCTCGGACAATCCGGACAATCAGAAGATTTTCGCGAGCCTCGGCGCGCTCGCGGCGCACGTCGCCGCGCATCGCACGCGATAAGGCCATGCGCGCGCTCGTGACAGGCGGCAGCGGCGCGATCGGACAAGCCATCGGCCGGTCGCTCGGCGCGGCCGGACACGAAGTCTGGATTCACGCGAACGGCGGCATCGAGCGTGCTGAAAGCTGCGTGCAAGCCATTCGCGCGGCGGGCGGCACGGCGCATGCCATCGGTTTCGACGTGACCGATCCCGACGCCACCGACGCCGCGCTCGCGCGCATCCTCGCGGACGGCCCGGTGCAGATTCTCGTGAACAACGCGGGCATCCACGACGACGCGCCGATGGCCGGCATGACGCGTGAGCAATGGAAACGCGTGCTCGACGTCACGCTCGACGGTTTTTTCAACGTCACGCAGCCGCTTCTGATGCCGATGATCCGCACGCGCTGGGGACGCATCGTCAACATGTCGTCGCTGTCGGGTTTAATGGGCAATCGCGGGCAGGTGAACTATGCCGCCGCGAAGGCCGGGCTGATCGGCGCGACGCGTGCGCTGGCGCAGGAACTCGCGTCGCGCGGCATCACCGTGAACGCGGTGGCGCCCGGCGTCATCGATTCGCCGATGCTCGGCAGCGCCTTTCCGCCCGAGCGCATCAAGCAACTGGTGCCGGCGCAGCGCGCGGGCACGGCGGAAGAAATCGCGGGCATGGTCGCGTATCTGGTGTCGGATGCGGCGGCTTATGTCACCGGGCAGGTCCTGTCGATCAACGGCGGGATCGCCTGAACAGCACACCGAGGGACGCAGATGAGTGAAACGACGCAAACCTGGGATGTCGTCGTGATCGGCGGCGGACCGGCCGGATCGACCGCCGCGACCCTGCTCGCGGACCGCGGCTATCGCGTGCGCGTGCTGGAGAAGGCGCGGCATCCGCGTTTTCATATCGGCGAATCGCTGTTGCCGGCGAACTTGCGGCTGTTCGAAAAGCTCGGCATCGCGGATGAAGTGCGCGCCATCGGCATGGTCAAGCTCGCGGCCGAGTTCGTATCGCCGCAGCACGACAATCGCATGCAGCGTTTCCTTTTCGCCGATGCGTGGGACAAGTCGATGCCGAGCGCGTATCAGGTGCGCCGCTCCGAGCTCGACGACATCCTCTTGCGCAACGCCGCGAAGCACGGCGCGCAGGTGAGCGAAGGCTGCCGCGCGCGCGATGTCGCGTTCGCGCCGGATGGTTCGAGCGCGACGATCGACGCCGAACACGACGATGGCCGCATCGAGCACGTGCGGGCGCGTTTCGTCGTCGATGCTTCGGGGCGCGACACGCTGCTCGCGAATCACTTCAAGACGAAGCGCCGCAACGAACGGCACAACTCGTCGGCGCTGTACGGCCATTTCCGCAACGCGCGCCGCAACGAAGGCGAAAACGAAGGCAACATCACCGTGTTCTGGTTCGAGCACGGCTGGTTCTGGTTCATTCCGCTCGCGGACGGCGCGACGAGCGTCGGCGCGGTCGTGTGGCCTGCGTATCTGAAGCAGCGTCCGAAGGGCACGTCGGTCGAGACGTTCTTTCGCGAGACCATCGCGATGTGCCCGCCGCTCGCCGCGCGCCTGAAGGATGCCGAACTGATCAGCGAAGTCCACGCGACCGGCAACTACTCGTACACCGGCGACATGACGCACGGACGCAACTTCCTCTTGCTCGGCGATGCGTTCGCGTTCATCGATCCGGTGTTCTCGTCCGGCGTGATGCTTGCGATGCAGAGCGCGTTCGCGGGCGCGGATGCGATCGACGCCGCGCTGACGAATCCCGCGAACGCGCAAGCCGCGCTCGCGAAGTTCGACCGCGACGTGCGTCACGGTCCGCGCGAGTTCTCGTGGTTCATCTATCGCATGACCTCGCCGACGATGCGCAATCTCTTCATGGGCCCGAGAAATCCGCTGCGCATGAAGGAAGCGCTGCTGTCGCTGCTCGCGGGCGATATCTTCGGCTCGACGCCGATCTGGCATTCGCTGCGTGCATTCAAGGGCATCTATTACATCTCGGCCGCGCTCGACTGGCGCAATTCGCTGCGCGCGTATCTTCAGCGCCGCCGCAATCTGCGCGATGCGCAACGCGCGGAGTTATCGGCCAATTGATGATGCTCGATCGGGTGGCGCGATGAGTGACGCTCATCGGAAATTCGGCGCGGCGGACGGCAAGGGTTCGCTTGCCGGCGCGCTCGAATCCGCATGGCAATGCGTGGCGTTCTATTTCGCGCTCGTCGTGCTCGCGCTCGTCTGTCTCGCGTGGTTTCCGTTCGCGTGGATTCTGCGCCGCGTATTGAGCGTCGATGCGGGCCGGCGCGTCGGACGAGCCGTCGTGCAGCGCGTGTGGCACGGCTATTTCGTGCTGCTGCGCACGCTCGGCGTATGCCGCTTCGATCTCTCCGGACTCGACGCGCTCGCGGGCCAGCCCGCGATGATCCTCGCGCCGAATCATCCGTGCCTGCTCGATGCGCTGCTGATCGCGTCGCGCGTGCCCGACACCTGCTGCGTCATGAAGGGCGATGTCGCCGGCAACGTGTTTCTCGGGCCGGGCGCGCTGCTCGCGGGTTATATCGTCAACGATACGTCCGTCGGGCTGATTCGCGCCGCCGTCGCCGAACTGCAGCGTGGCAGTCCGCTGTTGCTTTTTCCCGAAGGCACGCGCACCGAAAGCGCGGCGGTGAATCCGCTGAAGGGCGGCATCGCGCTGATCGCGGCGCGCGCGCAGGCGCCGGTCCAGACGTTGATTATCGAAACGGATTCCGGTTTTCTCGGCAAGGGCTGGCAGATCTTCAGGAAGCCCGCGCTGCCGATCACCTATCGCGTGACGCTCGGCCGCCGCTTCGCGCCGCCGGGACGCGATCACGCTGCGCTGCAGGCGTTCATCGCCGAATTGCAGCGCTTTTATGCGGGCGAACTCGACGCGCATCGCATCCGCGACTGAAAGCATCGGCGTCGGCAGACTTTAAAATTCGTCGCAACTCATTCCGTTTTTTTTTTTGCAATGCCTTCCACACGCGCATCGTCCACGCACTTCGTCCTCATTCCGAGCTACAACCCCGGCGAGAAAGTCGATGAAACCGTGCGCGGGGCGCGCGAGCAGTGGAATCCGGTGTGGGTGGTCGTCGACGGCAGTATCGACGGCAGCGCCGAACGCCTCGTCAAAATGGCCGAAGCCGACGACGGGCTGCGCGTGATCGTGCTGCCAGAAAATCGCGGCAAGGGCGCGGCAATTCTCGCGGGCATCGACGAAGCGGCGAAGCTCGGCTTCACGCACGTCCTTACGATGGACTCCGACGGACAACATCCCGCCGCGCTGATCCGCACGTTCATGGAAACGTCGATGAAGGCGCCCGATGCGATGATCCTCGGCCGCCCGAAATTCGATGCGAGCGCGCCGCAACTGCGCGTGCAGGGACGGCGCATCTCGAACGGCTGGGCGAATCTCGAAACGCTGTGGATGGGCATCGGCGATTCGCTCTACGGCTTTCGCGTCTATCCGATCGCGCCGCTCGCCGCGCTCATGCATACGCAGACTTTCATGCGCCGCTTCGACTTCGATCCGGAAGCGGTCGTGCGCCTGTGCTGGCGCGGCGTGCGCCCGATCAACGTCGACGCGCCCGTGCGCTACTTCACGGCCGAGGAAGGCGGCGTCTCGCACTTCCACTACGGCCGCGACAACGCGCTGCTGACATGGATGCACATGCGGCTTTTCCTCGGCTTCCTCGCGCGCCTGCCCTGGCTTGCGTGGCGTCGTTTCAGCGCGCGTCGCTGACTGTCGAGTTCATCGCGACGCCCGCGATCAGCGTGTTCGCAAGCACGATGTCGTGAACGTTGTACGCGTAGATCGGGCCGGGCGTCGTCGCCGTTGCGGGTCCGGCCGCGACCGGTGTGCCGAAATCGCAATCCGTGATCGTGACGCCGGTGATCGCCGGAATCGCGGGCGTCGGCGCGGGGCCGTTGTAATCGA
This sequence comes from Caballeronia sp. ATUFL_F1_KS4A, assembly GCF_023630905.1. Taxonomy (NCBI): domain Bacteria; kingdom Pseudomonadati; phylum Pseudomonadota; class Betaproteobacteria; order Burkholderiales; family Burkholderiaceae; genus Caballeronia; species Caballeronia sp. ATUFL_F1_KS4A. Next base: position 289,418 of record NZ_JALQEB010000034.1, on the reverse strand, counting down.
ACGCGACCGGGCCTTGCGCGACGATTGCCTGAAAACACGATCCGCTCACGCCGTTCAGCGACACGTTGCTCGCCTTCAGGTTCGAGATGTTCACGTTCTGCACGAGCGCGGGCCGCGTGCGGATCGCGTCTTTCGACGGCTGATAGTCGCAATCGAACGTGATGATGCCGCCCTGCGCCGCCGATGGATTCGCCGCCGTCGCCGTCGCCACGCCGAGCGGCACCGTCGCGTTGATCGGGCTGCCCGCGAGCAGACTGCTGCCGTAACCGGAAGGCGTGAGGCTCACGCCGTTGGGCAGCGTCACGTTGTCGACGTAAAAGTCCTTCACGAAGCCGCCGCGATTCATGTTCGTCTTGATGCGGATCGCGATGTTCAGCGAATTCGTCGCCCAGAACTTGTTGAGCATCTGCAGGTTGCGCGCGTAGATTTTCTGCACGCCGCCGCCCATTTCGCTGCCGAGCGTGATGCCGCCGTGGCCGCTGTTCATCGTGCAGTTCTGGATGACGTGGTTCTGCGCCGGGCCGTACTGCGTGTCGAGATCCTTGCCCGACTTGATCGCGATGCAGTCGTCGCCGGTGTTGAACGTCACGTTCTCGCAGAGGACCGTGTCGCAGGCGTCGGGATCGAAGCCGTCATTGTTCGGGCCGATGCTGTCCACCGTCACGCTGCGCATCACGACGTTGCGGCAATCGGTCGGATGATGCTGCCAGAACGGCGTGTTGTTCGTGCGATAGCTTTCCATCAGCACGTTCGTGCAGCCGATGAATTCCACCATGCACGGCCGCAGATAATGGCCGATGCCGAAGATGCGCTTTTCGATGGCGACGCCCGCTTCCGATAGCGCCGGCAGATAGTTCTGGTCCTGCTGCCACGGCGTGGCCGGATCGGTGAGCTTGGTGTAGAGCGCATCGGCGATGCCGGGCACGGCGGTCTTCAGATCGACGTTGTTCGCATTGACCGATGCCTGCGATGGCGTCGACGAATTCACGCAGCCGTAGACGCCGCTATTGCCCTTCCACGTCCACCAGCACGTCGCGGTGTTGCCGCTGCCGGCGAATGGCGTCATCGCCTGGCCGTTGAGCACGGAGCTGTCGCCTTCGCCCGTCACCGCGATGTTCGTCTGATTGCGCGCGTAGACCGGCGGGCCGTAGTTGAGGCAGTCGTTCGCCTGCCAGCGGCTGTAGTAGAGCTTGCCGTTCGCGCCGCAATCGACCGGGCCATCCTTCGCGTAGTCGGCGGGATTCGGGCTGAAGTAGATCGTGCAGTTCGCGGACAGATGAAAGTCGACGTTCGACAGCAGCACGATCGGTCCCGCGCAATACCACGTTCCCGACGGCACGACGACGTGTCCGCCGCCCGCCGCGTTGCAGGCCGCGATGGCCGCGAGAAACGCGGGGCGCGAATCGAAGGAGCCGGGCGCGTGGGTCTGGTCCGCGCCGGTGCTCAATGGCGACTTCGCCGGATCGGTGTATGGATTCGCCGCCGCGACGACCGCGCACGTTTTCGCGCCGTAATCGGTGACGAGGAACTGGCGGCTCGGAAACATCGACGTCGAGACGCTCTGCAGCGCGTTGACGATCTGCGTCGCGGAGCCGGACGGGCCCCAGATCGGGTCTTGCGCGGCGGGCGGCGTCGGCGAGCCGGAGGCGGAATCGGAGTCGTCGTGGCCGCCGCAACCGGCGAGCGCGCCGAATGTGCTCATCGCGCCGAGCAGCGGGGCGCCCGCCGACAGCCCCGCGAACTTCACGAACGCGCGGCGCGCGCGGTTTTGTGGGTGCTTCATCGATCGTCTCCTGATCGTTTATTTATCGGATGTCGTATCAGTTTGCGTACAAGGCAAACGTTATCCAACACGCAGGAGACGCGTCAATTCGGTGCAAACACGTAAGGAAATATAAGACGTCGTATGTGATGGATCGGAAAAAATGTCTCAAGCGGTCTTCTTGAGCGCGAGCCGCGCTTCTAGCCCGCCGCCTTCCCGATGATGCAGCGTGAGCGACGCATCCATCGCGAGCGTGAGCTGGCGCGCGATCGCGAGCCCCAGTCCGGTGCCGCCCGTTTGCCGGTTGCGCGAATCTTCGAGCCGCACGAAGGGCTCGAACACCGCGTCCAGCGATTCTTCCGGAATGCCCGGCCCGCGATCGAGCACGGAGATGACCGCGCGTCCGTCGTCGCGCGTCGAGACTTCGATTTCCGCCTCGCCGGCATACTTGATCGCGTTATCGACGAGATTGCCGATAACGCGCTTCAAGGCCTGCGGCGGCGCCATCAGTGCACCGCCGATGTTGCCCGACAACCTCACCGATTGTCCTGCATCGAGATAATCGTCGACCATGGTTTCGATGAGCGCGTCGGCATCGATGCGGCGCGGCGCTTCGTTCGTGCCGTGCAGCGTGCGCGCGTAGGTCACGCCTTCCTTCACGAGCGATTCCATCTCCTTCAGATCCTGCTGCAGCTTCGCGCCGGTCGATTCGTCGTCCATCACGTCGACGCGCAGCCGCATACGCGTGATCGGCGTCTGCAAATCGTGCGTGATCGCCGCGAGGATCTGCATGCGTTGGGCCATGTACATCGAAACGCGGTCCTGCATCGCGTTGAACGCTTTGGCGGCGCGCGCGACTTCCTCCGGTCCCGATTCCGGCAGACGCTCGGCCTTGAGATCCGGGCCGAGCGTATCGGCGGCTTTGGCGAGGCGCTTGAGCGGGCCGGTTGCGAGGCGCACCGCGAGCCAGCAGCACGCGCCGAGCACGATCAACTGCAACGTCAGCACGAGCGGGAGCCAGCCGGACATCGGCATGCCGGCGACCGGACGCATGTCGATGGTGAGCGGCGAGCCATCCGACAGCTTCAGATGCACCTGAAAACGCTCCCTGGGACCGGGAACGGCATTGACCGTCATCGGATAACGATTGGCGATGCCCGCGCCGATCGAGTTCGCGAAGCGTTCCGACAACTCTGCATCCGGCTTCGCGCCGGTCTGATCGCCCGGTCCGAGGATGAACTCGTAGCTGCGACGCGCGAGACGCGGCAGCCACTGCGCACGCTCCTCCGGCGGCAGATGATCGAGCAGCGCGACCGAGCTCGCGACCTCGCGCTCGACGTAACCGACCATCATGTTGGTCATCGATTCGTCGCGCTCGCGCATGGTCAGAAGAAACGAGAATGTCTGGGCGAGCGCGAGCCCGACGACGAGTATCAGCGCGAGGCGCGCGAACAGCGTGCGCGGCCAGTGCAGCGGTGAACTGGAGGAAACGGTGCTCATCGAGAAGACTCGACCGGTTTGACTTCGGCGGAGAAGACGTAGCCTTCGCTGCGCAAGGTCTTGATGTAACGCGGCTCGCGCGCGGTGTCGCGCAGCCGTTGACGCAAGCGCGACACGAGCAGATCGATGGAGCGGTCGAATGCATCGGCTTGGCGGCCTTGCGTCAGGTTCAGCAACTGATCGCGCGTGAGCACGCGCTGGGCATTGTCGAGAAACACGCGCAGCAGACGGTATTCCGCGCCCGAGAGCGCGACCATCGTGCCTTCCGCGTCGAGGAGATGGCGCGCGGTCGTGTCGAGACGCCAGTCGCCGAATCCCAGCATCTGCGAGGTTTCGGTGACTTCCATGCCCGGCGGCAGCATGCGCGTGCGGCGCAATACGGATTTGATGCGCGCGAGCAATTCGCGCACGGCGAAGGGCTTGGGAAGGTAATCGTCGGCGCCCATTTCGAGGCCGAGAATGCGGTCGGCTTCCTCGTTGCGCGCGGTGAGCATCAGCACCGGCACATGGCGGAACTTGCCCGCGCGCAGCTCGCGGCACAGCACGAGGCCATCCTCGCCGGGCAGCATCAGATCGAGCACGATCAGATCCGGCGCGCCTTGCTGCTCCAGCACGGCGCGCATCTGCCGGCCGTTCGCGGCGAGCGATACACGCATTCCGTTTTTTTCGAGGTATTCGGCGAGCAGTTCGCGGATGCCGCGATCGTCGTCGACGATCAAAACGTGATCAGTGGTTTCCATCGATGGATCGTTGTCGTTGACGCTTGAGTTGCATCCGGCTCGGGCTGACCAGCAGACACTGAACCGGATGGGCCATTTCCGTCGCGATCCCGCCGATGAGAAAGGCGAAGACCGCCAGCATGCGTTTCATTCGAAGCTCCCGCCGATTGCGATGACTGCGTTATAGCGCGCTTCGGCGGACGTTTTGTATCGCAGTGTATCCCGCATGTCGTGCGATACATAACATTGCGCAGCGCGCCTTTATCCGACACAAGCGGGATACGCGCGCGCAGTCCAATGCGGTCATGCCGATGCGAACGTCGGCCTGCCGGAGCGATGTGGCGATCTCACCAGCCATCTCACGCCGCTCCGATATTCACCGCATTCAAGAGGACTTCGTCATGCTCGACGCCATCAGAAACGCCGCCGTGTGCGCCGGAATCGCCGCGTGTGCGGCCATCGCGCCCGCGCAGGCCGCCGCACCCGCAAGCGCTCACACGAGCGACAACGTCGCGCCGGAGTTCGCCGGCATCGACAAGTGGATCAACAGCGAGCCGCTCTCGCTCGCGCAATTGCGCGGCAAGGTCGTGCTCGTCGATTTCTGGACCTTCGCGTGCGGCAATTGCCTCAACACGCTGCCGGCCGTGAAATCGTGGAATCAGAAGTACAAGGACAAAGGGCTCGTGGTCGTCGGCGTGCATACGCCCGAGTTTCCGTTCGAGCGCGATACGAACAACGTCAAGCGCGCGATCGAACGCAACGGGATCACGTATCCCGTCGCGCTGGATAACCGCTACGCGACGTGGGCCGCGTACGGCAATCAGTACTGGCCGGCGTTCTATCTGATCGACAAGCACGGGCGCGTGGCCTACACGCATTTCGGCGAAGGCGATTACGCGCAGACCGAAGCCGCGATCGGCAAGTTGCTGGCCGAGCGCTAGGCGGGGTTCTGTATCGCAATGTATCTGCAACGTGCGCGATACAAAACATTGCACAAGACCCGCATCGCCGACACAAGCCAGATACGTGCGGGCCTTCAAATACACACAACGACGGCTCACGAGTGACACCCAAGACCGACACCCGCGATGCCCGATCGCCGTAACTCACTCAACCGACCGAATCATCAGCATTCAAGGAGAAACACCATGAAATCCACGATCGTTGCTTTCGCTCTCGTCGCCGGCGCCATGACCGGTGTTGCTCACGCCGCCGTGAAGAACGTGCCGCTGAACGTGCAGCCCCAACAGGCCGTCGCGAACCACGCGTATGCCGGCAAGACGCGCGCCGAAGTGAAGGCCGAGCTGGCACAGGCGCAACGCGATGGCGAGATCGCGGCGTTGCGCAGTCTCTATCAAGGCAGCTAATCCATTTCCTGAATCACGCAAACGAGGTTCGAATCATGATCAAGCAATTCGTCACCGCCGCAGTCTTCGCTGTCAGCGCCGTCGCCGCCGGTTCCGCCTTCGCCAGCAGCGGCTACGGCCCCGCGCCGCACTACGATCCGCTTGCCGGCGCGCCTTCGTCGCAGCGCGGCGTGAGCGCGCAGACCATCGCCAGCGAAAGCGCCGCCGCGCCGATGCAGGCATACGGCGGCATGAGCGACACGGTTTCGCAATCGGGCGCGCGCGGCGTGGCCACGAACGACGTCGCCCGGCTCTTCGCGCATCACTAAGCCAGTCAACTTTTCGAATCCAAAGAGGAACGCATCATGACCCAGATCGACACCGTCCTGTACACGGGCAAAACGCGCGTCGTCGGAGGCCGCGAAGGCCATGCGAAGAGCACCGACGGCCGTCTCGACGTCAAACTCTCGCCGCCCGGATCGGCCGGCGCGGGCACCAATCCCGAGCAGATGCTCGCGGCGGGCTGGTCGGCGTGTTTCATCGGCGCGATGGGCAAGGCCGCGGCGAAGCTGAAGACGCGTCTGCCGGCCGACACCGCCGTCGATGCGGAAGTGGACCTCGGCATGAACGGCGATGCGTATCTGCTGCGTGCGCGCCTGAACGTGAGCCTGCCGGGAATCGAGCGCGCGGTGGCGCAAGAGATCGCGCAGATGGCGCATCAAACGTGTCCGTACTCGAAGGCGCTGAAGAGCAATATCGATGTGACGATCACGGTGGTCTGACGCGTTCATCCACGCGATGCGGTCCGGTCGACCGGAGCTTGATCGATCAATCGAAAGCACGGGGCCGACACGGGCCGAATCGTTGCGGCTGTCAGCCTCGCGTGTCGATCCATTCGCGCGCCCATCGGCGCGAGAATTCGACCGCCTCGCTCTCCTTCGCGAAATAGTCGAGCGAGTAGAAGCGATACTGCGCATCCGTCGGATGTTCGCTCGAACGCTCGAGCATCAGATTGGCTGAAAACGTCTTGTCGCGGAGCCGATGCGCGGACGCGTGCACCGTATAACCACGGTAGTGATTGAGTGATGTCATTTTAGTTTTAGATGTAAATGCTTTGCGGCCAGATGCCGAAAGCGCAGGAGCGATGCGCGCTGATAACGCGATCGTCGAAAGGCTGTCAGAGCCTGGGAGAGAAAAGGCGGGAAACGGAGGCGGACAACAAGAGCGCGGGAACCGGCGTTGCGGTTCCCGGCGTGATGCGGATCTACAGCGCTACAGCGGCAGATTTACAGCGGCTTGATGTTCGAAGCCTGCATGCCCTTCGGGCCGCGCTTCGTTTCGAAGCTGACCTTCTGACCTTCGGCCAGCGTCTTGAAACCGTCCGAACGAATTTCCGAGAAGTGCGCGAAAAGATCGTCGCCGCCATTATCCGGGCTGATGAAGCCAAAACCCTTGGTGTCGTTAAACCATTTAACCGTACCGGTGTCCATAAAAATCCTGAAATGAATAGATAAGTTGCTCGATCGAGCGGGATGAAGCGGCAAGGAGGGGAATGGACAACGAATACCGGGGAAAATCGGACTATTGATGAGCAGCAATCGACTTCTTGTACTTCAACGACCATTATGCCAATTCCAAGAGAAATGGTCAACTATTCGTTTCGAAGCGAAGGCGAGCGGAACGATTCGTGCATCGCGTGTGCATCTCGTCATCGAGTTGGCACATGCGTTTTCGTCAGAAGAAGACGGCGCTCGACGGCCGCATGTCCGGCGCCGCGCGGCCCGCGCAGTCGTGGGCGGCGGACGTCGGACCGGGCCTCGTCACGATTGCATCGGATAACGATCCGAGCGGCCTCGCCACCTATACGCTCGCCGGCGCGTGGTACGGATTCGACCTATTGTGGGTGTGCGTGCTCACGTACCCGTCGACCGTCGCGCTTCAATTGATCGCCGCTCGCGTCGCCGCCATCACGCGACGAGGCCTGACGACGAACATGCGCGAACACTATTCGTGGCTGTTCTTCTACTTTGCGGTCGCGCGTTTCGTGATCGCCAACACGTTCAATATCGCGGTCGATGTTCTCGCCATGGGCATCGCGCTCAGTTCGCTCGTCGGCGGTTCGCTCCTGTGGCTCACGCTTGCTTCGGGATGCGCTTCGCTCGTGTTGCAATGGAGCGTCGCTTATGCGCGATACGCGCGCGTCCTCAAGTGGCTGACGCTCGCGATGTTCGCGTACGTCGGCGTGATCCTGCTCGTCGACGTGCCGTGGCGACTGGTTGCCATCCGCTCGGTGATTCCACGCGTCGAGTGGACGGAGGGCTACATGTCGATGCTGATCGCGGTGCTCGGCACGACCGTCAGCCCTTACTTGATGTTTGCGCAAGCGGAGCAGGAGGTCCGCGACGCACGAGAGCGCGGCGATCGTGGAGAAGCGTTGGAGCGGACGATGCGCGGCGTGCGTCGCGACACGCTCTGGCGAACGGCGTGCTCGAACGCGGTTGCGATCTGCGTGATGATCGCCGCGGCCGCGACGCTCCATCTGCTCGACCATGCATCCGCCGGCGATACGGTCTCGATGTCGCGTGTACTTGAGCCGCTCGCGCACGGTTACGCGCGGCAGGTTCTCGCACTTGCGCTTCTCGGATCGGCCTTGCTGGCGCTGCCGCCGCTCGCGGGCTCGGCGGCTCAGGCCGTAGCCAGTTCGTTCCGCTGGAAACGCGGCGAACGGCGAGACCGGCGGATCGCGTATGTGCTCGTCGCCACAATCGCGCTCGGCACGATCGCAGCAGTGGTCCTCACGCACTATCACGTCGACCCGGTGCGCGCGCTCTACTGGAGCGCGGTGGTCAACGGCATGACCGTGACGCCGGTCCTCGTGCTGCTCGTGCTGCTCAGTTCGAAGCGCGAAGCCGTGGGCGACCTCGCCGCGCATTGGGCGCTTCGCGCGCTGAGTTGGCTCGCCACGATAGCGACCGCGGCGGCGGTGATCGCCCACTTCATACTCGAAGTGCAGTGACGGCATTCGCGTAAATCTCCGCCCCTACCATCCGAAAAAGTCATGCGAAGGGCGTCGCTTAGGGGCATTCCCTAGCGTCGCTTTCGAGCGGTCTCGCGGCAAACGGCGGCCACGCGCGCGCCCGTCGCCTGCAAAGCCGCGCCCGTGCTGGCTCTACGGCATTCACGCTGCGTTCCGTTTTTTTCAGGCATCGAATGCGACGGGCACATGCATTACCAGAAGTATCGAAAAGGGCTCAGAAAATGTCGGTGGATGATCGAAATTGGCCATGTACGCTTCATTCAACGCAAAGAACGCCGGGTTGTTTCCGGCAGCGACAAACTCCTTTTTGAACCTGCTAGGTGGAATGACCCGATGATTCCCAACCTGACGCTCGCACCGAACGAAGTCACGAGCACGGCTTCCGCGCAGTCCGGCACCGTATCGCCGGCGCGTCCTGTCGCGGCATCCACGACCGAGATTCTCACGGTCAAGAACCTTTCGAAGATTTTCGGCGCGAAGCCCGAGCGCGCCCAGGAGCTCTTGAAACAAGGCCTCGGCCGAAACGAAATCTTCGCGCAGACAGGCAATATGGTCGCCGTCGACGATGTCAGCCTTGCCGTCAACGCGGGCGAGATCTTCGTCATCATGGGCCTCTCCGGTTCCGGAAAATCGACGCTCGTGCGTCTGCTCAATCGCCTGATCGAGCCGACTTCGGGGCAAGTGATTCTCGAAGGCCGCGACATCGCGCCGATGAGCACGCCCGAACTGCGCGCCGTGCGCCGCGAAAAAATGGCGATGGTGTTCCAGTCTTTCGCGCTGCTGCCGAACCGCTCGGTCATCGACAACATTGCTTACGGGCTCGAAGTCGCGGGCAAGAAAAAATCGGAACGTTATGACATCGCACGCGCCGCATTGACGCGCGTCGGCCTCGCTTCTTACGAGAAGCTGCTGCCGAGCGAGTTGTCGGGCGGCATGCAGCAGCGCGTGGGTCTCGCGCGCGCGCTGGCGGTGAATCCCTCGGTGCTCTTGATGGACGAAGCGTTTTCCGCGCTCGATCCGCTCATCCGCTTCGAAATGCAGAACGAGTTGTTGCGTTTGCAGAAGGAAGAGCGGCGCACGATCGTCTTCATTTCGCACGACATCGAGGAAGCGGTGAAGATCGGCGGGCGCATCGGCATCATGAAGGACGGCCGTCTGATTCAGGTGGGCACGCCGGCAGAACTCATCCAGTCACCCGCCGACGCCTACGTGCGCGATTTCTTCCGCAACGTCGACGTGTCGCGCTTCCTCGAAGCATCGAGCCTGATGACGAAGGTCGAGCGCGGTCTCATCGCGTGCAATACCAGCGCGCCTTCCGAGCGCTATCTGAACAGCCTCATCGACAGCGGCGCGGAGTGCGGATACGTCTGCGATGAAGCAGGGCGCTATCAGGGTTGCGTGACGCCTGCATCGCTGCACAAGAGCGGCAAGCGGCCGATCAGCGATGCATTGCTTCGCGATGTCGCGGCGGTTCCGCTGACAGCCGATCTGCATCAGCTCGCATCCATTGCACTGGGACAGGAGCACGACGTGCCGGTCACGGATGAACAAGGCAGGCTCGCGGGCGTGGTGTCCTGCCGCACGATTCTCAAGCAGGTCATGGAGCGGAGAGCAGCATGAATTCCTCGATTTTTGGACGATTCGCCGAAGACGCGGTCAACTTCCTTTTCTCGCACTTTCGCGGCGGCTTCGATGCCTTCTCGGCTGCTCTTGGCGCGGTCATCAAGCTCCTCGAAGACGGTCTCGGCGCGGTGCCGTTCATCGCGATGCTCGTGATCCTCATGGTGCTCGCGCTGTGGAGAAAGGGCGTCGTGTTCGCGGTGTTCGTCGGCGCGGCGCTCTATGTCATCAACTACATGGGCCTGTGGGCGCAGACGGTATCGACGCTCGCGCTCGTTGTCGCGGCGACGTTCTTCAGTCTCGTGATCGGCGTGCCGCTCGGCATCTGGGGCGCGCGCAACAGGCGTGTCGAAGTCGTGCTGCGTTCGCTGCTCGACTTCATGCAGACGATGCCCGCGTTCGTGTATCTCATTCCCGCGGTCATTCTCTTCGGCCTCGGCCGCGTGCCCGCGGTGATCGCCACGATCGTGTTCGCGATGCCGCCCGTCGTTCGATTGACGACGCTCGGCATCCGCCAGGTGCGCGAAGAATTGCTCGAAGCCGGCCGCTCGTTCGGCAGCACCGATGCGCAACTGCTCTGGAAAATTCAGTTGCCCAACGCGCTGCCTTCGATCATGGCGGGCGTGAACCAGACGATCATGATGGCGCTGTCGATGGTGGTGGTCGCTTCGATGATCGGCGCGGGCGGCCTTGGCGAGTACGTGCTGAGCGGCATTCAGCGGCTCGATATCGGCATCGGTTTCGAGGGCGGTCTCGGCGTGGTGCTGCTTGCGATCATTCTCGATCGCCTGACGGAAAGCTTCGGCGTGAAAGCGAAGAAAAAGAAGAAGGTCATCTCCACGCCGGCAAAGCCCGCCGCGGCGCAAGCGAACGCGCAGACCTGAGCGATACGAGCATCGATTACTCAACCACAATGCTATGAAAGATACGGAGTCCGTAATGAAAAACAACCTGATCAAATCCTTGATCGTCAAGATAGTGACGCCGGCCATTGTGGCGTTCGGGGTCGGCGCGAGCCCGGCGATGTCCGCCGAGCCGATCAAAGTGGCGGTCACGAACTGGGCCGACGTGCTCGCGGTCGCCAATGTCGCGAAGTACGTGCTGGAGACGAAGCTTCAGCAGCCGGTGCAATTCGTTCAGGCGGATATCGGCATCCAGTATCAGGGCGTATCGCGCGGCGATCTCGACATCATGGTCGGCGGCTGGCTGCCGGTGACGCACGGTCAGTATGTCGCGCGCTACAAGGACACGCTCGACGACGTCGGCATCATCTATACGGGCGGCAAGAACGGCTGGGCGGTGCCCGCGTATGTGCCCGAGTCGCAGGTTTCCTCGATCGAGGATCTGAAGAAGCCTGAAGTGCAGAAGCAGCTCAACGGCGTGATCCAGGGCATCGAGCCGGGTGGCGGTCTCATGCAGGCGTCGGAGAAAACCATCAAGGCGTATGACCTGTCGGGCTACAAGCTGCAATCGGCGAGCGAGGCCGGCATGCTTGCGGCAATCCAGCGCGCATACGGATCGAAGCAATGGATCGTCGCGACCGTTTGGAGCCCGCACTGGTTGTTCCAGAAGTGGCAGATGCGCTATCTGAAGGACCCGAAGGGCACGCTCGGCGGCGAAGAGCAGGTCCATGCATTCGCCTCGAAGCAGTTCGCGGGCAAGTTCCCCCGCGCAGACGTGTTCTTCAAGCATTTCAAGCTGACGCTCGCGGACGTGGAATCGATCGAATTCGAAGGCAATTCGACCAACGACTACGCGACGGCCGCGAAGAAATTCGTCGACGCGCATCCGGACAAGGTCAAGGCGTGGCTGACACAGTGAAGGCGTATTGCAGGACGCTTGCAAAGCGCTCGTCCGACGTGTGCCGCGCATGACTTCGCACGATCCATCCATCAGAGAGACAAACATGAGCTTCGAAGGCGTACATACACCGCTCGTCACCCCGTTCAAGGCCGACGGCGAAATCGATCACGACATGCTCGGCAAGCATGCTCAGAGTCTCGTTGGCCGCGTTACGGGCATGGGCGTCGGCGGCACGACCGGCGAATACTATGCGCTCAGTTTCGAAGAGCGTGTGAAGACGCTCGAGACGGTAGCGTCGGCGGTCGGCGGCAAGACCTATCTCACCGCCGGCATCAACGCGACGACGACGAAGGAAGTCGTGCGTCTCGGTAACGAAGCGAAGCGCGCTGGCTACGACGCATTGCTGGTCGCGGCGCCTTACTACGTGCAGCCGACGCAAGACGAGCTGCTCGATCACTTGCTGAAGGTCGACGACGCGCTCGACATGCCGATCATGCTCTACAACTTTCCGGCGCGCACCGGCACGGCCATTGGCGATGAAGTGCTCGACAAGCTGCTGCAACGCCCGAACTTCGCCGCGATGAAAGAGAGCACGGGCGACATCGCGCATCTGCATCATCTGGCGACGCAACTGCCGGAGCGCTTCGTTCTCAGTTGCGGCATGGACGATCAGGCGCTCGAATTCTTCGCATGGGGCGCGCGTAGCTGGGTCGCGGGCGCGTCGAACTTTTTGCCGGAAGCGCATACGGATTTGCTCGAAGCATGCGTTAAACGCGGGGATTTCGGCACCGGCCGCAAGCTGATGACGCAGTTGCTTCCGGTGCTCGAATTGCTGGAGCGCAGCGGCAAGTTCATCCAGTACGTGCGCTATGGCTGCGAGCTCGCGGGCACGAAAGTCGGCATCGCGCGTGCGCCGCTCGGCACGTTGAACGACAAAGAACGCAGCGCCTTCGCGAGGCTCGTTCAACCCTTGCTGCGCAACGCTCAGTAACGCGATACGTGAATGGCCTCGAAACTGGATTTCATGCGGCTTCCCGCACCTGATGGCGTCAACGGATGGTGGGAAAGCCTGCCGCCCGCCGCGCCCGCGAACCGCGTGACGGGCGAGCTGCGCTTCGACTACGTAGTGGTGGGCGGCGGCATCACCGGTTTGTGCGCGGCGCGGCGGCTCGCCGAGCTTGCGCCGGATGCATCGATCGCGCTCGTCGAGGCCGATCGCATCGGGCGCTCGACGGCGGGCCGCAATTCCGGCTTCTTCGTCGATCTGCCGCATGACATCAGCAGCGAAAGCTATTCGCGCAGTGTCGAGGCAGACAAGGCGGACGTGCGCTTGCAACGGCACGGCATCGGCTATGTGCGCGATACGGTGAAGCGGCACGGCATCGATTGCGACTGGCGCGATGATGGCAAGTATCACGCGTCGGTTAACAAGAAAGGCCACACGGCGCTGACGCATTTCGCGGACGGACTCGCGCGTATCGACGAGCCGTGCGAATGGCTGGACCAAGCCGCGATCGCGAAGGTGACGGGCACGCGCTTCTATCAAAGCGCGCTCTTCACGCCGGGATGCAGCACGGTTCAGCCGGCGGCACTCATGCGCGGTCTCGCGGCCACGCAGCCGTCGAACGTGACGGTCTTGGAACTGAGCGCGGTGAAGAACATGGAAGCGCGCGGCCAGACGAAGCTGCTGACGTTCGCGAACGGCAGCATCGAAGCGAAGCGCGTCGTGCTCTGCACCAACGCGTATGCGGCGACGTTCGGCGGCCATCCGAATGGCTTGCTGCCGGTCTACACGTTCGCGTCGATGTCGCGCGTGATGACCGACGATGAAATCGCGCGGCTCGGCGGAACGGATTCGTGGGCGCTCATTCCCGCGGACCCGATGGGTACGACCGTGCGACGTCTCGCGACCAACCGTATTTGCGTACGCAACCATTTCGCGTTCCGGCCGAATCTGTCGGTCTCGGAACATGATCTGACGAAGGCGAAGCATCTGCATCGACGTTCGTTCGATCGACGTTTTCCGATGCTCGAGGATGTCGAGCTGCAATACACGTGGGGCGGCGCGTTGTGCCTCTCGGCGAACAATGGCGCGCTCTTCGGCCAGCGCGACGACGGCGTGTACGAAGCAGTCGGCTGCAACGGACTTGGTTTGAGCCGCGGATCGGCGGCGGGCAAGCTCATCGCCGAACATGTGCTCGGGCGCTCGAACGAGCTGATCGATCAACTGCTGAAACAACCGCATCCGCGTTCTCTGCCGATGCGGCCGATCGCGGACGTGGCGGTATCGGCGGCAATCTGGATGAAGGAATTCTCGGCGGGCGCCGAGCTTTGAATCTTTGAGGACATGACATGACGACGCATCAGGAATGGAAACGTCAGGCCGAACATCTGTCGCTCGATGGCCGCGCGTTCATCGCGGGCGCACGCTGCAACGCGGCATCGAATGAAACGTTCGATACGTTGAATCCGTCGACGGGCAAGGTGCTCGCGCAGATCGCCAGGTGCGAAGCGAAGGACGTCGATCGCGCGGTCGTCGCGGCGCGCGAGTCGTTCGAATCGGGCGTGTGGTCGAAGGCCGCGCCATCGCAGAGAAAGGCCGTCTTGCAGCGTCTCGCGCAACTCATCGACGACAACGCTGAAGAACTCGCGCTGCTCGAAGCGCTCGAAGCAGGCAAGCCGATCAGCGAATGCATGGGTCTCGACATTCCGGAATCGGCGGCGTGCGTTCGCTGGCATGCCGAGGTCACGGACAAGCGTTACGACGCGCTGTCGCCATCGGGGTCGAGCGTCGTGAGCATGATCACGCGCGAGCCGATTGGCGTCGTCGGTGCGGTGCTGCCGTGGAATTTCCCCGCGCTGATGCTCGCGTGGAAAATCGGGCCGGCGCTGTCCGTGGGCAATAGCGTCATCGTGAAGCCCGCGGAGCAGACGTCGCTATCGACGCTGCGTATTGCCGATCTCGCGATCGAAGCCGGCGTTCCGCCCGGCGTGTTCAGCGTGGTGACGGGCTTCGGCGAAAGCGCGGGGCAGGCGCTCGGCACGCACGCCGATGTCGATCTCATCGCGTTCACGGGTTCCACTGAAACGGGCAAGCGCTTCCTGCGCTATTCCGCCGATACGAACATGAAGCGCGTGGTGCTCGAATGCGGCGGCAAGAATCCGCAAGTCGTGTTGCCCGATGTCGCCAATCTCGATGCCGTCGCGGAGCAGGCCGTCGCCGCCGCGTTCTGGAACATGGGCGAGAACTGCAGCGCGGGATCGCGCATTCTGGTGCATTCGAGCCACAAGGCCGAACTGCTGCAAAAGATGCAGGCCGTGCTCGAAGGCTGGAAGACGGGCGATCCGCTCGATCCCGATGTCAAGCTCGGCTCGCTCATCGAGGAAGCGCATTACCGCAAGGTGCTCGGCCACATCGAGAAGGCGAAGGCAGAAGGCGCGCGCGTCGCTTGCGGCGGCAATTCGACGCTCGCGGAAACGGGCGGCTGGTTCGTCGAGCCGACCATCTTCGACAACGTCACGCCCGAGATGAGCATCGCGCGCGAAGAGGTCTTCGGCCCGGTCCTGTGCGTTATCGAATATGCTGACGTCGACGAGGCCGTGCGCATCGCGAACGATACGTGCTACGGCCTCGCGGCTTCGTTGTGGACCGACAACGTGAACCAGGCGCACAAGATCGCGGCGCGCATCCGCGCGGGCATCGTGACCGTCAACTGCTTCGGCGAGGGCGATCTGTCGACCCCCTTCGGCGGCTTCGGGCAGTCCGGCTTCGGCGGACGCGACAAGTCGATCTACGCGCACGACCAATATTGCGAGCTGAAGACGACCTGGCTGAAGCTCGACTGATTATCGGACGAGGCAACATGCGTATTGGCTTTATCGGCACGGGCACGATCACGGAGGCGGTCGTGACCGGCATGATTCGTTTCGATGTTCCCTTCGAGCGGGTCGCGCTGTCTCCGCGCAACGCGCAGACCGCCGCGCGTCTTGCGAAACTCGACGCGCGCATCGAGGTTTGCGCCAGCAATCAGGGCGTGCTCGATGCATCGGATGTCGTGTGTCTCGCGGTCTTGCCGCAAATCGCGGCAGACGTGCTGGGCGAACTCACGTTCGATGCGCGGCATCACGTCATCAGCTTCATCGCGGCCAAGTCGCTCGATGAGATGCGCGCCCTCGTGCGCCGCGCGGCCAAGGTCGTGCGCGCGATTCCGCTACCCGCTGTTGCGTCGGGCAAGGGCAGCACGGCGCTCTGTCCGCGCGATGAGATCGCACGCGCGCTCTTCGCGCCGCTCGGCGAAGCGGTCGAAGTGGACGACGAACACCAGTTCAATGCGTTATCGGCCGCCACCGCGACGATGGCGGCGTTTTTCGCGTTGCTGGAAGAGCAGGCGTCGTGGCTCGCGCGGCAAGGCGTGCCGTATGCGTCCGCGCGTTCGTTTTTGTCGGGCTATCATGTGGGCCTCGCTCATGAAACGACGCTCGATACGCAACCCTTCTCGTCGATGATCGGGCGTGTCAGCACGCCAGGCGGCCTCAACGAGCAGCTCAATCGCGAACTGTCGGAGCGGGGCACCTACACGCACTACTCGAAGGCGCTCGACGCGATCATGCGCCGCGTGCAAGGGCGCGAGTGAACACGAAGAACAAGCGCTGATCGCGAGCCCTCGAAGGTGAGTCACATGCAGAAGAAACAGCAGTTCGCGGACAGGCTTCTCGCCCAGATGCCGTCGCTGCGCGCGCTTCGGTGCTTCGTCACCGCGGCGCGTTACGAGAGCTTCACGCAAGCCGCCGAAGTGCTGTGCGTCACGCAGGCGGCCGTCAGCCGGCAGATCAAGGAGCTGGAGGACACGCTGGAGGTCGCGCTCTTCGAGCGCACCGGCAGGCACATCGCGCTGACCGACGCCGGCCGCATTCTCTACAACGCGTCGTATCTGTCGATCATGAACATCGCGGAGGCGGCGCAGGCGGTGCGGCGCGTCGACCGGCATGCGCTCACGCTCTGCATCTCTCATACGTTTTCGGCGCTCTGGCTCTCGTTCCGATTACCCGCGTTTCGCCAGCGTTTTCCGAACATCCGCCTGCATGTGATGGTGACCGAGCACTTCATGGAGCTCGACGATCTGATGGAGCCGGATGTCATCATCACGAAGAATCCGCCGCGCGAAGCGGAGTACGAAGTCGAGCCGCTTTTTCACGACATCGTTTATCCGGTATGTAGCGTTCCGTTTTTCGAGCGCTATTTTCATGGCCGTGCGCTAAAGCCGCTCGATCTGCTCGCGCATCCGACGCTGAGCCTGTCGCTGCTCGGGCGCGCGCAGGTGTGCGAGCACGTCGACTGGCGCGTGTGGAAAAACTGGTATCAGCAAGGCGACGGTTCCGAGCGGCTCGATCAGCACGACGATTTCGAAAGCAACGACTATCGCCTGCTTGTGGCTCAGGCCGAAGCGGGCGAGGGCACCTTGCTCGGCTGGCATCACCTCGTGCATCGTCAGGTGGAGCAGAAAAAGCTGGTGCGTCCCGTCGACGATGCGCTGGTGTTCCACGATCGTCATCACTACATCATCACGCATCGCAACGCGAAAGCACGCCCGGAATACATTCAGTTTCGCCAATGGCTCGACGAGGAAATCGGCACGATGATGCAGGGATGGCCCGCCGCCGAATCGAAGGCCGTTCTATGAGCGCCGCATGAAACCGGCAACCGAAAAAACGAAGGGTTATCGGCGGCTCATTCCGTCGGTGACGGCGCTGGTGGAGTTCGAGGCCGTCGCGCGGCTCGGCAGCTTCACGCTCGCGGCGCATGAACTGGGCGTTACGCAGGCCGCCGTGAGCCGGCAGGTGCGCTTTCTCGAAGAGACGCTCGGCACGCGGCTATTTCGCCGTCTGCATCGCGCGATCGAACTGACCGACGAAGGCGAGGCGCTGTATCGCGTCGTCGCGGAATCGATGCAGAAGATCGCGAGCGTGTTCGATCGCCTCGCGCGCGGGCCCGTTCAGCAGGAACTCGTGCTCGCGGCGACATCCGCGTTTTCGCATTTTCGACTGCTGCCGCGGCTTGCGTCGCTCAAGGCGTTGCAGCCCGACCTGCAGCTGCGGCTGTCGACGCAGATGTTCACGGCCGACTTGCGGCACAAGGAAATCGACGTCGCCGTGCGCTTCGGCAACGGGCTGTGGCCGGACGGCACGGCGACTTTGCTGTTCGACGAGGAGGTGTTTCCGGTCTGCGCGCCTTCATGGCTCGAAAAGCAGCCCGCGCCCGCGACGCTCGACGAACTGGCTGGCGCGGTGCTCGTCGAGTCGGATTCGACGACCGAAGGCTGGATGGGCTGGGAAGAGTGGTTCCACGCGCTCGGATGCCGGCCGATGCGCCTGAACTTCGCGCTGCGTTGCAGCCTCTATACCGATGCGATTCAGGCCGCGCGCTACGGCCAGGGCGTCGCGCTCGGATGGGGCCGGCTCGTTCAGGATTTTATCGAGAGCGGGGATCTCGTCAGGCTGGAAGTGGCATCGTTCAGGCCGACCGATTCGTACTTCGCCGTGGTGCCGCATGGCCGCGCTTTCACGCCTGCCATCGGCGGTCTGATCGAATGGCTGCGCGACGGCGCGCTCGCATAAACCAAAGTCATGCGACACCGAAAATAAAGCGCATTGACGCTATTTTTCAGCGATCCAATACTCGGAATATGGCGGGACCATTCGAAGTCCCGATACCCTGAACGTTGGAGAGCGACGATGTCCGAAGTGCAAATGAAGACGCATGGCGAACTGATCCGCAGCCGCGAGCCCGGGCATGGCTTGCCCGGCGAGCTGTTCGGACGGCAGGACGTGTTCGAGACGGACGTCGAGGTCTTCTTCCAGAAGCACTGGATGCTGGTCGGCGTGACGGCGGACGTGCCCGAGCCGGGCGATGTGTCGACCGTCGATATCGGCCGTGCTTCGATCATCATCGTTCGGGATGACGACGAGAACATCCGCACTTATCGGAACGTCTGCCGGCATCGCGGCGCGCGCCTGAAGGAACCGGGGAAATCGACCGTCGGCATGCTGGTCTGCCCGTATCACCAATGGACTTACGATCTCGACGGCAGCCTGCGCCACGCCGCGCACATGGGCAAGGATTTCGACGCGAAGTGCCGCAGTTTGTTGCCGGTGCATACGCGGATCGTCGGGACACATATTTTCGTGTGCCTCGCCGACGAGCCGCCGGCGGACATCGCGAAGCTCGAAGACACGATGGCGCCGCGCTTCGCGCCCTACGACCTCACGAACACGAAGATCGCGTTCGAATCGGAGATCATCGAGAACGGCAACTGGAAGCTCGTGATCGAGAACAATCGCGAGTGCTATCACTGCGCCGCGACGCATCCGGAACTCACTGCCTCGTTTTTGCCGGAGGATTTCGGTTTCTGTCCGGAGAACCTCAGCGAAGAATCGCTGCTCGAAATCGAAGCCTATAAAAAACGGAACGCGGCGTGTCAGGCGAGTTGGGAGAACGACGGCTTCACGAGCGCGACCGTCGAATGGCTGGACGAAGACGCGGTCACGCAATTCCGGACGCAACAACTCGTGATCGCGGGCTACGGCGAATCGCAGACGATCAGCACGAAGGTCGCGAGCCAGAAGCTGCTCGGCAATCTGCAGCGCCGCGATCTCGGCGACACGCATCTCTGGACGCACAACTCATGGACGCACGTCATGAGCGATCATGCGGTGATTTCGTACATCATCCCGCTCGCGCCGGATAAAACGCTCGTGCGTTCGAAATGGCTCGTGCACGCGGATGCCGTCGAAGGCGTCGATTATCAGCTTCAGGATCTGACGGAAGTGTGGGTCGCGACGAACGCGCAGGACAAGCATCTCGTCGAAATCACGCACGAAGGCACGCAGGATCCGGCGTATCGGCCAGCGGTGTTCTCGCCGTTCACGGAAAGCTACGTGGAGCAGTTTTCGCGCTGGTATTCGGCGCGCCTGAGCGCGCACGGCGTTTGAACATCAGTGATCCGTGACGAAGGTCGGGTGGCGCGTGCGGATCTCGTCCACCTGACTGAGCGTGCCGGAAAGATGCTTGCGCAACGCGGCATCGGCGGCATCGGCATCGCCTTTTTCGATGGCATCGACGATTTCCGTGTGGTCGCGCACCACGGCCATCGTCTTGCCCTCGACCGGCAGATGCAGCCGCCGCAACCGGTCGATATGCCCGCTGAGTCTGCGCACGAGATCCCACAACTGCGGCACGCCCGCGGCTTCATACATCTGCCGATGAAACGCCTGATCGAGCGCTGAGAACTGCTCGACGTCCTGCGGCTCCATCCATTCCATCTGTTCCGCGATCGTCGCGCGCAGCCGCGCGATCAGCGACGCCTTATGCTCCCGCGCGAGCGTGCGCACGATTTCCAGTTCGATCGAGCGACGCAGAAAGTGCGCCTGCATCGCCGATGCCACGCTGATCTGGCTTACGACCGTCGCGTGCTGCGGAAAAATATCGACCAGTCCTTCTTCGCCGAGCTTCATCAGCGCGTCGCGCACCGGCGTCTGGCTCAGGCCGTAGCGCGTCGCGAGTTCGGTGCGCGACAGCACCGTGCCCGGTTCCAATTCGAGCGACAGGATCATGTCGCGCAGCCGCTCGAACACCTGCGGCGCGGCATGACGAGAACGGTCCAGGCGATGCACGGAAGCGGAATTATTCATTTCGGATTGAAAGGAAAGCGACTGAAACATTAGTACTATAGCCGCGCCCATGCCCGATGAGTAAGCCGTTGGCGGGTCGGCGTTTACCCGACTGACACACTAATATATTAGTGCTTTACCATTCGGCCATTCCATTAATTTTCGGAACGCCCGACATGACCCGCGATATCGCCATCACCCAGATTCGAATCACGCCGATCGCATTCCGCGATGGTCCGTTGCTCAACGCCGCGGGCATCCACGAACCGTGGGCGTTGCGCGCGATCGTCGAACTGGAGACGAGCGACGGACGCGTCGGCATCTCGGAGACTTACGGCGACGAGCCGATGCTGCGGGTGCTCGATCAGGCGAAGGAGCTCGTCATCGGCCTGTCTCCTTTCGATCTGAATGTGATGGAAGAACGCGTGCGCGCGACGATCACCGCGACGCCCGGCGCGGTCGAATTCGAACTCGCGCCCGGCTCGCACGCCGCGAAAAACGCGCCCAAGGTCATCAGCACGCTCGAAGTGGCGATGCTCGATCTGCAAGGCCAGATCGTCGGCGCGCCGGTCGTGGACTTGCTCGGCGGCAAGGTGCGCGACGCCGTGCCCTACAGCGCGTATCTGTTTTTCAAGTACGCCGAGCACATCGACAAGCCGTATGCGCCCGATGCGTGGGGCGAGGGCATCAGCCCGGAGCAGATCGTCGCGCAGGCGCAGCGCATGATCGACCTCTACGGTTTCCAGAGCATCAAGCTGAAGGGCGGCGTGTTCGAGCCGGCGCATGAAATTGCGTGCATGCAGGCGCTCGCGAAGGCGTTCCCGGGCATGCCGCTGCGTCTCGATCCGAACGCGAACTGGACGCTCGAAACCAGCATCGAGGCCGCGCCGCAGCTCGATGAAATTCTCGAATACTACGAGGATCCGTGCCCCGGCCTTGAAGGCATGGCCGAACTGCAGAAGCACACGAAACTGCCGCTCGCGACCAACATGGTCATCACGACGATGGACGACTTCCGCCGCGGCTGCAACATGGGCTCGATCAAGGTGCTGCTTTCGGATCATCACTACTGGGGCGGCCTGCGCGCCACGCAGACACTCGCGCGCATGGCGAAGCTCTGGGGCTTCGGCATGTCGATGCATTCGAACTCGCACCTCGGCATCAGCCTCATGGCGATGACGCATGTCGCCGCGAGTGTGCCGAACCTCACCTACGCATGCGACACGCACTACCCGTGGCAGGAAGAGGAAGTCATCAAGGGCGGCCGCGTGAAGTTCGATAACGGCGCGGTGCGCGTGCCGACGACGCCCGGTCTCGGTGTCGAGCTCGATCGCGAGAAGCTCGCCGAATTGCACGAGCAGTACAAGACGTGCGGCGTGCGCAATCGCGACGACCTTTCGCAGATGCGCAAATATCAGCCGGAATTCTCAGGCAAGAATCCGCGCTTCTGAGCCATAGAACAACAACACAAGGCATTCAAGGAGACACCCTCATGAGCAGTTCCAGCGCGCTGTCGAGCGCCGTTCGCAAGATCAAGTGGCATGTGCTGCCGCTTTTCGTCGTGATGTTCATCGTCAATTACATCGACCGGGTGAACATCGGATTCGTGCGTCAGCATTTGAGCGCGGACCTCGGCATCGGCGCGGCCGCTTATGGCCTCGGCGCGGGCCTGTTCTTCGTGAGCTATGCCGTGTTCGAAGTGCCGTCGAACATGCTGATGCAGCGCTTCGGCGCAAAAGCGTGGCTCACGCGCATCATGATTACGTGGGGACTCGCGGCCGTGGGCATGGCCTTCGTGCAGGGCGAGACCTCGTTCTATGCGATGCGTCTCTTGCTCGGCGCGGCCGAAGCGGGCTTCTTTCCGGGCGTCGTGTTCTATTTCACGCAATGGCTGCCGCGCGATGAACGCGGCAAGGCGATGGCCGTCTTCCTGAGCGGTTCCGCGCTCGCTTCCGTGTTCTCCGGCCCGATCTCGGGCGGGCTGATGCTGATCGAAGGCGCGGGCCTGCGCGGCTGGCAGTGGATGTTCATCATCGAAGGCATGGCGTCGGTCGTGCTCGCCGGCTTCGTCTGGTTCTGGCTCGATTCGAAGCCGCGCGATGCAAAGTGGCTCACGCGCGCCGAGCAGGACGCGATCGTCACGGAGATCGAAGACGAGCAGCGCCGCCGCGACGCCGCGCATGTGAAGACGCCGTCGTCGTGGAGCCTGATGCGCGATCCGCAGATCCTGATCTTCTGCCTGATCTATTTCTCTGTGTCGCTGACGATCTATGGCGCGACGTTCTGGCTGCCGAGCATCATCCGCAAGATGGGGCACCTGAACGATTTCCAGGTCGGATTGTTCAACTCGATTCCGTGGCTCATTTCCATCGTCGCGATGTATCTGTTCGCGGCGCTCGCGGCGCGCTTCAAGTTTCAGCAGGCATGGGTCGCGTGCGTGTTGCTCATCGCGGCCGCCGGCATGTACGCAGCGGGCCAGGGCAGTCCGGTGTTCTCGTTCGTTGCAATCTGCTTTGCCGCTATCGGGTTCAAGGCTGCATCGTCGCTGTTCTGGCCGATTCCGCAAGGCTATCTCGATGCACGCATCGCCGCGCCCGTGCTTGCGCTGATCAATTCGATCGGCAATCTGGGCGGCTTCGTCGCGCCGGCCACCTTCGGCTTTCTCGAGCAAAAGACGGGTTCGATTCAGGGCGGCCTGACAGGCCTCGCCGTGATGTCGATTCTCGCTGCGGGCGTCGTGTTCCTCGCTCGCATGACGCCTCGCGAAGGGCGCGACGTCGCGGCGCTGCGGCCGGGCGTGCAGAAGTAAGGGAGGCATACAAACTGCTGGCCGTCTTCGATCGGTACATCGATCGGAGACGACAATGGCGACGAATCAGCGCCACAGACTGGGCGAATGGCTCCCGCGCGAAGAGCAGGCGATCGCGCGCTTTCGCGAGACATTCGCCGAGTACGCCCGGCAGCGCGCGGGCAGAACGAAACGCAACAGCGTCATCGAAGAGATGGCGGCTTTCATCCACGACGATCCGGTCGTGCGCATGGACTTCACGCGCGCGATCCGTCAGGCGCATGAAGCCGGATTCAAGCTCGGTTATGCGAGCATCGACGAATTCATCGTATTGCTCGATGCGATGCTGACGTACGCGCCGCCGTTCAGCGAATCGAGCCTGATCCATTGCCCCATCAACGCATTGCTAGACTGGCCGATGGTCATGCCGTCGGGCTATGCGCTCTTTCGCGATCCCGCATTCAACGCGCATCTGAAGCGCGTGCTGAACGTGTGGTCCGGCTTTCTCAGCGGACCGTATTCGCGCACGCATCTGAACACCGACGCGTCCGATGGCTGGTTCAGCAAAGAGGCCGATAGCAAGATCGGACTGCACCAGTTTCTCTGCGATCCGCATAAGCCGTATTGGGGCTTCGCGTCGTGGAATCATTTCTTCACGCGCGAATTCAAGCCTGGCGCGCGGCCTGTTGCAGAGCCGGATAACGCCAAGATCATCGTCAGTGCGTGCGAGGCTTCGCCCTATAACGTCCAGGACGATGTGCAACTGGAAGACTCGTTCTGGATCAAGTCGCAGCCTTATTCGCTGATGGACATGTTCACGGCGAAAGAAGCGCAACTCGCGAAGCGATTCGTCGGTGGCACGGTGTATCAGGCCTTTCTAAGCGCGTTTTTCTATCATCGCTGGCATGCGCCGGTGAGCGGCACGATCGTGAAGGCATATCTCGTCGACGGCACCTACTTCTCGGATGCCGACTCGGAAGGCGAAGATCCCGGCAGCCTCAACGATTCGCAAGGCTATATCACTGCGGTCGCGGCGCGCGCGGTCATCGTCATCGATTGCGACGATCCGGACATCGGCGAGGTTGCGTGCGTGTTCGTCGGCATGGCGGAAGTGTCGTCATGCATGATCGAGGCGTTGCCGGGCCAGCGCGTGCGCAAGGGCGAAGAGCTCGGCTACTTCCAATACGGAGGTTCCACGTATTGCCTCGTCTTCAGGCCCGGCGTGATCGAAAGCTTCGAGCGGCAGAAGCCATTCGATGACGATGCGCCGCCCGTGCAGATCAACGCGCATCTTTGCACGGCGCGCTGAATTGCGGCCAGGGAACTGCGTTCGCTTAAGCAATCAGAAAGGAACGGCAATTGCTCGCGCATCAGGCAAATACATGCAGATAAATGCACAACGCGCGAGGCAAAGACATGGCCGAATCAGACAATGCCGTTCGCAAGAACGACGCTTATCCCTATTCGTCGGGCGGTTGGGGTTCGCTCAAAGCCGTCACCGGCGCGCTCGTTCACGAGAAGGTGCCGCTCAAGGCGAGCACCGTGCTCATGAAGCAGAACAAGCCCGAAGGCTTCGCGTGCGTGAGCTGTTCGTGGGCCAAGCCCGCCGATCCGCACACCTTCGAGTTTTGTGAAAGCGGCGCGAAAGCAACCGCATGGGATCTGACGGCGAAGCGCATGACGCCGCAGTTCTTCGAGCTTCATACGGTGACGCAGCTATGCGCGTGGCATGACCACGATCTCGAGGACGCGGGACGTCTCACCGCGCCGCTGCGTTACGACGCGGCCACCGACAAGTACGTGAGCGTCTCGTGGCAGGAAGCCTTCGAGGACATCGGCCGCGAACTGCGCGCGCTCGATCCGAAAAGCGTCGTGTTCTATGCATCGGGCAGAGCATCGCTGGAAACGTCGTACATGTATCAGCTTTTCGCGCGCATGTACGGCACCAACAATCTGCCCGACAGTTCGAACATGTGCCATGAAAGCACGAGCGTCGGACTGAAGGAAGCGATCGGCGTGGGCGTCGGCACCGTCAGGCTCGAGGACTTCGAGAAGACCGACCTCATGTTCTTCCTCGGACAGAACGTCGGGACCAACAGCCCGCGCATGCTGCATCAGCTGCAGGAAGCAAGAAAGCGCGGCGTGCCGATCATCACGTTCAATCCGCTGCGCGAGCCGGGACTGCTGAAGTTCGCCAACCCGCAGTCGCCCGTCGAGATGATGACGCCCGCGCATACGCTCATCAGCACGCAATATCATCAGCTGAAAACGGGCGGCGATACCGCTGCGTTGCTCGGCATCTGCAAGGCCGTCATTCACGCCGACGACCGCGCGAAGGAAGCGAACGAACCGCGCGTACTCGATGTCGATTTCATCGAAACGCATACCGTGGGCTTCGAAGCCTTCGCGAATTACGTGCGCGCTGCATCGTGGGACGATATCGAGCGCGTGGCGGGACTGCCGCGCGCTGACATGGAAGCCGCCGCCGAGGAATACATGCGCGCGAACGCAGTGATGGCCCACTACGGCATGGGCATCACGCAGCACAGGCAGGGCGTGCAGAACGTACGCATGCTGTGCAATCTGCTCTTTCTGCGCGGCAATGTCGGCAAGCCGGGCGCGGGACCGTCGCCGGTGCGCGGGCATTCGAACGTGCAGGGGCAGCGCACGGTCGGCATCACCGAGAAGCCGGAGCTCGCGCCGCTCGACAAGCTCGCGAGCCAGTTCGGTTTCGAGCCGCCGCGCGAGAAGGGCATGAATATCGTCGAAGCGTTCGAAGCCATGCTCGATGGCAAGGTCAGCGCGGTCATCAATCTTGGCGGCAACCTCGTGCGTTCGGTGCCCGACCGCATGCGCATCGAACCGGCGTGGCGCGGTCTGAAGCTCACCGTCAATGTCGCGACAAAGCTCAATCGCAGTCATCTCGTGCATGGCGAGAAGTCGTACATTCTGCCGTGTCTGAGCCGCATTGAGATCGATACGCAAGCGAGCGGCGCGCAGGCTGTCACGATGGAAGACAGCACCGGCTGCATTCACGGTTCGCGCGGCGTCGCGGAGCCCGCGTCGCCGGATGCGCGCTCGGAGCCGTATATCGTCGCGGAACTGGCGAAGCATACGCTCGGCGAGCGATCGACCATCGACTGGGATCGCTGGCGCAACGACTATGCGCTGGTACGCGATGAAATCGCGAAGACGTATCCCGAGAGCTTTCACGACTTCAACGAAAGAATGTGGACGCCCGGCGGTTTTCCTCGCGCTCTGCCCGCGCGCGAACGCAAGTGGCAGACGAAGAGCGGCAAGGCGGAATTCTTCGTGCCGGAAACGCTCGGCGAAGACCCGGACATGCCCGAACGCGAACCCGATTCGCTGCGCCTCATGACGCTGCGCAGCGACAGTCAGTTCAACACGACGATCTATAGCCACGACGATCGCTTTCGCGGCGTCAAGGGCGATCGCATGGTGATCTTCATGTGCGAAGCCGACATGGCGCGACACGGCCTGAAGAAAGATGACCGCATCACGCTGCGCACCATTGCCGATGATGGTTTCGATCGGCGTGTGGCGGGCCTGCGCATACATCCGTATGACATACCGGAAGGATGCATCGCGGGTTATTACCCCGAGTGCAATCCGTTGCTCCCGCTATGGCATTGCGCGAAGGAAAGCAAGGTGCCCGGCGCGAAGTCGATTCCGGTGTTCATCGTCGAAGTCAACGGCGCGCCGCGCGAACACTGAATCATGCAGATCGACGGATGCGGCGCGCGGAAGCGGGCCGCAAGCAATGCGCGATCGCAAGCGCGCCAAGGGACATCACGGCGAGCGATGCGAGCGGAAACGTTCCGAACGTATTCGCCGCAATCGCAGACGGACGACTCTGTGCGACGAGTTGCATGCGGCGCTTCGTCATGCGCGCACCAAGTTCCGACAACTGTGAAGCGAGCGAGCGTTCGGCAGTGGGCAGCAAGACGGTTTCCTCATCGGCGACGTGATGCATCACTTCACGCATGAGCTGCATGAAACGCGCGTCGTAGGCTGCGTCCTGCGGACCCATCGCGCGCAGCTTCGCGATGTCTTCGCGCATCTGGTCGTGCTCGGGCTTGCTTTTGGCGAGACGCTCGTCGCCTGCCATTGCCTCGCTCAACGCGGGATAAAAGATTTCTTCCTCCAGTTGCGCGTGAATTTCAAGTGCAGTACACGCAAGCTCGACGATCGCGCGCTTTCTCCACCACGATGTCTCCGCGTGATAGCGATGAAACGCCGCCATGACATGCGTGTGATCCATGCGGATCATCGTCGTGATGGAAGGGGAACAGGAAGGCATATCCACGGTGACTCCTTGGCGGCTTTGCAGCTCTGCTGTGGTGGTGGGGAAAGACGCGTTATCGTGCTCGCTCCGGCACGACATGCGATCAGCAAGCGTTATTCCGCATCGCATGCGCGGCGGTAGCGGCACGGGACTTGCATCGTTCGTGAACTCACTTCTGAAGGAGGGGCCATGAGTATTTTTTCCAATATCCTGAACAAGATCTTCCACCACGACAGCGCACCGGCGAGCACCGGCACGGGCACGGCTGCGGGTCAGGCCGCAGCGCCGGCCGGAGGCGCTGCCGCCGCGCCGACGACGTCCACCGCCGCGTCCACGCCCGCACAACCGGCCGCACAAGCCGCCGCGCCGATGCAGGAAGTGGACGTCGAGGCCGTGCTGACGAAGATGCAGGCGAATCACGGCGAGCAGCTCAACTGGCGCACGTCGATCGTCGATCTGATGAAGCTGCTCGGTCTGGACAGCAGCCTGTCCGCGCGCAAGGAACTGGCTGCGGAACTGCACTACTCGGGCAACACGGAAGATTCCGCTGCAATGAATATCTGGCTTCATAAGCAGGTCATGCAGAAGCTCGCGGAAAACGGCGGCAAGGTGCCGGACGAACTCAAGTAAGCGACGCTTTTCATCAGACGGAAGACGCGCGCGATGGCAGGTCGAAGCGTGCGTCGTCCGCCAGACGGTCGAAACAACAAGAAAAAAACGATACGGACGACGCATTTCCGGGAAGGCACGACGCGTCCATCGAAAGGCACGGTAGCTCGAACCTTTCTTTTGCAGTATGCAGGGGAGAAACATGAACGACAGAGACCAGATTTCCGACGCGGCGCCGCTGGACACGGTGCCCAACACGTCCAGCCCGGCCTATGCGAACGCACATCCCGTCACTCGCGCGTTCGATGCTTTCGCAAGCGCAGTCACGAGATGGGCCGGCTCGCCGGTCGCGTTCGGGCTGGCGGTCATTTGCATCGTGGTCTGGCTGATATCCGGACCGCTATTCAAGTTTTCGGACGGGTGGCAACTCGTCATCAACACGGGCACGACCATCATCACGTTTCTGATGGTGTTCCTGATTCAGCAGAGCGCGAACAAGGACAGCGTGGCGATGCATCTGAAGCTCAACGAGTTGCTCGCGTCGCATCGCACGGCGAGCAATCAGCTGATCGGTATCGAAGATGCAACGGAGGAAGAACTGCGCAAGCTGGCCGCCGCTTATTTGCAACTCGCATCGGAAAAGCAGGGCGGCGAAGCTCCGGCGCGGACCGACGACGGCGCGGCCGCCGACATCGCGCGGCGTCTCGCGCGCGCTCACGCCAAGACCGCGGCCAAGCGGACACGATGAAGTTGCGTTGCGCTGGCATGCACACTGCTGTTGGTCATCCGTAACACTCCGTTTCGACAAAAACTCGCCGGAGAAGTAACGATGACAATTCAGAGAAAAATCGCCAACTGGCGCAGGGTCGGCCATTTCTGCACGAGACGCCTCGTCGACTACGGCGAGTTGATTCCGATCGAACTCGCTGAAACCAAGAAGCGCGTGCTGCATGAAGTCGTCGCGCTGGTCGCGCTCGCGATCGGCGCGCTGTTCACGCTGTCGTTCGTATCGATCGCTGTGATCGTGACGGCTGTCGGCACGCCGCATCTCGTGCTGACGGCGTGGTGCGTCGCGGCTGCGTGGCTCGCGGTCGCGGTGATCGCGGTCATCGTGATGATGTCGCGCAAGCCGGCCGAGCCGTTCCAGTTGCTGCGCAGCGAGTTGCGCCGCGACGTCGATGCCATCAAGGAGGCGACGCAATGAAGCACGCCGAAGCTCAGAGCGTCGTGCTCGCGCGCATGGCGGAATCGCGCGCGGAGCTGATCGCCGCGCATATGGCCGACGAACCGATGCGAATCGCGCGTGCGCCGCGCCGCGCACTGCCGGCGAGTGCCCGTCCCGCGCCATGGTTTCTGCGCACGCCCAATGCGGAACTCATCGCGCTCGCGCTGGTGGGTGTCGCGATTCTTGGCTTGCGTCGCACGGTGCAGACGGCGGTCGGCGCGGGATTGAGCGCGTCGACTCACCGGGCGTTCGGCGATCTGCTCAACGCGCTGCGCGAATGATCGTTCGCGGATGAATGGTGTTCAACGCCGCGCGCGCCGCTTCTTCGGCTTGCGCGGCGGCGTGAGCGCGGCCGTCAAGAGAGTCGACGCTTGCCGTTTCGCTTGCGCAGTCGCGCGGCCGCGCGTCGCCCCGATGACCGCGTTCGCACCGGAAAGCCACATGCTGAGGAAAGGGTTCTTCTTCGCCCAGGGGTTTTTCATGATTCGGCTCCGGTGCGCGCTCAAGAGCGTCAATGCAGGCGCATCGTGTTATCGCCTGCGTCCTTCGGGATTTTCGCTTCGAGCTGTTCCTTGCGCTGCATCAGCTTGCTGCCGAGCGCGTCCAGATCGGCTCCGGACTTGCGCAATTTCGGAAACAGTTCCGATTCTTCTTCTTCGATATGGTGATTCACCATTTCGGACAGCACCTTGAACGTGGCGTCGAAACCCTTGTCGGACGGCTTCAGCTGCGTGAACTTCTCGATCAGCACCTTGACGAGATAGTGCTCGACGTAAGCCTCTTCGACATCCGGCCGGTCGTCTTCGTCCAGCGCTTCCTGCGCGGCCGGGTACAACAACTCTTCTTCGATCATCGCGTGAACCGTCAGTTCTTCGCAGGCGCGGCGCACGAGCGTGGCTTTCGCGTCGAGATCGTCTTTCTCCGCTTTCTCGAACGCGTCGAACAGCTTTTGCACGGCGCGATGATCGTCGGTCAGCACCTGAATCGCGTCCTGGCTGCGGGCGGTGCCGGACGGGGCGGTGGTCGTCGGCTGGGTGGAGGGTTGGCGCGGCATCGTGAACTCCTTTTCGGAATGTGGGGTGTCACGATAACGAGCAAAGAGCGGGCCTACGACGCATCGCGGGCGATGAAACTAAACATCGGAACGATGCGTTCAGGCCGCGGGTTTGGCCAGCGTGCCGCGTTCCACGACGGGCGCATCGAGCACGAGCTCGTTATCGCCGTCCTTGCCGTCGATCAGCGCCATGAGATGCCGCGCGGCGCGCGTGCCGATCTCCAGCGACGGAACGCGTACCGTCGTGAGCGGCGGCTGGGTGAGCCGCGCCTGTTCGATATCGTCGAAGCCCGTTACCGAAAGATCGTCGGGAACCCGAATGCCCTTCGCGCGGCATTCGTCCAGCAGACCGATTGCCTGTAGATCGGTGCCGCAGATGACCACGCTGGGCCGCGCTTCGCCGTCCCACAGTTCGCGCAGCGCCTGCCTGCCGCCTTCAAAGGTGAACGGCGCTTCGACGATCCATTCGGGTCTCAGATCCAATCCCGCTTCCCTGAGCGCGGCGCGCGTGCCGGCCTGCCGTGCGCGCACGCGTTCGTTGCCGAAGGTCGAGCCGCCGCACATCGCCACATGCCGATGCCCGAATCCGACGATGCGTTTCGCCAGCCGGTAAGCCGCGTCGAAATTGGAAAAGCCCACGCAATGCGGATACTGCGTTTCATCCACCGACCACGTCAGAACATAAGGCAACGCGTACAGGCGCGTGAGTTCGAAAACTTCAGGCGGATGATCGGTGCCGACGAGCACGAGCCCGTCGACGCCGCGTTCCAGAATCGCACGGAGCAATTCGAGTTCGCGCGCCGGTTTGTATTCGTGACTCGCGATCAGCAACTGATACCCATAACCCCATAACGTCTGCTGAAGCGCCTGAATCGAATCGGCGTAAATGGGGTTGTTGAGCGTGGGATAGATGGCCGCGACCGTGCGCGTCTTGCGCGAGGCAAGCGCCTGCGCCGCGCCGTTGCGCACGTAGCCGAGCTGTTCGACCGCGCGCTGCACATTGGCGAGCGTTTGCGGCTTGACCTGATCCGGCACGGACAACGCGCGCGACGCGCTGCCGAGCGAGACGCCCGCCAGCCGCGCGACATCCGCGAGCGTAGCGCGCGTGGGTTTCATGATGGGCTGCGCGCGCGTCCATAGGCATCGGCGCGGGCGATGCCTTCGATCAGCTGCGCAGCCGTCAGCGGCGGCGACATGTGCCGGCTATAGCGCGTGGCGAGCGTGGCGTTTGCGATGAGCGTTTGCTGTGCCGATGTAAGCGGGGCGTGCTGCCCCAGTTCTGCGAGCGTGAGCGGCAATCCGGTTGCGGTCATGAGCGTGGCCAACGGTTCGATCTCTTCGGGCGATGTATCTTCGACGAACAATTGTACAAGCGTGCCGAAGGCGACCAGTTCGCCGTGCATCATCGAGGCCATCGCGGGAATCGCCGTGAGTCCGCGGATCAGCGCATGCGCGAGCGACAGGCCGCCGCTCTCGAAGCCGACGCCGCTCAACAGCACGGTCGCTTCGATCACGCGTTCGACGGCATCGGTGAGTTCGCCGCGCCGGATGTCGGCGTAGGCGCGCGCGCCGTCTTCGAGCAGGATCGCGAGCGTCGCGCGCGTGAGCAGCAGCGCGCCCGGCAGCGGCGGCGTGCCGTACGAGTTCAGGCCATCGGCGCGTTGGCATTGCGCGGCTTCGTACTTCTTGCTGAGCGCATCGCCGATGCCGGCCGCGAAGAGACGCGCGGGCGCGGCGGCGATCAGCGCGGTATCGACGATCACCGCGTCCGGATTGCGCGGCAACATGTCGATGCCCGCGACGCGATGCGCGTCGTCGTACAGGATGATGAGGCGGCTCGTCGGCGCATCGCTCGAAGCGGCGGACGGCGCGATCACGATCGGCACGTTCAGCGCCCGGGCGACGCCTTTCGCCGAGTCGATCGTCTTGCCGCCGCCGATGGCCACGACGGCATCCGCGTTGAGTTCGCGCGCATCGTCGCTCAGCTTCGCGATGACCGCGGCCGTGCATTCGCCGGGAAACGTGACGATGTGCGCGTCTTCGATCGATCGCGTGACTTGCGCCGACACGCGATCGATGACCGCGCCATCGACGAGCACGAACGCGCGTCGCGCGCCGAGTTCCGCGAGCGTCGATCCGAGCGCGGACAACGCGCCCGGCCCTTGCGTGTATCGCCCCGGAAAGCCGATGGTTCTCAACGGCGCGTTCGTCGTCATGTCATCAGCCATCCGCCGGCCACGTCGATCACCTGGCCGGTGACGAACGCGGCTTCATCGGATGTGAGGAACAGGCACGTCGATGCCACTTCGTCGGGCGCGCCGAGCCGCCGCAACGGCGTTTCTTGCGCGACCTTTTCGTTGGCCTCCCGCGCGACGCCGCGAACGAGCGGCGTATCGATGCGCCCCGGCGCGATCGCGTTCACCGTGATGCCGTGCGGCCCGAGCTCCCCCGCGAGATGCCGCGTCATGCCGATCAGCGCGGCTTTCGTCGTGCTGTAATGCGCGGCGACGATGTCGAGGTACGCCTTGCCCGCCACCGACGACATCGACACGATGCGTCCGAAGCGCCGCTCCACCATGCCCGGCGCAAGAATGCGGCAGAAGTTGAAGACGCTGTTCACGTTCACGTCCATCACGCGGCGCCATTCGTCGGGCGACATCTGCCAGACGGGCATCGGCTTGCCCGCGTGTTTCGGCGAAATGCCCGCGTTGTTGACGAGCGTATCGACCGGACCGAGCGCGGCCTCGATCGCACGGCACGCGGCTTCGCACGCGGCGAAATCGCCGACGTCGGCATGGGCGAAATGCACGCGCAGGCCCGCATCGGCGAGACGTCTTGCGAGCGCCGCGCCTGTTTCTTCGTTGACATCGACGATGCCGACGGCCGCGCCATCGCGCGCATAGCGCTCGACGAGCGCCTCGCCGATGCCGCCGCTGCCACCCGTCACCAGGACCACACGCTTGTCGTGCCGCACGTTATTGGTCTCCCACTTTTAGCATGATTTTGCCGATATGCCTGCTCGATTCCATCAGCGCGTGCGCGGCCGCGACGTCGGCGAGCGGCAGCACGCGATGAATCACGGGCAGCGCGCGGCCCGCTTCGAGCAGCGGCCAGACGTGCGCGTGCAGCGCTTTCGCGATCGCCGCTTTCTGTTCGATGCCGCGCGCGCGCAGAGTCGATCCGGTAAAGGTGAGACGGCGTAGCATGATCGGCATGGCATCCAGTTCGATGCGGCTGCCTTCGAGAAACGCGATCTGCACGAGCCGGCCTTCGAGCGCGAGCGCGCGGATATTGCGCGCGATGTAATCGCCGCCGACCATGTCGAGGATGATGTCGACGCCTTTTCCATCGGTGAGAGTCGCGATGGCATCGACGAAATCTTCGTCGCGGTAGTTGATCGTATGATCCGCGCCCGCTTCGCGACAGGCCTGCGCTTTTTCCGCATTGCCGACGGTCGTGATGACGCGCGCGCCGAATGCGTGCGCGAGCTGGATCGCCGTCAGTCCGATGCCGCTCGATCCGCCGTGCACGAGAAACGTTTCGCCCGCCTGCAGGCGGCCGCGCTCGAACACGTTGGTCCAGACGGTGAAGTACGTTTCGGGCAAGGCCGCGGCCTGCAGCAGCGTGAAACCTTTCGGCAGCGGCAGACAATGCGATGCATCCGTGATGCAGTATTGCGCGTAGCCGCCGCCGGGCACGAGCGCGCAGACTTCATCGCCGGCGCGCCATTGCGTGACCTCCGCGCCCGTTGCGACGATGCGCCCCGACACCTCGAGTCCCAGATGCGGCGATGCGCCCGGCGGCGGCGGATACGAACCCGAGCGTTGCAGCACGTCGGGACGGTTCACGCCTGCGTAGGCGACTTCGATCAACACGTCGTTCGGGCCGGGCGAGGGCAGCGGTCCCTGCGCGAGCCGCATGCAGTCGGGCGCGCCGCCCGCGCCGTGGTCGACGTATTGCATCGATGCGGGAAGAGTGGATGTCATGGCGTTCATCGGATGATGGATTCGATGTAATCGGCGGGCAGACCGATCGACGCATAGTGCCGGCGCGCCGCCTCGATCTTCGTGAAGACGTCTTCGTAACCCTGCGCGACGCCTTGCGGATCGACATAGGTATAGCCGCCCGTGACATGGAACCAGGTAATCATCTCGGGCACGTCTTCGGGCACGAAGAGCGTGTGCGTTTCGCCCGCGGGCTCGAACGCATAGCCGCCTTGCTCCGCGACCCAGTCGTGTTCGAGGTAGTACCAGCGGCCCTTGAGCACCATCGCATGAACGGCGCCGCTATGACGATGCCGCGAGATCACGCCGCTGCAGCGCACCCGCAGCAGATTCACGTAATAGCCCTGGCTCGCGTTGAGAATGAGCGGCTTGAACGACACGGTTTCGGTCGCGGGCACCCACAGGTTGTCGTCTTCGAGCCAGTCGGTCATGACGCCGCCGTGCACGAGGTCCTTCGACATGTACGGCACTTGCGGCAACTGATAGGCGATGACTTGTTCGTCGGGTTTCACTTCGGTTTGCATGAGTTTTTATCTCCGTGGTTTCTGGATGCGATGCGCCGGTTCGCTGAATCAATGACCGAGATAGGCGCGCCGCACGTGGGGACTATCGAGCAATTCTGCGCCCGTTCCGGAAAGCGCGATGGCGCCGTTTTCGAGCACGTATCCGCGGTTCGCGAGCTTGAGCGTATGGAACACGTTCTGTTCGACGAGCAGCACCGTCACGCCGCGCGCCGCGACCGTGCCGACGACTTCGAACATCTGCTCGACGAGCAAGGGCGAAAGACCGAGCGACGGTTCGTCGAAGATCAGGAGCTTCGGCGCGGACATCATGCCGCGCGCGATGGCGACCATCTGCTGCTCGCCGCCCGATAGCGATCCGGCAAGTTGCGTGAGACGCTCGCGCACGCGCGGAAAGAGTTCGAGCACTTCGTCCATGCGTTCGCGCCGCGCGCTTCGTGCGGCGTGACGAAACGCGCCCATCAGCAGGTTCTCTTCGACGCTCAGGAACGGGAACAGCTGACGGCCTTCGGGAATCATCGTGACGCCCATCGCGACGATGTCGTGCGAGGACTTGCCAACGAGTTCCTGTCCCTGAAACGTGATGCTGCCGCCGCGCGCCGCGACGATTCCGCATAGCGTCTTCAGCGTCGTGGTCTTGCCCGCGCCGTTCGCGCCGACGAGCGTGACGATCTCGCCTTCCTGCACATCGAGCGAGACGCCGCGCAGAACTTCGCTCTTGCCGTAGCCGGCCGAGACGTTATGCAGCTTGAGCATCGAGATACCCCTTGCCGAGATAGGCCTGAATCACCTCAGGATCGTTGACGACATCGGACGGCTTGCCTTCCTTCAGCATGCGCCCGGCATTGATGACGATGATGCGGTCCGACAGCGCCATCGTCGCCTGCATCATGTGCTCGATCATCAGCACGGCGATTCCTGAATCGCGGATGCGCCGCACCATGTTGATCGCGCGCGCGATGTCGGCGGGATTGAGACCGGCCATCACTTCGTCGAGCAGAAGCGCGCGCGGGCGCGTGGCGAGCGCGCGCGCCACTTCGAGACGCTTCATGCCGCCGACCGTGAGGCTGCGCGCTTCGGTATCGAGCAAGGACGTGAGATCGGTGATCTCCGCGACTTCGCGTGCGATCGATTCCGCTTCGACGCGGACCCGCGTATGCATGAACGCGCCGAGCATGATGTTCTCCAGCACCGAGAGACCCGCGAACGGCTGCGCGATCTGGAAAGTACGGCCGACGCCGTCCTTCGCGAACGCATCGGGCGTGCGCGGTTCGGCCCAGGTGCCATCGGCGAGGCGAATCTTCACGATGCCTTCGTTCGGCCGGATGAAGCCCGAAAGCTGATTGAAGACCGTCGTCTTGCCCGCGCCGTTCGGGCCGATCACACCGAGAATCTCGCCGGCGTGCAGCGTGAGGGAAACATCGTCGGTCGCGACGAGTCCGCCGAAGCGCTTCTTCAGATGCTCCGCGACGAGCAGCGGCGTGCCGAGCGGCAACGCATCGGCGGGCGCGATCGACTTCGCCGGTGCGGGCGGCGGCGTGCGCGCGCCGGGCAGACGGTCGATGAAGCGCAGCACGAAGCCGCCCAGATGCCCGACGAGTCCGCGCGGAATGAACAGCACGACGAGCACCAGCACGACACCGTAGACGAAGCCGTGCGTGCCGCTGCCGAACGAGCTGAGCCAGCCGCGCGCAAGCTCGGCGATCGGCAGCACGAGGACGGTGCCCGCGAGCGGCCCGGCGACGCTGCCGAGTCCGCCGATCAGCGCGAACATCGCGATCTGCACCGACAGTTCCAGCGAGAACGCCGCGGACGGATCGATGAAGGTGAGATACATCGCGTGGAAAGAGCCGATGAGACTCGTCAGCACCGCCGAGATCACCGCCGCGCCGATCTTCACCTTCACCGCGTTCACGCCGACCGCGCGCGCCGCATCTTCACGTTCGCGCACGGCGATCAGATAGAAGCCGAAGCGCGAGCGGCGGATGAGCCACGCGGCCCACAACGTCACCAGAAGAAAGCCGAACGCGATCAGCAGATACGCCCACTTTTCGCGGAACACCATCCATTGCAGGCCGATGTTGAGCGGCACGTTCAGGCCCGCCGAGCCGCCCGTCCAGCTTTCCTCGTGCACCGTGAGCAGGCGGCACACTTCGAGGAACGCGATCGTGGCGAGCGCGAAGAACGGTCCGCGCAGACGCAGCGTCGGATACGCGATGACGATCGCCGCCATCGCCGAGATCACCGCGCCCGCGAACATGCCGAGCCACGGCGTGATGCCGAAGTTGATGACGAGCAGCGTCGCCGCGTACGAGCCGATGCCGTAGAACACCGCGTGTCCGAGCGACAACTGTCCGGCGAATCCGCCGACGATATTCCACGCCGTCGCGAGCGCGCCGAAGATGCACACGAGCACGGCCAGGTGAAACGCGAACGGCGATTGCAGCGCGAACGGCACGGCGAGCAGCGCGACGAGCGCCAGCGCGCCCATGTAGCCGCGCGGATGCAGGAGATTGGCAAACATCGAATGCCTCGCTGAACGTTATTCGGAGCCGCGTCCGAGACCGAAGAGACCGGTCGGGCGCACCACGAGAATCACGAGGAAGATCGCGAAGTAGACGACTTCCTTCATGTCGGGCGAGATGTAGTAGCCCGCGAGACTGTCGATGAGCCCGATCACGATCGAGCCGACGAGCGCGCCCGGCAAGCTGCCGAGACCGCCCAGCACGACGATGACGAACGCGGTCAGCACGAAGTACTGGCCGACGGTCGGGAACACCGGATACTGCGCGACCAGCAAGCCCGACGCGAGCCCGACCAGCGCCGCGCCGATGCCGAACGCGAGCACGTACGTCGTCTTCACGTTGACGCCCATCAGCGAGGCCGCGTAGCGATGCTGCGCCACCGCGCGAAACGCGCGACCTGTGTAGGTGCGTTGCAGGAACAGATGCAGCCCGCCCGCGACCGCGAGCGCGGCGGCAAACGTGATCAGTTGCCCGCTCACGATGTTGATGTCGCCGAACTGCAGATGCTCGGTGCCGAAGCTCACATCGACGGGATGCACGTCCGCGCCGAAGATCATCAGCGCGAGATTCACGAGCGCGGTCGACACGCCGACGGTCGCGAAAATCTGAATGTGCGCGTCGGCGGAAAGCAGCGGCTGGATGATGAAGCGCTGGATCAGCACGCCGAATGCGAAGAGCAGCAGCGCGACCGGCACCGCCGACACATACGGATGCCAGCCGAGCTTCGCGGCGAGCAGCCAGACGGCGTACATGCCGACCATCAGCAGCTCGCCGTGCGCGAAGTTGACCACGCGCACGACGCCGAAGATCAGCGTGAGGCCGATGCTGATGATCGCGTACGCGCCGCCCAGCAACAGGCCGTTGACCAGAAGTTGCAGAAGAATGGACATGCTCGTTTCCTGGACACCGCGCAGCGCGTGTCACGCGCCCCGCGGTTCGAGTGAAAGAGAAATGCGGGTCGACAGCGGCGGTTTTACTGCGCCGCGACGGGCTTCGCGATCGCGACCGCTTCCGGATAGACGGTGACGAGCTTGCCGCCTTGCCACTGCATCACGTTGGTGGTCGCGAGCTGGTTCTGGCCGTTGTCGGCGAACTGGAAGCCCCAGCCAGCGGCGGTCGTGCCCGTCGGCTTCTTGTAGGCGAGCACGGCGGCGCGGATCTTGTCCTTGTCGGTGGATTTCGCGTTGGCGAGCACATCGAGGAACGCTTTCGCGCCGACATAGTTCACGAGGCTATGGCCCGATCGCGGCGCCATGCCGAAGTGCTTCTGATATTCGGCGGTGAATGTTTCGAGGCCGGGTGCGCCTTTCTCGTTCATCGCGACTTGCGGGAAGTCGATGTCGTACACGCCGTTCATTTGCGCGCCGACGGCCTTGGCCGTATCCGAGAGCGAGTAGCCGCCGCCCGCGCCGATGACCGCCTTCGGCTTGAAGCCGGCCTGCGCGGCCTGGCGGAAGAACAGGATCGAGTCGTTCTGATACGAGGTCTGCAGCACGATATCGACGTCCGCGCCCTTCAGACGCAAAATCAGCGACGACAGATCGACGCTCTTCGCCGAATACGGCAACACCTGCACGACGTTCAGACCGAGCTTCTTCGCGCCTTCCTTCTGAAAGCCGGAGACGAGCGTGCCGTACGGCCCGTCTTCCGCGATGATCGCGATCTTCAGCGTCTTCGGATCCACCTTGAGTTGCGGCGCGACGACCTTGGTCAGCGCTTCGAGCGTGCCGTCCGCGAAGGTCTTCGTGGTCGAGTTGCTGCGATACAGATACTTGAAGCCGCGGCTCGTGATGGTGTCCGCCGTCGCGCCGAGTTCGAAGAACGGCACGCCCGCGAGCTCGGTCACTTGCGTCGCCGCCGACGACACCGCCGACGAATAACTTCCGAACACCGCCGACACGTTTTCCACCGACGTCAGACGCCGCGCTTCGCCGACGGCCTGATTGGCATCGACGGCATCGGCCTTGACGAGCACCACTTTCTCGCCGTTGATGCCACCCGCCGCGTTGCGCTCGTCGACGGCGAGCTGCACGCCGCGATAGCTTTCGTCGCCGAGCAGCGCGAGTCCGCCGCTGAAGGGGAAGAGCGCGCCGATCTTGATGTCGGCGGCGTGCGCGGCAGTGAGACTCGATGCTGCGACGCACGCGGCGGCGAGCGCGCGCAGGACAGTGCGGGGAAGGTGCGAGGACATGCGGTGTCTCCTTGTATCGTTCGAAATTGAAGCGCTTCAAATCGAAAGCAAGAAAGTTCGGTTGCGTTGCCGAATTTGCTCTGTCTGGGTTGATCGACTGAATTTGAAGCGCTTCAAGTTTGCGTCGATGAACGCAAAGACGTCAACCGAGGGTTTGCACGGAAGAGTGAGACTCGGCGCGGTCGTCTCCGAACTTTCCCTATGTCACGATCCTAACAAGAATGCTATAAACTGAGATCAATCTATCAAAAACTGTTGTGCGTCGCACAAGACGCCGGCATACCGATCTCATGCTGGAAACTGCATCGAAGTCCATCGTCGCGTGGCCCGGCAAGGCCCAGGTTCACGCCAGCGCGCGCAATCCCGGCGTGCCGTTCGATCTCGCCTGGCTCGACGGCCTGCGCGTGAATCAGTCGGCGGTGACGCGCCGCGCGTCGACGCTCGGCACGCGCCGCGCGGTCAAGAAAGACGCGCAGGCGGCGTGGCTGCTCAAGGCCATCACCTGCATCGATCTCACGACGCTTTCCGGCGACGACACGCATGGCCGCGTCGAACGTCTCTGTGCGAAGGCGCGCCGTCCATTGCGCGACGATCTGCTCGACGCGCTCGGCATGCCGCCTCTGTCGATCAAAACGGGGGCGGTGTGCGTCTATCACCGTTACGTCAGGACGGCAGTGAACGCGCTCGAGGGCAGCGGCATTCCGGTCGCGGCCGTATCGACGGGCTTTCCCGCTGGCCTCAATCCGCACGAACTGAAGTTGCGCGAGATCGAGGCATCGGTGAGAGATGGCGCGTCCGAGATCGATATCGTCGTCACGCGCGAGCATGTGCTGACGGGCAACTGGAAAGCGCTCTACGACGAGATGCGCGATTTCCGCGCGGCATGCGGCGACGCGCACGTCAAGGCGATTCTCGCGACCGGCGATATCCGCACGCTGTCGAATGTCGCGAAGGCATCGATGATCTGCATGATGGCCGGCGCCGATTTCATCAAGACATCGACGGGCAAGGAAAGCGTCAACGCGACGCTCGACGTGTCGCTCGTGATGGTGCGGATGATCCGCGACTATCTCGCGCGCACGGGCGTCATGATCGGCTTCAAGCCGGCGGGCGGCGTGTCGACTGCGAAGTCGGTGCTCGAGTATCAGATCCTCATGAAGGAAGAGCTCGGGCGCGAATGGCTCGAAGCGGATCTGTTTCGCATCGGCGCATCGAGCCTGCTCGCGGATATCGAACGCCAGCTCGAACATCATGTGAGCGGACGTTATTCGTCGTTCAATCGCCATCCCGTCGCCTGATCCAACAGACTTCACTAAACAGCCTCATGAGCGTTGCCGAATACTTCTCTTCAATGGAATATGGACCCGCACCGGAAGACGATCGCGCCGCGCGCGCATGGCTCGATCAGCATGACGGGCGCTTCGGTCACTTCATCAACGGCGTATGGCGCGACAGCGACGACGCCGCGCGCTTCGACTCACGAGAACCCGCGACCGGCCGCGTGCTCGCATCGATCGCGCAAGGCACGGGAGCGGATGTCGATGCCGCTGTGCAAGCCGCGCACGATGCGCTCGAAGGCTGGCAAGCCATCGGCGGAGCGGGGCGCGCGCGTCATCTCTATGCGCTTTCGCGCATGGTGCAGCGGCACAGCCGTCTCTTCGCCGTGCTCGAATCGCTCGACAACGGCAAGCCGATCCGCGAGTCGCGCGATATCGATATACCCCTTGTAGCAAGGCATTTTCTGCATCACGCGGGATGGGCGCAACTGCAGGACAAGGAGTTCGCGGACTGGGCGCCGCTCGGCGTGATCGGCCAGATCGTGCCGTGGAATTTCCCGCTGCTGATGCTCGCGTGGAAGATCGCGCCGGCGCTCGCGCTCGGCAATACCGTCGTGCTGAAGCCCGCGGAATTCACGTCGTTGACGGCGTTGCTGTTCGCTGAATTGGCGCATCGCGCGGGCTTGCCGAAGGGCGTGCTCAACATCGTCACCGGCGATGGCAGCACGGGCGCGGCGCTCGTCGAACATCAACGCGTCGCGAAGATCGCATTCACGGGATCGACCGAAGTGGGCCGTCAGATCCGCGCGAGCACGGCGGGTTCGGGCAAGTCGCTCACGCTCGAACTCGGCGGCAAGTCGCCATTCATCGTGTTCGACGATGCCGATATCGACAGCGCCGTCGAAGGCGTTGTCGATGCGATCTGGTTCAATCAGGGACAAGTGTGTTGCGCGGGCTCGCGTCTGCTCGTGCAGGAAGGCATCGAAGCGCGCTTCGTCGAGAAGCTGAAGCGCCGCATGGATACGCTGCGCGTCGGCACGTCGCTGGATAAGGGCATCGACATGAGCGCGGTCGTCGACGACATTCAGCTCGAACGCATTCGCGCGCTCGTCGACAAGGGCGAGCGCGAAGGCTGCGAAGTCTATCGATCGCCGCGTGCCACGTTGCCCGAGAGCGGTGCATTCTTTCCGCCGACGCTCGTCACCAACGTCGCGCCCGCATCGACGCTCGCGCAGGAAGAGATCTTCGGGCCCGTGCTCGTGACGATGAGCTTCCGCACGCCGGAAGAAGCCGTTGCGCTCGCAAATAACACGCGCTACGGCCTTGCCGCGAGCGTGTGGAGCGAGAACATCAGCCGCGCGCTCGACGTCGCGCCGCGCCTGCAATGCGGCGTCGTGTGGATCAACGCGACCAATCTCTTCGATGCGGCGGTCGGCTTCGGCGGATATCGCGAGTCGGGCTTCGGACGCGAAGGCGGACGCGAGGGCATCTACGAATACCTGAAGCCGCGCGCATGGGCCAAGCTTCCGGTGCGCGGCGAAACGAAATCGTTGCAGGCGCAACCGGATTCGCTCGTCGATGCCGGCAATGTGAGTGCGCTCGATCGCACGGCGAAGCTCTTCATCGCCGGCAAGCAGGCGCGGCCCGACAGCGGTTATTCGCGGCTCGTGCATTCGCCCGCCGGTGAGATCGTCGGCGAAGTGGGCGAAGGCAATCGCAAGGACATACGCAATGCGGTCGCGGCCGCGCGCGGCATGACGAAATGGTCGTCGGCGAGCGCGCACAACCGCGCGCAAGTGCTGTACTACCTCGCGGAAAACCTGAGCGCACGCGCCGATGAATTCGCGAAGCAGCTCGTCACGCGCGCCGGTTCGAGCGAGCGCGATGCGAAGCGCGAAGTCGATGCATCGATCGCGCGGTTCTTCACGTATGCCGCTTGGGCCGACAAGTACGACGGCGCCGTGCATGCGCCCCCGCTGCATGGCGTCGCGCTGGCGATGCACGAAGCGCTGGGCGTGATCGGCATCGTGTGTCCCGATGAAGCGCCGTTGCTCGGGTTCGTGTCGCTCGTCGCGCCCGCGCTCGCGCTGGGCAATCGCGTGGTCGTCGTGCCGAGCGAGACGTGTCCGCTGATGGCGACGGACTTCTATCAGGTCGTCGAGACATCGGATGTGCCGGGCGGCGCGCTGAACATCGTGACCGGCGATGCGCGTTCGCTGGCGCAAACGCTCGCGCAACACGATGACGTCGATGCGCTCTGGTGCTTCCACGGCGCGGCGCTATCGGCGATGGTGGAGCGCGAGTCGATCGGCAATCTGAAGCGCACGTTCGTCGATCAGGGCCGCGTGTTCGACTGGCACGATGCCGCAAGCGAAGGGCTGCCTTTCCTTCGACAGGCGGTGCAAGTGAAGAACATCTGGGTGCCGTACGGAGACTGATCAAGGAATTGACTCGGCGCGATTCCGATACGGAACGCGCTCATGCATGGAGGAGACGCTGTGCTGAAGAACATCGATCCGCTCTTGAACGCCGATATCCTGTACGCGCTTGCCGCGATGGGCCACGGCGACGAAGTGGTGATCTGCGATGCCCATTTCCCCGCTGACTCTGTCGCGCGCAAAACGGTGCTCGGCCGCGTGCTGCGCATGGACGGCGTGAGCGCGCCACGTGCGGTGCGCGCCGTGTTGTCGGTGCTGCCGCTCGATACGTTCGTCGACGATCCCGCGGGCCGCATGGAGATAGTTGGCGATGCAACTACCTTGCCCGCCGTGCAACGGGAAGCGCAACGCGAAGTGGACGATGCCGAAGGCCGCGCGCTGCCCTTCGCGCCGGTCGAACGCTTCGCGTTCTACGAGCGCGCGAAGAACGCATATTGCGTGATCGCGACGGGCGAAGCGCGCGGCTATGGCTGCTTCATCTTCAAGAAGGGCGTGCAACTCGCGCCGGATGCGCCCGAAGCCGCGCACGGAGGCACGCGATGAAAAGCGTCGTCATTCTCGGCATCTATGTGACGGACCTCGCGTTTCGCGCGCAACGCATGCCGCTGCTCGGCGAAACGGTCGCGGGTT
This sequence comes from Caballeronia sp. ATUFL_F1_KS4A, assembly GCF_023630905.1. NCBI lineage: Bacteria > Pseudomonadati > Pseudomonadota > Betaproteobacteria > Burkholderiales > Burkholderiaceae > Caballeronia > Caballeronia sp. ATUFL_F1_KS4A. Next base: position 245,396 of record NZ_JALQEB010000034.1, on the reverse strand, counting down.
CCGCGTTCCAGATGGGACCGGGCGGCAAGGGCTCGAATCAGGCGGTGGCCGCCGCACGCGCGGGCGCGGACGTGATCTTCTGCACCCGCATCGGCGCGGATGCGTTCGGCGATATCGCGCAGGCGACATGGAGCGCCGAAGGCATCACATCGCGCGCAACGGTAATGAACGATGTCGCGACGGGTGCCGCGCATATCTATGTCGATGAGAACACGGGCGGCAATGCGATCATCGTCGCGGCGGGCGCTGCGGGCACGCTCGCGCCCGAAGACGTCGATGCGATCGAAGACGATATCGCGCGTGCCGGCGTCTTCGTCACGCAGCTCGAACAACCGATTCCGGCCGCGCGCCGTGGACTCGAACTCGCGCGCAAACATGGCGTGACGACGGTGTTCAATCCCGCGCCCGCCTTGCCGCTGACGGACGATATCTATCCGCTGTGCGACTACATCACGCCGAACGAAACCGAAGCGCAGGCGCTCACCGGCATCGAGATCGCTTCGGCGGACGACGCACGCCGCGCCGCGAACGTACTGCTCCAAAAAGGCGCACGCGCCGTGATCGTCACGCTCGGCGAAGCGGGCGCGCTCTTGCATACGTCGAACGAATCGACGCTCGTGCCTGCTTTCGAATGCGGCCGCGTCGTCGAGACGGCGGGCGCGGGCGATGGCTTCACCGGCGGCTTCGCGGCGGCCCTCGCACGCGGCGAAAGCCCTGTGGATGCAGTGCGCTTCGGCTGCGCGCTCGCGAGCATTTCGGTGACGCGTCCGGGCACCGCGCCGTCGATGCCGCGTCTCGATGAAATCAACGCGCTGCTAGCGGAAAGGAGCGTCACGCAATGAAAGCGTCGAAGTGGCTCGCGGATCGCCAGTTCAACTTTCTGATCGGCGTGAACGTGCTCGTGGTGATCGTCGCAACGTGGATGTCGCACGGCCAGTTCCTCGACATCGACAATCTTCAGTCGATGGGCGGCCAGTTGCCGGAGCTCGGCCTGCTTGCGCTCGGCATCATGCTGTCGATGGTGTCGGGCAACGGCGGCATCGATCTGTCGGGCGTGGGCCTTGCGAATCTCTCCGGCATGGTCGCCGCGATGATGCTGCCGCATATGGTCTCCGCCGACGATTCGCCCGCGCTCTATACCGCGGTATTCGTATGCATCGTCATGGTGATGGGTGCGCTCGGCGGCTTGCTCAATGGCGTCGTCATCGCGAAGCTGAAGCTCACGCCGATTCTCTGCACGCTCGGCACGCAGTTGCTCTTCACCGGCATCGCGGTGGTGTTGAGCAACGGCGCATCCGTGCGCGTGGAATACGTCGATCCGCTGTCGAACATCGGCAACGGCACCTTCCTGCAAGTGCCCATTTCACTGTGGATCTTCATCGCCGCGGTTCTGCTGCTCGGCTGGATTCTGAAGCGTACGCCGTTCGGTCTGCGTCTCTATCTGATGGGCACGAACCCGAAGGCCGCGTTCTACGCGGGCATTCCGCGCGCGCGCATGCTGATTCTCACGTATGGCATGTGCGGCGTGCTCGCCTCGCTCGCGGGTCTCATCAGCGCGACGCATACGTCGAGCGCGAAGTGGGACTACGGCAATTCGTATCTGCTGATCGCGATCCTGATCGCGGTGATGGGCGGCGTGAATCCGGCGGGCGGTTATGGACGCATCGTCTGCGTGTTTCTCGCCGCGACCGTGTTGCAATTTCTGTCGAGCCTCTTCAATCTGCTCGGCGTATCGCAGTTTTTCGGCGATTGCGCGTGGGGCTTCCTGCTGCTCGCATCGCTTGCATTCGCGGGCGGCGACCGCGTGCGCGCGATCTTCGGCATCGGCGGAGCCGCGCCCAAGAGCAATGTTCCACCGCCGCCCGCATCGACCGGACGTTAGTGTTGCGTGTGATGTTCAAAGAGACCAATGGATAGATAAAGGAGACAACGCAATGAAACTGAGCAAACTGGGCACCGCACTCACCGCGATCGCACTCGCGGCGGGCGCGATCGCAGCGGCGCAGGCCGCAACCAACGAAACCATCGTGACGGTCGTGAAAGTGACCGGCATCAACTGGTTCAATCGCATGGACGAAGGCGTGAAGGAGTTCGGCAAGGAGAATCCGAACATCAATGCATATCAGACGGGTCCGGGCCGCGCCGACGCCGCGCAGCAACTCAAGATCATCGAGGATCTGATCGCGAAGAAGGTCACGGCAATTGCGGTAGTGCCCTACGATCCGCCGACGCTCGAACCCGCGCTCAAGAAAGCGATGGATCGCGGCATCAAGGTCGTCACGCATGAAGCGGACAACGCGAAGAACACGATGGTCGACATCGAAGCCTTCGACAACACCGCATACGGCGCGGGCCTGAACGAGCGCCTCGCGAAGTGCATGAATAATCAGGGCAAGTGGGCCGTGCTGGTCGGCTCGCTCGGCTCGCGCTCGCAGGTGCAATGGGCCGATGGCGGCATCGGCAATGCGAAGGCCAAGTATCCGAAGATGGATCTGGTCGAACCGAAGCTCGAAACGAATAACGATGGCGAGCGCGCGTATCAGGTCGCGAAGGAAGTGCTGCGCAAGCATCCGGATCTGACGGGCTTCCAGGGTTCGTCGTCGCTCGACGTCATCGGTATCGGCCGCGCGGTCGAAGAGGCCGGCAAGGTCGGGAAGATCTGCGTGTACGGCACCGGCTTGCCGACGGAAGCGGCCAAGTTCCTCGAAAGCGGCGCGATCAACGGCATCGCGTTCTGGGATCCGAAGCTCGCCGGTCTCGCGATGAACAAGGTCGCGCAGATGCTCGTCGACGGCAAGGAAGTGCAGAACGGCGCAGACCTCGGCATCACCGGCTATAACAAGGTGACGGTCACGAAGGGCCCGGGCAAGGGCGTGATCGTGCGCGGCACCGGCTGGGTCGATGTCGACAAGTCGAACTACAAGCAATACAACTTCTGATGCCATTCGCGAGGCGCACTGCGGTGTGCCTCGCTCGACTACACGATATGACACCGCTCCTCGAAGTCGTCGATATCCATAAACGTTTCACCGGCGTCTATGCGCTGCGTGGCGTAAGCCTCTCGTTCGAGCGCGGCCAGATCTATCACTTGCTCGGCGAGAACGGTTGCGGCAAGAGCACGCTCATCAAGATCATCTCGGGCGCGCAACCGCCCGATGAAGGCGAGCTCGTGATCGAAGGCGCGCGTCACAAGAAGCTTTCGCCGCTCGAATCGCTTTCGGCGGGCATCGAAACCGTTTATCAGGACTTGTCGCTGCTGCCGAACATGAGCGTCGCGGAGAACGTCGCGCTGACATCCGAACTCGCGGAACATGCGGGCAAGCTCGCGCGCACGTTCGATCGCAAAGCGCTCGCACAAACCGCCGCGCGTGCGCTAGAAGCCGTCGGACTGCCGGGCGACGCGGATTTCCAGAAGACGCTCATCGAGCAACTGCCGCTCGCGACGCGCCAGCTCGTTGCGATCGCGCGCGCCATTGCGAGCGAAGCGAAGTTCGTCATCATGGACGAGCCGACGACATCGCTCACGCAGAAAGAAGTCGATAACCTCATCGCCGTGCTTGCGCGTTTGCGCGCGGATGGCGTCGCCGTGCTGTTCGTGAGTCACAAGCTCGACGAGTGCTATGCGATCGGCGGCGAAGTGATCGTGCTACGCGACGGCCAGAAGATGGCGCAAGGTCCAATCGAAAACTATACGAAGGCGCAGATCAGCGAGCTCATGACGGGCAAGCATCTGTCGACGGAACGCTATCGCGCGGAAGGTGACGGAGGCGCGTCGCAGATCGTGCTCGACGTCCAAGGTCTCGGCCGCAAGGGCCAGTTCGCCGATGTGTCGTTCAAGCTGCACAAGGGCGAGATTCTCGGCGTGACGGGGCTGCTCGATTCGGGCCGCAACGAACTTGCGCGTGCGCTTGCGGGCGTCGCGCCTGCGGACACGGGCACGGTGACGCTCGACGGCATGCGCGTGCGTCTGCATTCGCCCGCGGATGCGAAGGCGCAACGTATCGGCTATGTGCCCGAAGACCGCCTGAACGAAGGGCTTTTTCTCGACAAGCCGATTCGCGACAACGTCGTCACCGCGATGATCGCGAGCCTGCGTGACCGCTTCGGTCAGATCGATCGCAAGCGTGCGCAAGAGCTTGCCGAGCGCACCGTGAAGGACTTGCAGATCGCGACGCCCGATGTCGACAAGCCGGTGCAATCGCTTTCGGGCGGCAACCAGCAGCGCGTGCTGATCGGCCGCTGGCTCGCGATCGATCCGCGCGTGCTGATCCTGCATGGTCCGACCGTGGGCGTCGATGTGGGATCGAAGGACATCATTTATCGCATCATGCAGCGGCTGTCGAAGGAGGGCATCGGCATCATATTGATCAGCGACGACCTGCCCGAACTGCTGCAGAACTGCGACCGTATTCTGATGATGAAGAAAGGCCGCGTCGCGAACGAATATCGCGCGGATCGCTTGAACGAGGCCGATCTTTATCACGCGCTACTTTCAGAGGCAGCATGAGCATGAGCGAATCCATCCGCCGCACGGGAAGCGAGACGATGCCGCAACACGCGGCCCAAGTCGCGCCGCGCGTGCGCAAGGGCAATCTGTATGCGCAACTGATGCGCAATCCGGAGTGGTTCACGGTCGGGCTGATCGTGGTGACGTGTCTCGTCGTGGGCAGCATCAATCCGCGCTTCTTCCAGTTCGCGACACTGTTCGACATGCTCCATTCCGCGACGACGGTCTCGCTCTTCGCGCTCGGCACGCTCGTCGTGCTGGCGTCGGGCGGCATCGACGTGTCGTTCACGGCAATCGCCGCGTTGACGATGTATTCGATCACGAAGGCTGTCTTCGCCTGGTGGCCGGAGTGCCCGTTCGTGCTGATTCTGCTTGCGGGCGCAATCGGCGGCGTGATTCTCGGCGTCATCAACGGCATGCTCGTGCATCGATTGAAAGCGCCTTCGCTGATCGTCACCATCGGCACGCAATATTTGTATCGCGGATTGTTGCTGACGTTCGTCGGCACGCAGTTCTTCATGAACATTCCGCACAGCATGGATACGTTCGGGCGCCTGCCGCTGTTTTTCTATCACACGCCGGATGGCTTGCGCGCGGTGTTGCCGGTGTCCGTGCTCGCGCTCGTGATCGCGGCGATCGTGACCTGGTGGCTGCTCAATCGCACGATGATGGGCCGCGGCGTCTATGCGATGGGCGGCTCGCTCGCCATTGCAGAACGTCTCGGTTATAACTTGCGCGCCATTCATCTTTTCGTGTTCGGCTATACCGGCTTGCTGGCGGGCGTGGCGGGCATCCTGCACGTGTCGACGAACCGGCTTGCGAACCCGTTCGATCTCGTCGGCACGGAACTCGATGTGATCGCGGCGGTGATTCTCGGCGGTGCCCGCATCACGGGCGGTACGGGAACGGTGGTGGGTACGCTTTTGGGCGTCGTGCTGGTGACGCTCATCAATAGCGTGCTGATTCTCATCGGCGTGCCGAGCACCTGGCAGAAGGTCATCATCGGCGCGTTCATTCTCGTTGCGGGGACGTTGTTCGCGCTGGGACGCAGACAGTAACGCCCTTCGAAAAGCGGAACAAAAAAGGCTCGTTCGAAACCTGAACGAGCCTTTCTGATTTTTATCGGAACGATTCAGACGCGTTTGCGGAGCTTCTGACCTTCCTCGGTAATCACCGAATCGAACTCGGAAAGCTGCGAGAAGCGCACGGCCTTGACCTTGCCGAACTTGCTCGCATCGACGACGAGATGACGTTCCACCGAACTCGCCATCGCGGCTTGCTTGATGGCGACTTCATGAAAGTTCCAGCACGTCACGCCGCGCGCTTCATCGACGCCGCCTGCCGACATGAACGCCTTGTTGATGCCCATGCGCCGCAAGGTTTCGACGCTCTCGTCGCTGGCGAACGATTCCGATGACGGCACATAGACGCCGCCGAGCAGGATCATCCGCACGTTGGGCTTGCGCCGCAAAATTTCCGCGACATTGAGCGAATAGCACACGACAGTGAGATGCATCTCCGTGGGAATCTGCCGCGCGAGCGTGGTCAGCGTCGTGCCGCAATCGATGAAGATGGTTTCGCTATCCGCGAGCAGACGCGCCGCGTGATTCGAAGCGACCGCCTTCGCTTGCGCGAAATGGTCTTTCTCTTCCTCGATCGTGTAGCCCGCGTTGGGGACATCGGCGGCGCTGACGATATAGCCGCCGAGATAGGTGAACTGGCCGGGATGCGCGGCGATATCGCGGCGCACCGTCATCTCCGAAACGCCGAGCAGCGCGGCCGCATCGCGCAGACGCATCACGTTCTGTTTTTCGAGCGCGCCGGAAAGGGCACGCAGGCGGTCGTTCTTGGCCATCGGAGCGGCGCGAGGAATGATGTTAGCTTTTATTCGCGGGATGAAAGAATTATAACAATGCAAGCCGCATTTTTAACGGCTTGCATGCGGTGGCGCGGGTAAATCCCGAGGTTCAGGACTTGCGCGTATAGCGCAGCCAGACGACGTCGTGTTCCAGTTTTTCGATGGAATCCAGCTTGAGGTAGGCGGGCGTTTTCCACTTGTCCATCGCGACTTCGAACGACGACGTATGCGCTTCGCGTCCATCGACGAGCGGCATGATCAGCACGCTGACTTCATCGGCAAGCTGCGCATTGACGAACGCGCCCGACACATGTCCGCCGCCTTCGACGATCAGCTTCTTGATCTTCAACTCGCGTTCGAGCGTTTCGACGACGCGCTTCAGTTCGATATCGTCCTTGCCGCCGAACACATACGATGCGTCGATCGATTGCAGATACGCGAGGTAATCGTCATCGACGCTCTCGCTCAGCACTTCGACGATATGCGATTCGAGCGCCGTATTGCTCTTCCAGGCGACACGTCCCTTCGGATCGATGGAAATCGCGTACTGGCTCGCGTCGCGTTTGGCGAAATGATCGGTGCGTGGAATCGGACGCTTCGCGAGCCCGCGCGGATAGTCGCGGTCCTTGCCATGCGAGATTTCCTGCATCGTGACGCGGCCGCATACCCACGCATCGGCGTTGAAGCGCGCGGCGGTGTCTTCGTAGGTGGGCGACGCGAAATCGAGGTTCCAGTTGTCGGTGAGACTGCGGCCGTCGATCGACGACATCATGTGACAGACGATATGCATCTTCTTCTCCGTGCAGGAAAGGGCTTCGATGCAACGGCCGATGCAAGCGCTGTGCCGCCTGCGAAGATCAGCCAAACGCGAGAAAATAGGTAGCTGTTCCGCATTTTTTCGAAACGCTTATCGTCATGTCAGATCTCGCTACTCCTCTTGCACGCCGCGCGGATATCGATCCGAAGCCGCTCGGCATCGCCGCGTTGTTGATCGTCCTCGGCGCGGTGTATCTCGGGCAAACCGTCGGCGCGCGCCAGGCTGCGCTTTACGTGGTCGGCGCGCTGCTCGGCGTCTCGCTTTATCACGCGGCGTTCGGTTTCACGTCGGCGTGGCGCGTGTTCATCTCCGATGGCCGCGGCGCCGGGCTGCGCGCGCAAATGCTGATGCTCGCGGTCGGCGTCGCGCTGTTCTTTCCCGCGCTCGCGGCAGGGTCGCTTTTCGGCACGCCGGTGACCGGGCTCGTGTCGCCGGTAGGGACGTCGGTGGTCGTGGGCGCGTTCATCTTCGGTATCGGCATGCAACTGGGCGGCGGCTGTGCGTCGGGCACGTTGTACACCGTCGGCGGCGGCAGCACGCGAATGATCGTGACGCTCGCTGCGTTCATCGCGGGTTCCGTCATCGCGACCGCGCACATGCCGTTCTGGACCGCATTGCCGCAAATGCAACCGGTATCGCTCGTGAAGACGCTCGGCGCGGGGCCCGCGCTCGCCGTCAACTGGATCGTGTTCGCGCTGATCGCGGCGGTCACGGTCGTCATCGAGAAGCGCCGTCATGGCAAGCTCGTCGCCGCGCACGTGCAGCCGGCGCATACATCGCCATGGCTGCATGGACCGTGGCCGCTCGTGGCAGGCGGCATCGCCCTCGCCGTGCTCAACTTCGCGACGCTCGCACTGTCCGGGCGTCCATGGGGCATCACGTCCGCGTTCGCGTTGTGGGGCGCGAAAGCGGCGGCCCTGTTCGGCGTCGATACCGCGAGCTGGCCATACTGGATGAGCAAGGCCAACGCGGCCGCGCTCGCCGCGCCGATTTCTCACGACGTTACATCCGTGATGGATATCGGCATCGTGCTCGGCGCGATGCTCGCCGCCGCGCTCGCGGGCCGCTATGCGCCCGTCTGGCGCGTGCCGATGCGCTCGCTGATCGCGGCGATCGTCGGCGGCTTGCTGCTCGGTTATGGCGCGCGGCTCGCGTACGGCTGCAACATCGGTGCGTATTTCAGCGGCATCGTATCGGGCAGCTTGCATGGCTGGCTGTGGCTCGTCGCGGCCTTCTTCGGCAATGTAGTCGGCACGCGACTGCGTCCGTTTTTCGGACTCGAAGTCGAGCGCGTGCGGCCGACGGCTTGCTGAGAGTCACACCGCGCGTGACACGTTCGTTCCGTTTTTTTGCTGAACGGAGCGGTCCGCGCCATATGCGAAAATCGCCGGCATGAAAAAGACTACCTTGCTCATCGTTCCGGCCTTGCTGATCGCGCTCGGCCCGTTGGCACATGCGAGCGTCGAATCGGGCGCCCATCAGTTCAAGGAAGACGTGAAATCGGCCGGGCGCCAGACCGGACGTGCGGCGCGGGATGCGGCGCACGCCATCGGCGACGGCGCGAAATCGGCCGGACATGCCATCGCCGATACGTCGAAGCGCGGCTATCACGCGACGAAAAAGTGGGTCACGGGCAAAGAATAAACGCCGCCAGTTCGTCCATCTTGTGCTCGCCGATGCGCCACACGCGCATCGCATTCTGTTCGCGCGATCGCGCCACAGCGTTCCACTTTTAAGCGTTGCTTGACAAGCTTGCGGAGCGTTATTGATAATTATTATCATTTACGCCGCGCAACGCGGACCTCAACGCGCCTGATTCCGTCTCGTCGTTGCAGACGTGCATCCGGCCAATCTTTCGCATAGAACGCCTTGAAAGCCTATGACGCGCCGACGCGTACACGACCAATGAGCGCGCTCGTCCGGCACGGCCCGCTCGTCTCTCGCATCGTGGCCGCGATATTCGGCGGATACGCGCTCGCCGCGCTCGCGAGCGTCGCGGCACTCGCCCTGCCGATGAGCAAGCCGCAAGCCGTGCTCGCCGGCATGCTCGTGAGCTTCGTCGTCTACGTGTGCGCGGTGATCTGGGTGTTCGCGGTTCGCAGCGCGCGTCGGGCATGGAGCGGGCTCGCGTTCATCGCCGTGCCGCTGTTGATGGCCGCATGGACGGTATGGCCGGGAGGACACGTCTCGTGAAAAGCGCGCGCGATTCCAAAGCGAAAGGCCGCGGCATTCGCCAGAGCATGTCCGATCTGCATACGTGGGCGGGCCTGCTCGCGGGCTGGATTCTCTACGCGATGTTCCTTACCGGGACCGTCAGCTACTTCAAGGACGAAACGTCGCAATGGATGCGGCCCGAGCAAGCGCAGCAGCGCGACATGCCGGATGCGGCGCTCGTCGCGCAACGCGTCGTCGAGACGCTCGGCAAGATCGCGGCGGGCAGTACGCAGTGGAGCTTCGCATTGCCGGACGAACGCACGAGCGTCATCGATTCGTTCTGGCGTACGCCGGGCGCATCCAAGGGCAAGCGCGCATTCGAATCAGCCCGTTTCGATCCGGTCACGGGCGAGCGCACGACCGCGCGCGAGACCCTCGGCGGTGAATTTTTCTATCGCTTTCATTTCCAGTTTTATTTCATGCCGGTGTTATGGGGGCGCTGGCTCGCGGGCCTGTGCGCCATGTTCATGCTCGTCGCGATCGTGAGCGGCGTCATTACGCACAAGAAAATTTTCGTCGACTTTTTCACATTCAGATGGGGCAAGGGTCAGCGTTCATGGCTCGACGCGCATAACGCGCTGTCGGTATTCGGTCTGCCATTTCACGCGATGATCACCTACACCGGCCTCGTCACGTTGATGGCGATGTACATGCCGTGGGGCGCGCAGACCGCCTTCAGGACACCCGCCGAACGCGCCGCGATGACTTCGCAACTCAGCGCGTTCATTCAGCCTCGCGAGTCTTCCGGACAGAACGCGCCGCTTGTACGCGTCGATGCGATGGTGCGCGAAGCGCAAGCGCGCTGGGGCCGCGACAAGGTCGGTCGCGTGACGATCACCAATCCCGGCGACAGCACCGCGCGCGTGGCTGTTTCGCGAGGTGAGGCGTCGCGCGTGTCGATGAGTCCGCAGTACATGCTCTTCGATGGCGTGACGGGCAAGCTCATCGAAGTGAAGGACAGCGTCGGCGGCGCGGCCGAAACGCGCGGCGTGCTGTATGCGCTGCATCTCGGACGCTTCAGCGATATGCAACTGCGCTGGCTGTACTTCATCGTCAGTCTCGCGGGCACGGCGATGGTCGGCACGGGGCTCGTCATGTGGACGGTCAAGCGCCGTCAGAAGCTGGCCGACCCGGCGCGGCCGTACGTCGGCTTCTGGCTCGTCGAACGTTTGAATATCGCGAGCATCTCGGGACTTTCCATCGCGATGACGAGCTTTCTGTGGGGCAATCGGCTGCTGCCGCTCGGCATCGCCGCGCGTGACGATGCCGAGGTCAATGTTTTCTTCGCGATGTGGGGCGCGACGCTGCTATATGCGTTCGTGCGTCCCGCAAGGCGCGCGTGGATCGAACTGCTTTGGCTCGCCACGGCGATGCTCGCGCTCGTGCCGGCGCTCAATGCGCTGACCACGAACCGGCCCTTGTGGCGCAGCATCGCGCAAGGCGATTGGGTGTTCGCCGGCTTCGATCTGATGATGTGGGCATTCGCCCTGCTGCATGCGGCATTGGCGATACGCGTGACACGCCATCGTCCGCGCACGAAGCCCGTTGGCAAGCGCATCGCGGCGCGTGCCGTCATGCCCGAGCGCGAAAAGGAAAGCGCATGACGCATCTCTTGAGCATCGTTTTCTGCCTGATGGCCTTCGCTTGCCTCGCGGTCTCGATGGATCGTCATCAGATGATGCTATTCGGCCGCGCGCTTCGCGCAGGGCAAACGCGCGGCTTTCGAATAGCAGGATGGTGCGGTCTCGTGCTCGCGCTGCGCTTCATCGTCGACTATCAAGGATGGGCGCTCGGCCTCGTCAGCTATAGCGGCTGCACGAGTGTTTCGGCGGGAATCGTGTTTGGCGGTCTCATCGTTTATGAGCGGCTTTCCGCTCGTCAACCTCACCAGCCGTGAAAGCGGGGCCATGCGATGGTGCTGCCGTCGGCGGCTAACGCCTGGTACTCGGGGTATTGCGCGCCCGTCGCGCATGCATGATTCGGCAGGATGCGCAGCTTCATGCCGATGGGAAACCGCTTCGTGATCTCATCGCGACATTCGACGGCGAGAATGCCGTGCTCCTGATTCGCACCGACGAGTTCGCAGCCTTCGAGAGGCGTACCGTCGAGCGCGCATGCAAGTCCATAACCGTAATCGTGCGTCTGCTTCGACGTGCCGCGGTCGCGGCTCATCGCCATCCATCCCGCATCGACGATGACCCAGCCCTTGTCGGGTTGATGACCGATGACGCTCGTGAGCACGCTCAACGCGATATCGTTTGCATCGCAAACACCGACGTTCGCCATCACGAGATCGAAGAACACATAAACGCCGGCGCGCACTTCGGTGACGCCTTCGAGATGCTTCGCGGCGAGCGCGGTCGGCGTCGAGCCGACGCTCACGGTCCTGCATGCGATGCCGGCAGCGCGAAGCCGTTCGGCCGCGCGCACGCATCCCGCGCGCTCCTGTTCCGCGAGCGCGGCGAGCGCTTCTTGATCGTTCAATTCGTAGCTGGAGCCAGCGTGCGTCATCACGCCGCCGACTTCGATGCCGCCTTCCTGAAGCACGCGGCCGATCTCGATGAGCGCGTCGTCATCGGGCGCGAGGCCTGAGCGATGACCATCCGTATCGATTTCGAGCCACACTTCGAATATGTCGTTCGCGTGCTTGCAATACGCGACGATCGCCGATGCCGCCGCCGCGTTGTCGGCGATGATCTTCAGATCGCAGCCTTTTTGCTTGAGGGCCATCGCGCGCGGCAACTTCGCGGGCACGATACCCACCGCGTAGAGAATGTCGTCGATGCCCGCCGCGAAGAATGCTTCCGCTTCTTTCAGCGTGGATACGGTGATGCCTTGCGCGCCTGCTGCAATCTGCGCGCGCACGACGCCGGCGCATTTCGTCGTCTTCACATGCGGCCGAAACTTCACGCCGAGCGCGTTCATGCGCGTCTGCATCCGGTCGATGTTGTGCTGCATTCGCGCGATATCGATGATCGCGGCGGGCGTGTCGAGTGCTTCGAGATTCATGATGTCCTTGGTCGAGCGATGATCAGGCGATCGGTCCCGTCGGCAGCGCTATCGCCGTTGCGTGGCAGCGCCAGGTCTGTCCCCTGAAGTGGAGCCGCTTCACGCGATCGATCAGCGAGCGCTGGCCGACAGCGCACATCGCCACGGGCGGAATCAGGCCGAACAACATGCAAAAGAACGTGAGCTCGTTGGCGGGATAGCGCAGCGCGATGGCTTTCGCGAGCGGATCGACAATTGCGAGGCACAGCATCGATGCAAGGATGAAGCCAATGCTCGCAAGCGGCAGCGGGCTCGTGCGCGTGACGGCGGTGGAAGGCATGACGCTGATCGATGGGACGAATCTTCGAATCATCGCACGAACGCGTTCTTGCCGGATTCTCTACGGGAAAGCCATTATTTTTGATCGGTTGACTCGGCGAAAAGTCCTGCTAGCATACGAACAACAGATTCATCAGCATACTGATCGATTTTCGAAGGGGCGACGAATGGCACTCAAGTTCGCGGCGAAGCTCGCCGATCTAGTGGAAGACGAACCGTTCGGCGTGACGATCGGCGAAGAGCGCATCGCGCTCTATTTGCTCGACGGAGAAGTGCATGCCACGCACAACGTTTGCACGCACCAGTTCGCGCTCTTGAGCGACGGCTATATGGAAGACGGCTGCATCGAATGTCCGCTGCATCAGGGGCGTTTCGATATCCGCACGGGCGCTGCCCTTTGCGCGCCAGTCACGCAACCGATTCGCGTATACGGCGTGCAGGTGGAAGGCGGCGAGATCTACGTCGATCTTTGATGCACTCGCAAATCATGACTCGGACTGCATTGATCATCGGAGCGGGGCAGGCTGGCGCGCGCGCGGCAGAAGCGTTGCGCACGCATGGTTATGAAGGGCGCATCGTGCTGGTCGGCGATGAGCGTCATGCGCCGTATGAAAGGCCGCCGCTGTCAAAGGATGTCCTCATCGCGAAGGACGATGACGATTGCTTCAACGGCTGGGTGCATGCCGTCGAGCGATACGGCGATGCGCGCATCGAATGGCTCAACGATCGAGTGCTGCGGCTCGATACGCAATCGTGCGTCGCGACGCTCGAACGTAATGGCGAACTGCGCTACGACCATTGCATCCTGACGACGGGTGGTCGTGCGCGGCAGTTGCCGGGCGCGCCGGAAGGTCCGCATACGTTCTATCTGCGCACGCTCGACGATGCGATGCGCTTGCGTGCGCGGCTCGCAACGGCTCAATCGGTGGCTGTGATCGGCGCTGGATTTCTAGGGTTGGAATTCGCGGCGAGCGCAAGAACGCGCGGCCTCGACGTGAGCGTGTTCGAAACGGCATCGGGCTTGCTGAGCCGCGCGCTGCCGCCCATGTTCGCCGAACGTCTGCGCATGAAGCACGAAACTCACGGCGTGCGCTTCATATTCGACGTGAAGCATCTGCAAGTCACGGAGCACGCGGACGGCGTGCAAGTCGATGCAACGCCGTTCGACTTGGGCGTGATCGCTATCGGCCAGGAGCCGAACGACGAACTCGCCAAAGCTGCGGGCATGGCGACGAACAACGGCATCGTCGTCGATCGGCATTGCCGCACGTCCGCCGAGAATGTCTATGCGGCAGGCGATTGCGCCAACTTCCCATACGGCGCAAACGGTCGCGCGACGCGTCTTGAATCGTGGCAGAACGCGCAGGAACAGGCGATCGTGGCGGCGCGCAACATCGCCGGAGAAGAGATTGCTTATGCACCGACGCCGTGGTTCTGGACCGACCAATACGACTGGAACATCCAGATTCTCGGCCTGCCCGATGGCGAGATCGATCAGTGGATCGAACGCGCGGGCGTCGATGACAAGACCGTGCTGATGGGTCTGCGCGGCGGCGTCATCGCGCATGTGCTCGCGATCAATCAAGGCGGCGAGTTGCGCGCCATCAGAAGGCTCGTCGAAGAAGGCGTTGCGGTCGATCCCCGCATGCTCGCCGACCCCACGATCAAGCTGCGCCAGCTCGACAAGCTGGTTCGCTCAACACACTCGGGAGATCAAGGTGTACTCGTCTGAAACGATCATCGGCATTCATACGCCTCAATCGAAAAACCCGCCGATAGAAGGGCTCGTTTGGCCCGAAGAAGGGCTGCAATGCATCCCGGACTGGGTGTACACGAGCGAGGCGGTCTATACGCGCGAAGTCGAACGGATCTTCCACGGGCGCACCTGGAACTTCGTCGCGCTCGAAGCGGAAGTGCCCAATTCCGGCGATTTCAAGCGCTCTTATGTCGGCCCGACGCCGGTCGTCGTATCGCGCGCGGAAGACGGCTCGATCAACGTGTTCGAAAACCGCTGCGCGCATCGCGGGGCGGAGTTCTGCCGGCATAGCCGCGGCAACAACAAGGAGTTCGTGTGCCCGTATCACCAATGGTCGTATGACCTCAAGGGCAATCTGCAAGGCGTGCCGTTCCGGCGTGGGGTGAACAAGCTGGGCGGCATGCCGAAGGATTTCCGCAACGATGATCACGGTCTTCGCAAACTTGCGGTTGCGACGCGCAATGGGGTCGTGTTCGCATCGTTCGCGCAGGACATGGAATCGCTTGAAGACTATCTCACGCCCGAGATACTCGAGGACTTCGACGCAGTGTTCAACGGCAAGCGCCTGCGCGTGCTCGGCTTCTACAAGAACGAGCTGCCGTGCAACTGGAAGATGTATCACGAGAACTTGAAGGACCCGTATCACGCGACGTTGCTGCACTCGTTCCTCGTCGTGTTCGGCCTGCTCGTGGCGGGCAATCGTTCGGCGATGGTCGCGGACAGCAAATACGGCATTCACGGCACGATGGCCTCCGCAAAAAGCGATTCGCTCTACGCCACCATCGATGAAGACAAGAAGAAGGAGATGCGTTCCTTCCACGACGGCATGATCTTGCGTGACGAGCGCTTCCTCGAATTCATCAAGGAGTTCGATTCCGAATGGTCGGTGACGATGCAGACCATCTGGCCGAACCTCATCGTGCAGCGCGAGATGAATACGCTCGGCATTCGACATATCGTGCCGAACGGACCGAACAGCATGATCATGCTCTGGACGATGTTCGGTTATGAAGACGACACGGAAGACATGGTGCGTCACCGTTTGCGTCAGGGCAATCTGATGGGACCGTCGGGCTTTCTCGGCCTCGAAGACAACGAAGCGATGAAGTTCGTTCAGGAAGGCGTGCGCCGCTCGGTGAGCGACCGCAGCATCATCAAGCTGGATGGCGACAAGATCGGAACGGCCGACAACCTGATCTCCGAAGCCGCCATTCGCGCCATGTACAAGCACTATCGTGAAGTGATGGGGTTCTAGATGCTGCCAGGATTCGAAAAACAGAACATCGCGCACGACAAGGCGCTGATCGCACGCGCGGCGGTCGAAGACTTTCATGCGGAGTATTGCGCGGCGCTCGATGGCGGGGACATCGAGCGCTGGCCTGAATTCTTTACCGAGAACTGTCTTTATCGCGTGACCGAATACGAGAACGCGGCCAATGGATTTCCCGTCGGGCTCGTCTACGCCGAAGGACGCGACATGCTGCGCGATCGTGCGGTCGCGATTGCGCGCACGCAGATGTTCGCGCCGCGTCAAATGCTGCACTTCGTTTCCAACGTGCGTATCTTGAACGCGACCGACGAGGAAATCGTCGCGCAGAGCAACTACATGCTGCTGCAAACGCTCGTCGAAGGCGCGACTACGCTGCATCAGGCGGGCAGGCTTTTTGACCGCTTCGCGCGCAATGGTAACGTTCTTCTGCTGAAGGAAAGACAGGCTGTCTACGACACCGCGATGATCGCGAACGATCTCGCCTACCCTGTCTGAACATCGTTGGGGGAGAGCGCATGAGTGACACGGAACACATGGAAGCGCCAGCCGAAAGCGGTGGCGTCGGCGTGCGCGTGAGGCGGCGCGAAGACGAGCGGCATCTTCATGGCAAGGGCAAGTTCGTCGCCGACTACACGTTTCCCGATCTGCAGGAGGTCGCGTTCTTGCGCAGTCCGGTTGCGCATGCGCGTATCGTGCGTATCGGCAAGCCGGCGAGTCATGCGGCACAGGTGATCGTGCGCGACGACATGCACGACGCCACGGATATCGTCGCCGATTCGAGCCTGCCGACGTACAAGCCTTCGTCGCATCCGCCGCTCGCATCGGGCAAGGTGCGCTTCGTCGGCGAGCCGGTCGCGATGTGCTTCGCGAAGACCCGCGCGCAAGCCGAAGATATCGCCGAGGAAATCGAGCTCGATCTCGACGAGCTGCCAGCCTTCGCCAGCGCGTTCACCGCTCGCGAACGCACCGACGTGCGCGTGCACGATCACTGGACGGACAATCTCTTTCTGGACCTCAAGGCGGACATCGACTTCGACGAGCGTTCGAAGGACGCGCCCGTTGTCGTCAAGCAGAAGGTCGATCTCGCGCGTCAATGCATGGTGCCGATGGAAGGCAAGGCCGTGCTCGCGTATTGGGACCATACGCATTCGCAACTCGTGGTCATCACCTCGACGCAAGTGCCGCATATGATTCGCACGGTGCTGTCGCAATGTCTCGGCATCGATCATGCGCAGGTGCGCGTCATTTCGCCCGATGTCGGCGGCGCGTTCGGCTACAAGTGCGTGTTGCAGCAGGAAGAGCTGTGCATTGCGTGGCTCGCGCTGACGTACAAGAAGCCTTTTCGTTTCATCGAGGATCGGCGCGAGCATTTGATCGCGGGCGCGAACTCGCGTCAGCATCACTACGAACTCACTGCTTATGCCGATACAAACGGCCGTCTGCTCGCGCTCGATGCGGAGCTTTTGATCGACGGCGGGGCGTACTCCGCATGGCCCTTTACGATCGGTCTTGAAACAGGGCAGGCGCTCGGCAACCTTCCGGGGCCTTACGATTTCAGCGGCTATCGCTGCCGTACGCAATGCGCCGCGACCAACAAGCCGGGCTTTCTGCCGTATCGCGGCGTAGCGCGCACGGGCGTGTGCTTCGCAATCGAACTCACGATGGATGCGATCGCGCGCGCGGTCGGACGCGAAGCGTGGGAAGTGCGCCATGACAATCTCGTGCGTGGCGCGGACATGCCTTATACCAATGTCGTGAAGAAACACTACGACAGCGGCGACTTCCAGGAGAGCCTGCGACGCGCAGTGGCGCAACTCGATGTGCCGAAGTGGCGCGCACGGCAGAAAGAGGGCGAGAAGGATGGGCGTCTCGTCGGCATCGGATTCGCGACGTTCACCGAGCAATCGGCGCATGGCACGGCCGTGTTCGCATCATGGGGCTTGCCGGTCGTGCCGGGATACGATCTCGCGACCGTGCGTATCACGGCCGATGGAGGACTCGAACTGCGCGCGGGCATCCACTCGCACGGACAAGGCATGGAGACGACGCTCGCGCAGATCGCGAACGAAGTGCTCGGCGTGCCGCTGCAAAAGATCAAGGTCGTGCATGGCGATACCGCGCTTACGCCGTATTCGACAGGCACGTACGCATCGCGCAGCATCGTGATGGCTGGCGGCGCGGTGGCCGCGACGTGCCGCGAACTCGTGCCGCGTCTGCTTTTCATCGGCGCACATCTGCTTGGGGAAGAACAGGAAGCGGTGCGCTTCGAGAACGGTGAAGTGATCGGCGTAACGGGCCGCGTGACGATTCAGGAGATCGCGGCTGCATGGTATCTCCGTCCCGAGCGCTTGCCTGCGGGCGTGAATCTCGCGGGTCTCGAAGCGACGCAAGGCTTCAAGCCGAAGGTCGATACCGGCGCGTTCAGCTATGCGACGCACGCGGCGGCAGTCGCCGTCGATCCGAAGACAGGCGACGTCGAGATTCTCGACTATGTGATCGTCGAAGATTGCGGTCGCATGATCAATCCGATGGTCGTCGAAGGGCAGACAATCGGTGGTACGGCGCAAGGCATCGGCACCGCGTTCTATGAGGAAACGCTCTACGACGACAACGCGCAACCGCTCACGTCGACACTCGCCGACTACATGTTGCCGGGACCGACCGAGTTGCCGTCGCTGACGATCATCCATATGGAAACGCCGTCGCCTTATACGGAATTCGGCGCGAAGGGCGTGGGCGAGGGCGGAGCGATCGCGCCGCCGGCTGCACTCTTCAATGCAGTGAACGATGCGCTCACGCCCATCGGCGCGCTCGTGTCAGAAACGCCGTTGACCCCGCGCCGTTTGCTGGCCGCGATCGAGGCCGCGAAGGCTCGCAAGGCGGCGCGCAAGGAAGAACTCAGTCAGGAGGTGGCGGGATGAAAGCCGCTGCGTTCGAGTATGTAAGGGCGATGTCATTGCCCGACGCGCTCAAGGAGTTGACTCGCGCAAAGCCGATATCAGGCAGTCAGTCGATGGGCCCGATGCTTAACTTGCGGCTTGCACGGCCTGGCCGCGTAGTGGATGTATCGCGCATCGCGGACCTGCGCAGTGTCTGCGACGCGGGCGATCACGTGCGTATCGGCGCGGCGGTCACGCATGCGGAGATCGAAGACGGCAAGCACGCACTGCTGCGTCATCCGTACATGCAGCATGTGGCGGGCGGCATCGCGTATCGTGCGATTCGCAATCGCGGGACCATCGGCGGCAGTCTTGCTCATGCCGATCCCGCCGCCGACTGGCCGCTTGCATTGTCCGCTGTCGATGCCCGTCTGGAGCTATCGAAAGCAGGCGGCGCGCGGCAAGTCCGCGTGAGCGAATTCATGCTGGGTGCGTTCACGACGTTGCTCGTTGACGGCGAGATCATTACCGCCGTGTTGCTGCCGAAGTTCGGTCCGACGCTTCGCTGGGGTTATTACAAGCTGTGCCGCAAGACCGGCGAATTCGCACATGCAAGCGCAGCGGCTGCATTCGATGCACGCACGGGACTCGCGCGCATCGTGCTCGGCGCGCTCGATGGCCCGCCGGCCGCACTCGATGATCTCGCACGGCAGATCGCGCAACGCGGCCCGTCTGCCGCCAACGGCGAAGCGCTCGCGCAAGCCGTGACGAGTGCGATGCCGAACGCGGACGGCATCGATCGGCAGATTCATACCGCAGCGCTCGAACGTTGTCTTCTGCAGGCGTTCGGCGTGTCGAACGCGAATACGGTTTAAAGAGACTGCCATGTCCGTCATCGAACTTACTATCAACGATCGATCCGTGCGCGAGGATGTCGAATCGCGCGTGCATCTCGGCGACTTTCTTCGCGATGCACACAACCTGACCGGCACGCACCTCGGTTGCGAGCACGGCGTGTGCGGCGCCTGCACCGTGCTCGTCGATGGCGAACCGGTGCGCTCGTGCATCACATTCGCCGTCGCTTTCGATCAGCAGAACATACGCACCATCGAAGGCTTCGAGGACGACGAACTGATGAAGCGTCTGCGTCGTGCGTTCTCGATCCATCACGGCCTGCAATGCGGTTATTGCACGCCCGGCATGCTGATCACCGCGCGGGATATCGTGCGCCGCTTTCCCGATGCGGACGAAGCACGCATCCGGCTCGAACTGTCTGGCAATCTGTGCCGCTGCACAGGCTATATGGGCATCGTCGCTGCGATCAAGGCGGTTCTCGCCGATCTGAAAGCGGAACCGATCGCGGATGCGCCTATCGCACGCGCAATAGTTAGCGGTGCAACTATTTCGGCGCCAGCATTTCAGACGTTCGCCGCTACACCGGTTGCCGCGCCGCAGGCACCCGTGGCCGCGAGCACTGCATCGACGGATCAACCCGCCGCGCAACGCAAAGGGTGGACCGCAATCGACGACAGCTTCGTCGTTCCCTTCGCGCTCGACAAGGTGTGGGCGTTCATGGGCGATCTGCCTTCGGTCACGTCGTGTCTTCCGGGCGCGGAACTCGTGGAGCACGACGGCGAAAGCGTGAAGGGCAAGATCGCGATCAAGTTCGGACCGATGTCGGCGAACTTCGCTGGCGCGGCGCGCCTGGAACGCGACGATGCCGCGCATCGCGCGGTCATGCGTGGAGCGGGGCAGGACAACATCAGCCGTTCGCGAGCGAATGGCGATGTGACATATGCATTGACGAGCGAAGGCGGGGGCGGGCAAACGCGGGTCGCGGTCACGCTCGAATACATGTTGCAAGGACCGCTCGCGCAGTTCTCGCGTTCGGGCCTCGTGAAGGATTTCGTGCGCAGGATGATCGCGGATTTCGGCGCGCGCATCACGGCGCAGCTCGGCGGTAACGCGGCGCCCGAGGCGGCGCTGTCCTCATCGTCCGCGAAGTTCAATGCGGGCAGCCTCGTGTGGAGCGTCATCTGGGCGCGCATCAAACAGCTTTTCGGAAAGGGCGATTGAGCACGCGAGATGAGCCGGTCCCGGCTCGTCGCACGATCATATCGTCAGCCTACTGATCAAATGGAGTTCAAATGAACAAGCGGATTCGCAAGATCGCCCTGGAAGAGCATTTCAGCACGCCCGGTTTCCAGGGCTATTCGAAGAGCTTCACGCAGCACATCGCGCCTGAAGTCCTGCGCGATCTCGCCGCGCGCCTGACCGATTTCGACGAACAGCGCATCGTCGAAATGGATCGCGCGGGCATCGACTACACGATACTTTCGCAAACGGGCCCGAGCGTGCAGGGCGAGCCGGATGCGGCGCTCGCGATCAGCCGCGCGAAGGCGAGCAACGACTTTCTCGCGCAGCAGATCGCGCGTCATCCGTTGCGCTTCGGCGGCTTTGCGACGTTGCCGATGCATACCGCGAAGGCCGCATCCGATGAACTGACGCGCGCCGTGCGCGAACTCGGCTTCAAGGGCGCGCTCGTCAATGGTCACACACTCGGCACCTACTACGACGACCGCGCTTACGATCCCTTCTGGGCGACGATGCAGGAACTCGACGTACCTTTATATCTGCATCCGACGGATGCATTCGTGAGCCCGCGCGTGCTCGACGGTCATCCCGAACTCACCGGCGCGACCTGGGGATGGGGCATCGAAACCGGCAGCCACGCACTGCGCCTGCTGTTCAGCGGCGTGTTCGATCGCTTCCCGAATCTGAAGATCATTCTCGGGCACATGGGCGAAGGTCTGCCGTTCTTGCGCTGGCGCTTCGACAGCCGTTTCGCGGTTTATTCGCATGGCCTGAGTCTTGAACGGGCGCCCTCGGATTACATCGGCACCAACATCCTGATCACGACCTCGGGCGTGTGCTCGGCCCCGGCGCTCATCGGCGCGATCGGCGAAATGGGCGCGCAAGGGGTGATGTTCTCGGTTGACTATCCGTATGAATCGACGGAGATCGCAGCGGACTTCATAGAACGCGCGCCGCTCGACGACGCCACGCGAGCGCTCGTCTGTCACGGCAATGCGGAACGCCTCTTCCGCCTTTGACCACCCCGAAGAACACAAGCACATGGAGCAGCACATGACCAAGCACTACCGCATCGGCCAGATCGTGCCGAGTTCGAACACGACGATGGAGACCGAGATTCCCGCGATGTTGCTCGCGCGCCAGACGATTCGCCCCGAGCGCTTCACGTTTCATTCGAGCCGCATGCGGATGAAAAAGGTCGTGAAGGAAGAACTCGCCGCGATGGATGCCGAGTCGGACCGCTGCGCAGTTGAACTCTCCGATGCGCGCGTCGATGTGCTCGGCTATGCGTGTCTCGTCGCGATCATGGCGATGGGTCATGGCTATCATCGCGTATCGCAAAAGCGCTTGCACGAGCGCACCGTCGACAACGGCGGCGATGCGCCCGTCATCACGAGCGCGGGCGCGCTGGTCGATGCATTGAAGGTGATCGGCGCGAAGCGCGTGGTCGTCGTCACGCCTTATATGAAGCCGTTGACCGAACTCGTGGTCGACTATATCCGCAATGAGGATTACGACGTGATCGACTATCGCGCGCTCGAGATTCCCGACAATCTCGAAGTCGCGCGTCATGATCCGAGCCGCCTTCCCGAGATCGTCATGTCGATGCGATATGAGGAAGCCGATGCCATCGTGCTGTCGGCATGCGTGCAGATGCCTTCGTTGCCGGTGATCGCGAAGGTCGAGGCAATGACGGGCAAGCCGGTCGTCACCGCGGCCGTCGCGACGACCTATGCGATGCTCAAGCAACTCGGTCTCGAAGCCGTCGTGCCGGGCGCGGGCGCGTTGCTGTCCGGCGCATATTGAGCGAGGGCGACATGTCGACCTATCTGTACGGCGCGAACGTTCAGGCGAATGGCATCCGTCAGCACTATCTGCGTTACGGTGGCGCACGCACGGGACTCGATCCGGTGATCATCGTGCCGGGCATTACGAGTCCTGCGGTGACGTGGGGCTTCGTCGCGGAGCATATTGGCCAAGTGTTCGATACCTATGTGCTCGATGTGCGCGGACGAGGCTTGTCGTCGGCATCGGATTCGCTCGACTACAGCCTCGACGCACAAGCCGCCGATCTGGTTGCGTTCGCAACTACTTTGGGATTCGAGCGCTACAGCGTCGTCGGTCACTCGATGGGCGCGCGCATCGGCATACGCGCTGCGCGTTCGCAGCCCGCGGGCATGACGCGTCTCGCGATGATCGATCCGCCCGTTTCGGGACCGGGACGTCGTGGCTATCCGTCGCAATTGCCGTGGTACATCGATTCTATCCGGCAGTCGCGCGAAGGCATGACGGCCGACGCAATGCGCGCCTTCTGTCCCACATGGACCGATGAACAACTCGCGTTGCGCGCGGAGTGGCTTCATACATGTGACGAACGCGCGATACGCGCGAGCTTTGAAGGCTTCCATACCGACGACATTCACGCCGATCTCGCGCATCTGCGGATTGCCGCGCTGCTCGTCACCGCGGGCAGAGGCGACGTCGTGCGCGACGAAGACGTCGAAGAGATTCGCGCACTCGTGCCGCATCTTCAGCACACGCGCGTGCGTGACGCTGGTCACATGATTCCGTGGGACGACGAAGCTGGCTTTCACGCCGCGCTCGGCGATTTCCTCGGCGCATCCATTCCGACGCTCGTTGAAGGAGGCAATCATGCCAGTCAGTGATTATCAGATGGTCGATGCGTGGACGAAGGTGCTCGAGCTCTCGCGTCTCGAAGCAGGGCAGACCGTCACCATTCTCACGAGCGCGTCGACGCATCCGCAAACGCTATCGACCGCACTGATCGCGACGCAAGCGATGGGCGCAATCGTCAATCGCCTCGACTTGCCGCCGGTGAACGGCGAGAAGGCGTTGAGCCGCGATTCCCTCGCGTATCTCGGCACGACGCCGTTGACCGGCAACCGGGCCGCGATTGCCGCGTTGAAGGAAAGCGATCTCGTGCTCGATCTGATGACCTTGCTGTTCTCGCCCGAGCAACTCGACATACTCAAGGCCGGCACGAAGATCCTGCTCGCGGTCGAGCCACCCGAAGTGCTTACGCGCCTCGTGCCGACACCCGCCGATCGCGAACGCGTGCTCGCCGCACGGGCGCGCATCGCGCGCGCTAAGGAGATGCATATCGTCTCCGCCGCGGGGACGGATTTTCGCTGTCCGCTCGGCGAGTTCGAACCGATCGCCGAATACGGTTTCGTCGATGAACCGGGGCGCTGGGATCACTGGCCAAGCGGATTCGCGCTGACGTTTCCTAACGATGGCAAGGCGCATGGCCGCATCGCGATCGAGCGCGGCGATATTTTGTTGCCGCAGAAAAGCTATGTGCAGGAACGCATTGAACTGACCGTCGAAGGCGGTTATGCAAAGCGCATCGAAGGCGGCATCGACGCGCAATTGCTAAGCGAATACATGGCGACGTTCAACGATGCAGAGGCCTACGCGATTTCGCATATCGGCTGGGGCCTGCAGCCGCGCGCTCACTGGTCGACGCTCGGGCTCTACGATCGCGAGGCGACCATCGGCATGGATGCGCGCGCGTTCGAAGGCAACTTCCTGTTTTCGCTCGGACCGAATAACGAAGCCGGCGGCAGCCGCTCGACGACCTGTCATATCGACATTCCGCTGCGTCATTGCGATGTATTCCTCGATGGCGAAGCCGTCGTGCGCGATGGCGTGGTCCTCGACCGCTGACCCAGGAAAACCCCGCACATGTCCCACGATATCGAAACCTACAAGCGTCAGAGCTTCGGCTCGACGCTCGAACCGAAAGCGCCGGTCGGCCTTTTGATCGTCGATCTGGTGAACGGCTTCGCGAATCCCGACGTGTTCGGCGGCGGCAATATTCCGCAAGCCATCGAGAACACCGTGCCCTTGCTTGCGCATGCGCGCGAGAAGGGCTGGCCGGTTGCACATAGCCGTATCGTCTTCGCCGACGATGACTCCGATCACAACGTCTTCACGATGAAAGTGCCGGGCCTGCTCGCGCTGAAGGAAGATTCGCACGACAGCGCGATCGTGCCGCAGCTCACGCCGCGCGCAGGCGAACTCGTCGTGCGCAAAACAGCGCCATCGGCGTTCTTCGGGACGTCGCTCGCGGCATGGCTCACGCAGCATGGCGTGCGAACGCTCGTCGTCGCGGGTGCAGTGACGAGCGGTTGCGTGCGGTCGTCCGTCGTCGATGCGATGCAATACGGATTTCGTCCATTCGTGTTGTCGGATTGCGTCGGTGATCGCGCGATTGCGCCGCACGAGGCGAATCTCTTCGACATGGCGCAGAAATACGCTGCCGTGATGAAGCGTGATGAAGCGCTCGAATTGCTCAAAGATCTTTGATCATCTCGTAGCACGGCTCGCCTGATGCCAGGGCGCATGGGATCGACATGGCCACGTCTCTTTCGGAGCGGTCGCACCGCGCAGTCACGCGTCATGAATTCACGCTGATCGTCGCGTCTTCGTTCGGTGCGTTGCTCGAATGGTATGACTTCTATATCTACGCTGCGCTAGCGGGCACGTTCAGCACGTTGTTCTTTCCGAGCGGCAACGATACGGTGGCCTTTCTCGCGAGTCTCGCGACGTTCGGTGCGGGCTTCCTCGTACGTCCGCTCGGCGCGCTCTTCTTTGGCAGGCTCGGCGATCGCATCGGGCGAAAGTACACGTTCATGGCGACCATCGTGTTGATGGGCGTCGCGACCATCGGCGTGGGCTTGCTGCCGTCGTTCGACAAGATCGGCATGCCGGCGCCTGGCTTGCTCGTTGCGTTGCGGCTCTTGCAAGGCTTCGCGCTCGGCGGCGAAACGGGCGGCGCGGCGACCTATCTCGCGGAACATTCGCCTGTGGATCGGCGCGGCTTTTATACGAGCTCGCTGCAAACGACAGCGACGCTGGGCCTGCTCGCATCGATCGCGGCGGTCAGCATCAGCCGTGCATCGATGGACGAAGCCGCATTCCAGAGTTGGGGCTGGCGCGTGCCGTTCCTCGTGTCGATCGTGTTGCTCGCGATCTCGGTGTATCTGCGCACGAAGCTCGCCGAATCGCCGACCTTTCGTGAGATGAAGCGCGCGAACAGGTTATCGACTTCGCCGATAGGCGAGAGCTTCGGCGAATGGGCGAACCTCAAATACGTGTTGATCATGCTGTTCAGCACGGCATCGGGCGTGGGTGTCGTCTTCGGCACTGGACATTTCTACTCCATGTACTTTCTGCAGAACACGCTGAAAGTCGCGCCCAATACGGTGAACCTGTTCCTCGCGATTGCATTGATCGCGGTATTCCCGTTCTACCTCGTGTTCGGCTGGCTATCGGATCGCATTGGACGAAAGTGGATCATGATGCTCGCGTGCCTGTTGCTCGCCGCGACGACGCAACCGATCTTTCATGCGCTCACGCACTACGCGAATCCTCGGTTGGAAGCGTTTCAGAAGAGCGCACCTGTAACGGTCCGCGCGGACGATTGCCGCTTTACGCTGTTCTCCGCGCCAGTGACGGAATGCGATCGCATACGCTCGTTTCTCAGCGCATCGGGTGTTTCGTATGACCGCGCTCCGTTGCAAGCGGGAGAAGCGGCATCGACGCAAATCGGCTCGATCGTCGTTCATGGAAGCGACAAACGCGAACTGGAAAAGGCGTTGATCGCCTCGGGCTGGTCGGCGCATGCGGATGCATCGAAAATCAACGCGCCAATGGTCGTATTTCTGATGTGGCTTCTGCTGCTTTATCTCGCGATGGTCTACGGCCCGATGGCCGCATTCATGGTCGAGCTGTTTCCGGCGCGCATTCGATATACGTCGCTATCGTTGCCGTTCCATCTGGGTTCGGGCTGGTTCGGGGGAATGCTGCCGTTCGTGGTGTCGGCGATGGCTGTGGCGCGCGGCAACGTCTACTTCGGGCTCTGGTATCCGATCGTGATCGCGGTAGTGTCGTTCGCGGTCGGCGCGCTCTTCGTGCCCGAAACGTACCGCCGCGATATCACGCGATAGTCAGTCGAAATGCTTGAGGGAAGTGCGGCCGTATTGGTTATTGCCTTCGACGAGCTGCATCATCATTCGCACGAAATGAGCGCGATCTTCGGGGCTCAGCGGGCCAAGGAATCTGACTTGAGCTTCACGCATGCTGCCGTACATGTCCTTCATCGTGCGGCGTCCTTTCGCGGTGATGTTCGCGATCTTGAGGCGCCCGTCGTGCGGACTCGGCTCGCGCTTGACGAGTCCGCGTTCCTCCAGACGGCGCAGCACGTCGGCCATCGTCGTGCGATCGACGCCCACTTCCGCACACAGCGATGTCTGGTCGAGACCGGGCCGCTCGCTCAATGTGGTCAGCAAGCCGTACTGCACGGGCGTGATGGCGAAGTCCTTGCAGCACTCGAAGAAGAGCGCGATATGGATCTGATTGAGCCGCCGGATCAGAAACCCCGGCCGCTGCCACAAGTGTCCGGTCTCGATGCCGCCATCGGAAACAGCAGCTTTTTTATCGGCAACGGTACTCATCCTTAACCCTTTATCGAAGAAGTTTTGCCACGCAGGAATCTAAAGATTGTAGGTGCAATCACAGTTGCGCTCCTAATTTTTTCCGGATACAAATCTATCCGTCAGCATACTGACGAAATGCTGATGGCTGGAACGCCGGATGTCAATGATTGAAGTCAATACGCGAAGTCAATAGAACGATGCGTCGCACAGGGTCATGCGCAGGTGAAGAAGGCGCGCATGAATAATCAGCATGCTGATTAAATGGCGAATGCGTTGAACGTCACCTCACTCAGAGTTTGGAGCCAAAGATGAGTTCTACCCCGGTACAGACGGACGACGTCGCCATTCATGGGCGGTCGATGTCACGCAACGATATCAAGACGCTGATGCTGGCGTCGCTAGGCGGCGCGCTGGAGTACTACGACTTCATCGTCGCGGTGTTCTTCACGAAGCTGCTCGCCACCGTGTTCTTTCCGCCGCAGACGCCCGAATGGCTCGCGCAGCTCGAAGTGTTCTGCATCTTCGCAGCGGGTTATCTCGTGCGTCCGATCGGCGGCATCTTCTTCGCGCACTTTGGCGATCGCATCGGCCGCAAGAAGATGTTCGCGCTGAGCCTTTTTCTCATGGCCGCGCCGACGTTGCTCATCGGCTTGTTGCCGAGCTATGCGACGCTCGGCATCGTCGCGCCGTTGCTCTTTCTCTTGTGCCGCGTTTTGCAGGGTCTTTCGGTCGGCGGGGAAGTGCCGGGTGCGTGGATCTTCTGCTCCGAGCATGTGAGGCGCGATCGTATCGGTCTCGCATGCGGTCTTCTGATGTCGGGTCTTTGCACCGGCATTCTGCTCGGCGCGCTGTCGGCGAAGTTCCTCATCGGCAACATGGAGCCGGCGGATCTGAAGAGCTGGGGCTGGCGTCTGCCGTTCATCGCGGGCGGCGCGTTCGGTCTGATCTCCGTTTATTTGCGCCGCTATCTGCAGGAAACGCCGGTGTTCGAAGCGCTGCGTGCGAAGCGTGAAGCGGATGCGCGTCTGCCGCTCGCGGTCGTGCTGAAAGAGCATCGCGGCGCGGTAATCGTCTCGCTGCTGGCGACGTGGGTGTTCTCCGGCATCTTCGTGCTGTACTTCCTCTACACGCCGACGTTCCTGCAATCGCAGTTCCACTTCGCGCCGAAGGATGTCTTCACGAACAACTCGTGGTCGATCTTCGGGCTGATCGTCGGCAGCACCTTCGCTGGATGGGCAGCCGACAAGATCGGCGGCGGGCGCGCGTATGCGATCGGCAGTGTCGCGATGCTGCTCGTCACCGGCGCGTTCTACATGAACCTGAACGCGGGCAGTCAGTCCGTGTGGGCGCTGTATATCCTCGGCGGCTTCCTGATCGGGACGATCACGCTCGGGCCTTACATCATCGTGAAGAGCTTTCCGCCGGAAGTGCGCTTCACCGGTTTCGCGCTCTCGTACAACACGGCGTATGCGATCTTCGGCGGCACCGCGCCCGCAATCGCCTCGTTTCTGGTAGGGCGGCAGGGCATCACGATGGCCCCCGCCTGGTACATTGGCGCGCTTTGCGTGCTCGGCGTGATCATCGGTCTCGCATGGCGTGCGCCCGTACATGCCGAATCGACGGCGCATTGAGGCCGGCCCTTCAATCCGCAGCATTTTCTTGCGTCGATGCCGACGCGAGAAAACGCTTCCGTTCGAGCGAGACACATGTCTGTTGGCGGCGCTTCCGATAGCGGCATCGGCCGGTCATGGCTTTTGTACTTTTCGCTTGCGTTCGCGAGCATGACCTTTTCCGCGACGGGACCGGTCGCGATCATCATCGCCGCGTCGCGCGAGGGCGGCTTGAGCTTCGCGCAGACATCGTCGTGGCTGTTCGCGTCGATCGGAATGAACGGGCTGGCGAGCATCGTCATCAGCTGGAAGACGCGTCAGCCTTTGCTCTTTCTGTGGACGATTCCCGGCGCGATTCTCGCCGCGCCGGTGATCGCGCAATACGGATTCGGCGCAGCCGTGGGCACGTATCTCGTGTGCGCCGCGGTGCTGCTCGTGCTCGGCGTGACGAACCTCGTCGCGCTGCTCGACCGATGGGTGCCCATGGCGATCGTCATGGCGATGATCGCCGGACTCTTCATCAAGTACGTGCTGGCCGTCGTGCATTCGACGATAGCCGCGCCGCTCATAGGCGCCAGCATGTCGATCGCGTTCTTCGGGCTGATGTGGCTCGAGCGACGCAACGCAGCGCCCATGCCGCCGCTCATCGGCGCGATGCTGGCAGGCGCGGCGATTCTCTTCGCAACGGGCTTCCGTTTGCCGAGTCACAGCGGCGGTGCATGGACGGCGACGCCTGCGCTCGTCGCGCCGCGCTTCGATATTCACGCGATCTCGCAACTCTTGTTGCCGATGCTCATCACCGTGATTTTCGTGCAGAACGCGCAGGGAATCGCGGTGACGCGGGCATCGGGATATCGCACGTCGTTGCGGCTCGTGACGATCTATAGCGGCGTGCTGAGCGCGATCACCGCGCCGTTCGGCGGCTGTCCTTCGGTGCTTGCGGGGCCGAGCAATGCGATTCTCGTGTCGGGCGGCACGCATGGCCGGCATTACATCGGCGCGTTGATCGCGGGCGTCATATGCGTGGCGATCGGCGTGTTCGCCACGGCATATGTGTTTCTGCTGGCGAATCTGCCCGGCGCGTATATCGCGATTCTCGCCGGGCTCGCGATGATGGGCGTGCTCGAAAAGTCTTTCGTCAGCGCGTTTCGTTCGGCGTTGCCGCTGAGCGCGATGATCGTGTTCGTCGTTACGCTCAGCGACGTGACCTTGCTTGGTATCGGTGCGGCTTTCTGGGGCGTCGTGGCGGGGTGCCTCGCTTACTACGCCGTGGAAAAGCCGCGCTCGGGCGACGTGCCCGCGTGAATCAACGCATCGCGCCCGCAAGGTTCTCCGCTTCGAGTCCAACGATCAGATCGACTTCGCCGTTGGCAAGCGGCTGCGTCGCCGGCACGCCCGCTGCTTTCAGCGCGGCGCCGTCGAGCCGCGACGCATCGCCGAGCGCGACGCGCAAGCGCGTGGCCGCGAGCGGTTCGAGCTTGAGGATATTGGCCGCGCCGCCCAGCGCCGCGCGAATCTTTTCCGCGCGCGCCTTCTGCTGCGCTGCATCCTGCGCGGGCGCCGAAGCCGGGGCGCTCATCGCGTCGGAAGCTGTGGCGGTGGATGCTGCGCCCGCCACTGGCAGATCGGCGTCGCTTCCCGCGGTCTTCAGATAGTCCTGCATGTCGGTCTTCATGTTCTCCGACAGCGGCCCGAAAATCGCCTGCACGCCGTTGCCGACGCGCACGACGCCCGCAGCGCCGAGCGCCTTCAACCTTGCATCATCGACGAGCGACGGATCGTTCACCGTGATGCGCAGGCGCGTGATGCACGCATCGAGGCTCTTGATGTTCGAGCGGCCGCCGAACGCGAGCACGAGATCGCGCGAGCGTCCGCCGACGCCACTGGAACTTACCGCGGCAGTGGCCGCCGTATCGTCCTCACGTCCCGGCGTCTTGAGATTGAAGCGCGTAATCACGAAACGGAACACGACGTAATAGATCGCCGCATAGATCGGCCCGAGGATGAACACGTACCACGCGTGCGTCGCCTTGTTGCCGATCAGGTTGAACATCAAAAAGTCGATCGCGCCTTGCGAGAACGTGAAGCCCATGTGCATGTTCAGCGTATTGGCGACGAATTGCGCCGACGCCGCGAGACACGCGTGAATGAAGTACAGCACGGGCGCGACGAACAGGAACGCGAACTCGATCGGCTCCGTGATGCCGGTGAGGAAGGAAGTCAGCGCTGCCGACACCATCATGCCGCCGACCGCAACCTTCTTTTCGGGTTTGGCGCAATGCCAGATCGCGATCGCGGCGGCGGGCAGACCGAACATCTTGAACAGGAAGGCGCCCGACAGAATGCCCGCGGTCGGATCGCCGGCGAAGAAACGGTTGATGTCGCCATGAACGATCTTGCCTGTCGTCGGATCGAGGAAGCTGCCCGCCTCGAAAAAAAACGGAACGTTCCAGATGTGATGCAAACCGAACGGAATCAGCAGACGTTCGACAAAACCGTACACGGTCGCCGCGGTGCGGGGATCGGAGACCGCCGCCCATTGCGAGAACGCCTTGATGACACCGCCGATCGGCGGCCACACGACCGACAGCACCGCGCCGAGCACGATCGCACCGATGGCCGTGACGATCGGCACGAAGCGCTTGCCGGCGAAGAAACCGAGATAGGCTGGCAGCGTGATGCGGTAATAGCGGTTGAACATCCACGCCGCGAGACCGCCCGCGAGAATGCCGCCGAACACGCCGGTCTGAATCGACGGAATGCCCATGATCATCGTCGGCTCGACGCCTTCGAGCTTCGCGATGACGCCGAGCGTCGCCGTCATCACGAGATAGCCGATGGTCGCGGCGATTCCTGATACGCCATCGTTTTCCGTGAAGCCGAGCGCCACGCCGATCGCGAAGATCAACGGCAGATTGCCGAAGATCACGTCGCCGGCGTTCTTCATCAGTTCGAGGATGATGGCGGGCACGTAGCCATGAAAATCGGTCGCGCCGAGACCGAGCAAGAGGCCGGCGACGGGCAGCACCGCGACCGGCAGCATCAGCGACTTGCCGACCTTCTGCACCACGCCGAATGCGTTTTTGAACATTTTTTTGTCTCCGCTTGTTCCGCTTATTCCGCGTACGGGGCGAGCAGGGCGCGCACTTCGGCGGCCGTGCCCAACGTGATTACCTTTGCCGCGAGCTGGCGGGCTTCGCCCATCGTGAGGCGCGCGAGTTGCGCCTTGATCGAGCCGACGGCAGGCACGCTGACCGACAGCTCGTCGATGCCGAGGCCGACGAGCACCGGCACCGCCATCGCATCGGACGCGATGCCGCCGCACACGCCGACCCACTTGCCATGCTTGTGCGCGCCATCGACGGTCATGCCGATCAGACGCAGCACCGCCGGATGCAGCGCGTCCGCCTGTTTCGCGAGCTTCGGATGTCCGCGATCCATCGCGACCGTGTACTGCGTCAGATCGTTGGTGCCGATGGAAAAGAAATCGACTTCGCGCGCGAGCGGCTCGGCGATGAGCGCGGCGGACGGCACTTCTATCATCACGCCGACCTTGACGCTGTCGATGCGATCGCCGGCTTCTTCCTGAAGAAGCCGCTTGGCGGCGCGCACTTCCTCGATGGACGCGACCATCGGGAACATGATGTGCAGATTGCCGATCGGCGCGGCCCGCAAAATCGCGCGCAATTGCGTGCGGAACATATCGGGACGATCGAGGCTCACGCGCACGCCGCGCAGCCCGAGGAACGGGTTGTCCTCTTTCGGCAGCGGCAGGTACGACAGCGGTTTGTCGCCGCCGACGTCGAGCGTTCGCACGACGAGCGGACGCTCGCGGCCGAGCGCTTCGGCCACGGCGCAATATTCGGCGGCCTGTTCGTCTTCCGACGGCGCGGTGTCGCGGTTATCGAACAAAAATTCGGAACGCAGCAGTCCGACGCCTTCCGCGCCCGCCGCGACCGCATCGCGCGCTTCCTGCGCATTCCGGATATTTGCAACGACTTCGACGCGATGCCCGTCCGCCGTGACGGCCTGCTTGCTCGCGGCGACTTTCTCTTCCTCGCGCTTTTTCGTCTGACGGTCGATGCGCTCGCGCGCCTTGGCCAGATCGTCCGCACTGGGATTGCGCCGCAGGCTGCCGTGCGAACCGTCGAGCACGACGAGCGTGCCATCGGGCAATTGCAGCGCATCTTCGTCGATGCCGCAGATCGCCGGAATGCCGAGCGAGCGCGCCAGAATCGCGACGTGACTCGTCGCGCCGCCGGTCGTCGTGCAGAAACCGAGCACCTTGCTGCGATCGAGCGAGGCCGTGTCCGAGGGCGAAAGCTCCTCGGCGATGAGGATCGATTCGTCCGCCACGTCGATATGCGCCTGCTTTACGCCCGCGAGCAGCGCCAGCACGCGGCGGCCGACATCGCGGATATCGCCCGCACGCTCGCGCAGAAGCGCGTTGTCGACCCTCTCCAGATTGCTCG
The DNA here is from genome assembly GCF_023630905.1 of Caballeronia sp. ATUFL_F1_KS4A. NCBI lineage: Bacteria > Pseudomonadati > Pseudomonadota > Betaproteobacteria > Burkholderiales > Burkholderiaceae > Caballeronia > Caballeronia sp. ATUFL_F1_KS4A. The sequence goes on along the minus strand of NZ_JALQEB010000034.1, from coordinate 212,131 downwards.
CCTGCGTCTCGAACGCGGCGCGCCACGCAAAACCCGCGCTCTTGCCGTCGCTGATGCCGGCGATGGCCGCGTCGGTGAGATCGGGATCGTCGAGCAGTTCGAGGTGCGCGTCGAGGATCTGCGCCTTGGACGGATCAGTCAGATTCGCCTTCAGCGCCTCGATTTGCTGACGCGCTTCGTGATGCGCGGCGTCGAGCCGTGCGCGTTCGCGTTGCGGCGATTCGCCCGCCTCGGCCACGTCGATGACTTCGCGGCGGAACTGCACGATCTTGCCGACCGCGAGTCCCGGCGACGCGGATACGCCCGTGAATTCGTTGGCGTTCGTGGACGGGGCGCGCGCCGGTGCGACCGGTTCGGCCGCGGCAACGGCGGGCGCGGGCGCGTGGCCGGGCTTTTCGCCCGAGCCCGACGCGAGCAGGCGCGCGAGCGCGGCGGCGGCTTCGCCGGCATCGGGGCCGGCGGCCTCGACGCGCAATTTGTCGCCGAAGCTCGTCGCGAGCGCCATCAGCGCGACGACGGATTTCGCGTTCGCGCTGTCGTCGCCGCGCAGGACGCGAATGTCGGATTTGTATTTCTTGGCTTCGGCGGCGAATACGGCAGCGGGCCGCGCGTGCAGGCCTTGCGGATTCGGCAGCGTGATTTCGTCTGACCGGATGGCGCCTGCTGGGCCGCCGCTCGCGTCGTCCCCGGCGGCGCCGACGAATTCGACCGTCAACGCGACGTCCTTGCCCGCCGTGACGAGGCCCGTGGCGGGCACGTAGCGGGTCACGAGCTCACCGTTGGCGATGACCATCTGCGTGAGCAGGCTCACGGCCCGCGCGCCGACGACGACCGGATCGAAGCGGATCAGCGGCTGGCCGGTCGTGACGGTGTCGCCTTCCTTGACGAGCGGCGTGAAGCCTTCCCCGCGCAGCATCACGGTGTCGAGGCCGATGTGGATCAGCACCTGGAGACCGCTTTCGCCGGTGATCGTCGCCGCGTGCGCCGCTCGATGCAGCTGCGTGACTGTCCCCGAGAGCGGGGCGAGCAATTCGTCCGAAGTGGGATCGATCGATACGCCGTCGCCGACCATCTTCTGCGCGAAAACTGGATCGGGCACGGTGTCGAGTTGGACCATCACGCCTGACAACGGCGCTATCAACTCGATTCGTGCCAAACGTTGAGGAGCTTTCATGTGAACGACTCCTTGTCCTTTGACGATGAGCTGGAACCGGCCTGAGATCAATCATAGGCAACGGCTCCATGATTCGCTGACCGAATGGATGTGCGTTCGCAAAAGCACGCAGTACGTGCCGGAATGCCCACATCGATTCGGATTCTGAAACGCCGCGTTCTGCTTTCAAGAGCAGTGGCGGCAAAAAGCGCGCTATTGTTTCGCGGCGCAATGACGATTTCTAGAGACGACATTCGAATCGCGGCGATCCGTCGCAGGTAACGGGGGCTCGCGCTCCTAAGCTTGTTAAGTAACAAATGCAAGAGAAAGGAGCGCAAACCATGACCTACCGCAACAAGACTGAAGCTCATTGGGAGCCGCTGTTGACAATCGCGCGCGACGAGCTAGGCATTCAATCGTTCGATCCGATCGGCAAGCCGAGCGCGGACATCCGCATGTGTCGCGTCGAGGAACTCGGGCGCGCGCTCGAACGCGCTTACGACTTGGGTCTTTTGGTCGGAAACGGCGTGAAGCGCGCGGCGAGCACCGTCTGAAGACGGTTGGCGAGACGGTTTCTGAGGTCGCGAGCCCGTGCTCGAGCCGCTCGAATCGGCCGGGAATCCATACCCGTGCAACTCCCGATATAGAAGTAAGCAGCCGCTGGCTAAGATCGCTGGTTGATCATCGCTTAGGCCGCACCGAGTACATGAAGGACGAACGCCTCGTCGAAATGAGGATTTTCAAGGCCGTCGCGGAAACCGGCGGATTCACCGCTGCGGCGCTCATGCTCAACCTTCAGCAGCCGTATGTCAGCCGCGCGGTCTCGGCGCTCGAAAAGCGCCTCGGCGTCGCGCTGCTCAGGCGCTCGACGCGCAGTCTGCAGGTCACGCAGGAAGGCAACGAATATCTCGCGCTGTGCAAGCGCATTCTCGACGACATCGACACCGGCGAAGCCCAACTCGCGCGCGCGGGTCAGCACATGACCGGCAGTATCCGCGTGACGGTCGCGACTTCGTTCGGCATGGATCAGATCGTGCCGCTCATTCCGGGCTTTCTGGAGCGCTATCCCGGCCTGCGGGTGCGCCTGTCGCTGTCGGATACGCTCGCGGATGTGATCGGCGAAGGATTCGATGTCGCGATCCGCATGGGAAGCCTGCAGGACTCGAATCTCGTCAGCCGCAAGCTGTGTCATCTGCAGCGCGTCGTGACCGCGTCGCCTTCGTATATCGCGCGGCACGGCGTGCCTTCGGTGCCGGCGGATCTCGTCAACCACAATTGCCTGATGTGGGAGCCGCCGATGGATCATCTCAACCATTGGCCCTTCATGGTCGATGGCGAGCGCACGTCCATGCTCATCGACGGCAACTTTCAGACGAGCAGCGGCGTGAGCTCGGTGTACATGTGCCTCGCTGGCGTCGGCATCACGCGCATGGCCGAGCATATGGTGCTTCCGTCGATTCGCAGCAACATGCTCGTGCCGCTCTTGACCGACTTCCAGCCGAAGGACGAAACCGCGATCTATGCGCTGTATCCGCGCGACTCGTCGCTGCATCCGCGTGTGCGGGCGTTCATCGACTACGTGACGGAAAGGCTCAAGCGGCCGCCGTGGGCCGCCTGAGCCGGCGTTTCACTTGTCGTCGAGCGTCTTCGGCAGACGCATGGTCATCGCCGCGCCGAGCACGAGAAACGCGGAGATCACGTACATGCCGATTTCCGCGTGACCGACCATCACATTGAGCATGCCGACGAGATAAGGCGATACGAAGCCCGCGATATTCCCGACCGAATTGATGAACGCGAGCGCCGCCGCGACCGATGCGCCGACGAAGAGGCTCGTCGGCAGCGCCCAGAAGAGCGCGACGCACGAATAGACGCCCGCCGCCGCGATCGACAGACATAGCGTCGTCATGATCGGGCCTGCCGAAAGCCACATGCTCGTGGCCAGTCCCACCGCGCCGATCAGCATGAAGAGGGCGAAATGCGCGCGGCGTCCGCCGGTGCGGTCGGCGCTGCGATTCGACACGAACAGCGCGATCGCCGCCACGACGTTCGGCACCGCCGAATACAGGCCGATGGACAACGGATCGGTCACGCCGCTGCGCTTGATGAGCGAGGGCATCCAGAAGCCGAGCGCGTAGAGGCCCATGATGAGGCAGAAGAAGATAGCGCAGAACCACCACAGCTTCCGGTTGGCGAGAAACGCGCGCACGCTCGGATGATCGATCTTGCCAGCGTTCTCCGCGCGAATTTCGGCCAGCACGTTCGAGCGCTCGTCCTCGCTGATCCATCGCGAGCGCGCGGGATCGTCATCGAGAAAGGCAAGCACGACGAACGCGAGCACGACGGCCGGAATCGCTTCGATCAGAAAAAGCCATTGCCACGCAGCCATATGCGCGTTGGCGGAGAACGCATGCAGGATGTAGCCGGAGATCGGACCGCCGACGACGAACGCGAGCGGCGCGCCCATCACGTAGATGGACATCGCGCGGCCGCGATAGCGGGCCGGAAACCACAGCGTGAGCAGATACATGATCGCGGGCGCGAAACCGGCTTCGGCGGCGCCGAGCAGAAAGCGCGCGATGTAGAACTGCATCGGCGTCTGCACGAAGATCATCGCCGCCGAGATGACGCCCCACGTCAGCATGATGCGGGCGATCCACTTACGCGCGCCGACACGGCGCATGATGAGGTTGCTCGGCACCTCGAAGAAGAAGTAGCCCGCGAAGAAGATGCCCGAGCCGAGGCCGTAGATCGCGTCGTCGAAACGCAGTGCGTCGAGCATCTGCAGTTTCGCAAAGCCAACGTTGACGCGGTCGAGATAGGCAACGAGATAACAGATCAGCAATAGCGGCAACAGCCGCCAGTAGGCTCGGTAGTAAGTGCGGCTCATGTCCGTCTGTCTGACGGCTTCTTCGCCATATAGCGCGTCCATGCGTGTCTCCAATATAGATTTTCTTGAGCGCTCTCGGGCGGCATGCGCGGGCAAGTTGCGACATGGCGCATGCCGCCGCCGTACCTCGCACACCGATGGGTCAGTCGAGGTAATCCGGCTCCTGCTCGTTGATTTCGTAGAGCATGGTCTGGAAATGCAGCCAGCTGATGAACGAATTGCCCAGATGGCGATGCGAATACTCCGCGAACTCCGGATCGATCTCGATCGGGCGCGACTCGGCCGCGTCCATCAGCAGTTGCATCCTGCAGCAATGATCGAGCGCGATGAACGTCCACACGGCATCGTCGATACTGTGACGGCTCGCGGTCAGCAGCCCGTGATTCTGGTGGATGATGGCCTTGTGATCGTTGAAGGCGCGCGCGATCGGATTACCCGATTCATTCGCGACCGGCACCTTGCCCGCGCCATCGCGCACCACCGTATGGCTGCCGTAGAACATGCACGCGTCCTGCGTCACGTAGTCGAGCGGCTTGCCCATCGCGGCCCAGGCGTCGCCGTTGACGGTATGCGCGTGACACGAGCCGATGATGTCGGGGTTCTCCGCGTGAATCGCCGAATGCAGCACATAGCCCGCGCGATTCACGGCGTACTTGCCTTCGATCACCGTGCCCGAATGATCGACGAGCACCAGTTGCGATGTCTTCGTGCGCGACCACGGCACGCACATCGGATTGGTCCAGAAAAGCTCCGGATGCTCGGGATCGCGCACCGTCAGATGGCCTCCGAAGCCGAAGCTGAAGCCATGACGCGCGAAGATCCGGCACGCAGCCGCGAGATGCTCCTTGCGATAGCGGCGTTCCTCGGCGGAACTCGAAAACGTCGGTTCTTGCGGAAAAATCAGGTCGTCCTGTGTCGGACTGTAGACCGAGTCCTTGGCGTCCATCAACATCGTTTCGTCTCCTCGTGAAGGTATGGAATGCCAGTATAGAAGCGGACTTTCGGCGGATTCAGGGGCTATCCGGAATAGGATTTATGCATATCGTCCGGCCCGCCGCTTCACCGGCGCCTGTGCCGCGCGTGCGATTTCGGCCATCCGGCGATTTTTGTCCACCGTTGACAAGGAAAAATTTGACGCATTAGACTGGGCTCCATACCTCGCGGCCTGACAAAGATGTCCGCCCGAGGATCCGGCACAGAAGCCCCCTGACGAACCCGCGGTTCGTCAGGGGGCTTTTTTTTGTCCGCGTTTTTCCCCCTGTTCTAGCGCTCATTTCTGGAGAATCCGCATGTTGCTGAAGCCGTCGGGCTGGATGCGTCTCGCCCTTACCGCAGGACTTGCACTGACTTCGCTCGCATCGAGTGCCGCCGATCCCGTGAAGATCGGCCTGCTGGAAGATGCCTCGGGAAACTTCGCACTGGCGACCATTCCGAAAATTCACGCCACGCAACTCGCAGTCGATGAGATCAACGCGAAGGGCGGCATCCTCGGACGTCCTGTCTCGCTGATCGCCTACGACACGCAATCCGACAACACCAAGTTCCAGGAACTGGCACGGCGTCTCGTTCAGACGGACAAGCCCGATGTGATCTTCGGCGCATTCTCGAGCGCATCTCGCGAAGCGATTCGGCCGATCATGGACCGCGCGAAACAGCTTTACTGGTACGACAATCAGTACGAAGGCGGCGTGTGCGATACCAACACGTTCGTCACGGGCGCCGTGCCCGAACAGCAATTCTCGACGCTGATCCCGTGGATGATGCAGAAGTACGGCAAGAAGGTGTACACCATCGCCGCCGACTACAACTTCGGGCAGATTTCCGCCGAGTGGGTCCGCAACATCGTCAAGGAGAACGGCGGCACGATGGCCGGCGAGGAATTCATTCCGCTGTCGGTATCGCAGTTCGGACAGACGATCCAGAACATCCAGAAGGCGAAGCCCGACTTCGTGGTGACGTTGCTGGTCGGCGCGAATCAGGCGTCGTACTACGAGCAGCAGGCGTCGGCACATCTGAATCTGCCGATGGCGAGTTCGGTCAACGTCGGTCAGGCGTATGAGCACAAGCGCTTCAAACCGCCTGCGCTGAAGGACATGTACGTGACGGCGAACTACGTCGAAGAAGTCGATACGCCCGCCAGCAACGACTTCAAGAAGCGCTTCCACGCGAAGTTCCCGAACGAGCCGTACATCAATCAGGAAGCAGCGAACGCGTACGACGCCATCTATCTCTACAAGGCCGCCGTCGAAAAAGCCAAAACGACGAATCAGGACGCGGTGCGCAAGGCGCTCGAAAGCGGCATCTGCACGGAAGGCGCGCAGGGCAAGGTGTGCATGGACCCGAAGAGCCATCACGCGAGCCACACCATTTACCTCGTGCATGTGAAGGACGATCACTCGGTCGATATTCCGAAGGTCTGGGACGACGTCCAGCCGTACTGGCTCGGCAAGGTGGGCTGCGATCTGCCCAACAAGCCGGATCATCGCCAGTACACGCCGTCGAACCTGCCCAAGAAGTCCTGATCGTCCTGATCCGGGCCGGCGCGCGCGCCGCACACGACGGGCGCGCGCAGGTCTCTTGAACGTGGAGCATGCATGGCCACCTTTTCGGTTCTCTATTCGCTCGTCTATCAGTTCGGCGACAGCTTCGCCTATCTGGTGCTCGCGGCGCTCGGTCTCGCGGTCATCTTCGGCATGATGGGCGTCATCAATCTCGCGCATGGCGAGTTCATCATGTGCGGCGCCTACGTGACGATCATCGCGGCCAAGCGCGGCTTGCCGCTTCCTCTCGCCATGCTGCTCGGGGCGCTCGCGGCGGCGCTCGCGGGCGTGGTGATCGAGCGGCTCGTGATTCGCCACCTGTACGACCGCTTGTTCGATTCCGTCGTGGCGACGTGGGCAATCAGCCTCATCGTGCAGCAGACCATGCTGCTCGTCGCCGGACCTTCGATAGAAGGCATCGGCACGCCGTTCGGATCGTTCTCGCTCGGCGATTATTCGTTTTCGACGTACCGCGCCGTGCTGCCCGGCATCGCCCTGGCCATCCTGTTCGCGCTCTATCTGCTGTTCTTCAAGACGAACTACGGCGTCTGCGCCCGCGCGACGATCCAGAACGCCAGCATCGCGCAATGTCTCGGCCTGCGCACGGACCGTCTCTATACGCTGACGTTCGCGCTCGGCGCGGGACTCGCGGGCCTGACCGGCGCGCTCTATGCGCCGACCATGACCGCCGTGCCGACGATGGGCAGCAACTTCATCGTGCAGGCGTTCGTGTCGGTGGTCGTCGGCGGCGCGAACGTGATCGCGGGGACGACGCCCGCCGCGGCCGTGCTCGCCGTCATCCAGACCGCGCTCACGGCCTCGTATGGTCAGTTGTTCGGGCAGATCGGCTTGCTGGTGACGGTCATCGTCGTGATCCGGCTGATGCCGCAAGGTCTCGGCAACCTCTTTTCCCGCGCGCGCTAGGAGGCAATGTGAAGCAAACGAAAGAGCCTTCGCGGCTATCTCCCGCGAGCGCCACGACTCGCGCGGCGCACTACGTGCCCTGGCTCGTGGCGCTCACGCTGCCGCTCGTCGTGGATGCCACCACGAGCGGCAATCTCGCGTACTGCCTGTTGTGGGCGTTCGGCGCGGTCGGCCTCGCCGCAATGTGGGGCTATGGCGGCATCCTGTCCTTCGGGCAGACCGCCTTCTTCGGATTGGCGGGCTACAGCTACGGCATCTTCACGCTGAATTACGGCGATGCCTGGTTCGATTCGTGGCTCGGTCTCGGCGCGGGACTGGTGGTGAGCATCGTCGCGGCGGCGCTGATCGGCTACATGATCTTCTATGGCCGCATCAAGGGCGTGTTCATCGGCATCGTCACGTTGTCGGTGACGCTCGTGCTCGAAACGTTCATGTCGCAGACGGCCGGTCCGCAATGGGCGATCGGCGAAGCGCGCCTGAACGGCTACAACGGCATGGGCGGCATGCCTCCGCTCACGGTTCCCTGGCCGGGCGGACCGCTCACGCTGGAAAACGCGAGCTTCTACTACCTCGTGCTGATTCTGCTGATCGTCGTCTATGTCGCGATGCGCAAGCTGCTCGACGGCACGTTCGGCCTCACGCTCATCGCCATTCGCGAGAATCCGCAGCGCGCCGAGATGCTGGGCGTCGATATCCGCCGGCATCAGTTGCTCGTGTTCGTGCTCGGCTGCGCGCTCGGCGGATTGTCGGGCGCCCTGTACACGATCTGGGGCTCCTACATCACGCCCTCGACGATGGGCCTCACGTCCGCCGCCATGCCTGTGATCTGGGTGGCGACGTCGGGCAGAAAGAGCATCGGCGGGACCATTCTCGGCACGGCGCTCCTCGTGTGGCTTTCGCAGAATCTCGCGGTGTACGGCAGCCAGTACGCGCTGATCCTGCTCGGCGCGATCCTGTTGATCGTCGTGCTCGCGGCGCCGGAAGGTCTGCTGCCGTTCGTCGCGCGGCATCTGCGGCGCATGCAGGGCCGCGCGGGTCAGGATGCGCCTCGCGGCGGCGCATGTCTCAAACGGGAGGAGGGCAAGTCATGACCACGCTGCTGGAAACGCGCGGACTCAAGAAGCACTTCGGCGGCGCGCACGTCATCAACGGCATCGACTTCCGCATCGATGCAGGCGAGATTCGCTGCGTGATCGGGCCGAACGGCGCGGGCAAGAGCACGTTCTTCAAGCTCATCACGGGGGAGCACCGGCCGTCGGAAGGCAGCGTGATGTTTCTCGGCCAGGACATGAGTCATGTGCTGCCGCACGAACGCATTCGCATGGGCATGAGCATCAAGTTCCAGATTCCCGGCGTGTTCCCGGACCTGAGCGTGCGTCAGCACTTGCAACTGTCGCTGCATCGCGCGAAGGACGATCGCCCGGAAAGCCTCGATGAACTCTTGCAGCGCTTCATGCTGGAAAACGAGGAACACGTGCTCGCGCGCAATCTGTCGCACGGCAAGAAGCAATGGCTCGAAATCGCGATGGCCGTATCGCTGCGTCCGAAGCTGCTCTTTCTCGATGAACCCGTCGCCGGCATGTCCGTCGAGGAAACCCATGCGACCGGCGAGCTCATCAAGCGTCTGTCGGCTGCGGGTCTCACGATGATGGTGGTCGAGCACGACATGACCTTCGTCAAGCAGATCGCGTCGCGCGTGACGGTGTTGCACGGAGGAAGCCTGCTCGCCGATGGCCCGCTCGACGAGATCCTCGCACGCGACGATGTCGCGGAAGTCTATCTGGGGAAGAAGAAATGAGCGCGTTGCTTCAAGTGTCGGGCGTGGAAGCGGGATACGGCGGCGGACGCGTGCTCAACGGCGTGTCGTTGAGCGTCGGGGCGGGCGAAGTGCTGGCGCTCATCGGGCGCAACGGCGTCGGCAAGACGACGCTGATGCGCGCGTTGATCGGGCTGATCGATCTCGATGCGGGGAGCATCGAACTCGATGGCGAATCCATCGGCCACGAAAAGCCGTATGTTCGCGCGCAGAAGGGCATGGGCTACGTGCCGCAAGGCCGCGAGATTTTCGGCGCGTTGACGGTCGCGGAAAACCTGCAGGTCGGCGCGCAGGCGAATCGCGCGCAGGCGGCGCAGATGAAGGACAAGGTGGTCGGCTATTTTCCGATTCTGAAGAAGCGCTACCAGCAGAAGGCCGGAACCATGAGCGGCGGCGAACAGCAGCAGCTTGCGATCGCGCGGGCGCTCATCAGTTCGCCGAAAGTGGTATTGCTCGATGAGCCGTCCGAAGGCATCCAGCCATCGATCGTCGATCTGATCGGCGAGACGCTTCAGCAGATCGCGCGTGAAACCGGCATCGGCGTGGTGCTGGTCGAGCAGGACATGGGGATGGTCGAACGCATCGCGACGCGCTGCTGCGTGATGGACAAGGGCCGCATCGTCGAGACGCTGAGCCCCGCGCAGCTCGCGGACGAACAACTGATTCGCCAGTATCTGGCACTGTGACGGAGACGAAACATGAAATGGCTTGAAGACTCGATCATGATGAAGCGTGGCGTCGGCGCCGATCGCGAGCCGGTGGAGCACCATCTGACCGAGGAAATGCAGAAGACGTATCACTACACGATCGGCCCGTACTCGCAGCCGGTCTTGCATGTGAAGCCCGGCGATCGCGTCGTCGTGGAAACGCGCGACGCGTTCGAAGGCAAGATCAGGGAGGAGACGGACAAGCCATCGCAAGTGCTGCAGGTGCCGTTCCTCAATCCGCAGAACGGGCCGATCATGATCGAGGGCGCGGAGAAGGGCGATGTGGTCGCCGTCTACATCGAAAAGATGGCGCCGCGCGGCGACGATCCGCACGGCTTCTGCTGCATGATCCCGAACTTCGGCGGATTGACGGGCACGGACTACACCGCGCTCCTGAACGAGCCGCTGCCCGAAGTGGTGCGCAAGATCAAGATCGACGAAGAAAACGTGTACTGGAGCAAACGCAACACGCTGCCGTACAAGCCGCATATCGGCACGCTGAGTCTTTCACCCGAAATCGATTCGATCAATTCGCTCACCCCCGACAATCACGGCGGCAACATGGACGTGCCCGACATGGGGCCGGGCAGCATCACGTACTTGCCGGTGCGCTCGCCGGGCGGACGGCTGTTCATCGGCGATGCACACGCCTGTCAGGGCGACGGCGAAGTCTGCGGCACGGCCGTCGAATATCAGAGCACGACGACCGTGCGCGTCGATCTCATCAAGAAGTGGCAGATCGACTGGCCGCGCCTCGAAAACGAAGATGCGCTGATGAGCATCGGCAGCGCGCGGCCGCTGGAAGACGCGACGCGCATCGCGTACCGTGAACTCGTGCTGTGGATGGCCGCGGAATACGGCTTCGACAAGTGGGACGCGTACATGATGCTGAGTCAGGTCGGCAAGGTTCGACTGGGCAATTTTGTCGATCCAAAATATACGGTTGGCGCAATGGTCGCCAAGCACTACCTCAAATAACGCGTCAGTCAGACGAATCCAGAGCAGTTGGTATCACGCGCGGGGCCGCCGTTCCGCGCGCATTCGAGAGCGTGTCACGAAATGGCTTTGTCCGATCCCATCCGAGTGGGCCTGTTGTGCTCGACGAGCGGCTCGACCGCGTTGCTCGAGCAGTCTCAATGGCGTGGTGCGCGCCTCGCCGTCGAAGAGATCAATGCGCGCGGCGGCATAGGCGGGCGCGAGCTCGTCGCCGTCCACTACGATCCCGCGTCCGATCCGGCTGCGTTCCGCGAGCTTGCGGAGCGTCTGATCGTGAAGGACGGCGTCAATACGATTTTCGGCGGATACACATCGACGAGCCGAAAGGCGATGCTGCCCGTCGTCGAAAAGCACAACCGTCTGCTGATTTACGCGCAGATGTACGAGGGCTTCGAGTATTCGGACAACATCATCTACAGCGGCGCGTCGCCCAATCAGAACGGCGTGCAACTCGCGGACTTCATGACGGAGACGTTCGGCGCGCGCGTGTATTTCGTCGGTTCGAGCTATGTCTATCCGTACGAATGCAACCGCACCATGCAGGAGCTGCTGCTTCAGCATCCGGAAGGCGCGATCCTCGGCGAACGCTATCTTTCGCTCGACGCCACGCGCGAGCAGTTCGAACAGGTCGTCGCGGACATCCGGCGCAAGTCGCCGGACTGGATCTTCAGCACGGTCATCGGCGCGACCGTGCCGTATCTCTACGATGCCTACGCGCACGCGGACTTCGATCCGTCGCGCATGCCGATCGGCAGCCTGAACACATCGGAGACGGAAATCCACGCGATGCAGCGTGGCATCGCGGCGGGGCACATCACGGCGGCGCCGTATTTTCAGAGCATCGACACGGAAGAGAATCATCGCGCGGTGGCGCATCATCAGTCGCGCTACGGCTCCGATACCCCGACCGACATGAACTGGGAGGCCGCGTACTATCAGATGCACATGTTCGCCGAGGCCTACGCGCGCTCGGGCTCCGACGAGATCGGGGCGATCATGCCGCATCTGCTCGGCTCGGAATACGCTGCGCCGCAAGGCCGCGTGCGTATCGATCCGGTCAATCATCACATGGCGCTCTATCCGCGCATCGGCCGCGCGAATGCCGACGGCCAGTTCACGATCCTGCGCGAGTCCAAGTTCGCCGTCGGCCCCGATCCGTACATGACGCGTCAGACGCTCGGGGACTGGGTCACGAAGCTGAGCACGCGAGAGTACTGACGTGAGCGCGCGAACAGACAGAGGCCAGCGAAGCCTGACCGGTTCGATTCTCGAGCGCAATGCGCGCGTCGTCGTGTTTCATCCCGATGACGATGACGGACTGACGCTCACGAATCATCTGAGGCGCATGGGCTTTCAGGTGGAGCGATGCTGGCCGCCCACGGACACGCTGCCCGAGAAGACCGATCTGGTGTTTCGCGCGTTGCTGCCCGAAGAGCGTGCGCCGAAGGGCGAGTGGAGCGGTCCGGATGCGCCGCCCGTCATCTGCGTGGTGGCGTATGAGAACCCGACGTTCATCGATCAGGCCATCAAGCTGGGATCGGACGGCATCGTCACGACGCCCATTCGCGCCTCCGGTCTCTTGTCCACCGTGGTGATGGCGCTCTATCACGCGAGGCGCGCGCGTCAGCATACGCAACGCATCGCGAGGCTCGAACAGAAGCTGCTCGACAGCCGGCATCTGCAGGAAGCCAAGAACATTTTGATGATCATGCATCGCGTGAGCGAGCGCGAAGCGTACGACATGTTGCGCGCGCAGGCGATGGAAAAGCGCGTGACCATCGACGATATCTGCCACTCCGTCATTCAGGCGGGCGAAGTCCTGCAGATCGCGCGCGGACTTTCAACGGAGGACGGGCGCGACCGGGAGTGAGCGCGTCGTGCCGCCATTTTCATCGACGTACAAAGGAGCGACGAACATGGACCTGCAACTGAAGGGCTTGAAGGCGATCGTCACCGGCGGAACCAAGGGCATCGGTCTCGCGATTGCGCGGACGCTGGCTGCCGAGGGCGCCGACGTGGCCATTTGCGCACGCGACGCGGCCAGCGTCGCGGCGACTGCGAGCGCGCTGTCCGAACTGAGCGGCGCTCGGGCATCGGGCGCGGCCGTCGATGTGTCGGATGGCGCGGCGCTCAAGGCGTGGGTCGAGCGCGTGGGTGCGGAGTGGGGCGGGCTCGATATCCTCGTGTCCAACGTGAGCGCGCTTGCTATCGGCAACGACATCGAATCGTGGCGCAAGGAGTTCGAGACCGATCTGCTCGGCACGGTCAATCTCGTCGATGCCGCCATGCCGTATCTCACCGCGAGCAAGGCCGCTTCGATCGTCGCGATTTCGAGCGTATCGGGACGCGAGATCGACTTCGCTGCGGGACCTTATGGCGTCTTCAAGGCCGCGCTCGTGCATTACATGCAGGGGCTCGCGAATCAACTCGCATCGAAGGGAATTCGCGCGAACACGGTTTCGCCGGGCAACGTGTACTTCGAAGGCGGCGTGTGGGACTGGATCGAGCACAACGATCCGGCGCTGTTCGAACGCGCGCTGGCGCTCAATCCGACCGGACGCATGGGCAAGCCGCAGGAGATCGCGAATGCGGTGGCGTTCGTTGCGAGTCCGGCGGCGAGCTTCGTGAGCGGCGCGAACATCGTCGTCGATGGTGCGCTCACGCGCGGCGTTCAACTCTGACAAACCGGGCAACTCAACGGGGGCATCGAATGGAAACACGCAGTGCGATCGACATCGATCTCGTCAACCTCACGGTCGAGAACGTGCAGGACGGATTCAAGCGCGGCAAGTTCACGGCCGAGCAACTGGCGCGGGCCTGCTTCGACTGGATCGAGCGCCATAACGGCACCTATAACGCGCTGATCTTTCTGAATCCGGCGGCGCTCGACGATGCCCGCAGCATCGACGAACGGCGCGCGGCCGGTGAAGCATTGGGGCCGCTCGCGGGCGTGCCGGTCGTCATCAAGGACCCGATGGACATGGTCGGCTTCCCGACCACCGCGGGATGGTCGAAGCTGTACAGCAAGACGGGCGGCGTCGATCTGATGCCCGAGCGCGATGCGCCGGTCGTCGCGCGCATGCGTCGTGCGGGCGCGATTCTGCTCGGCAAGACGAACGTGCCGATCCTGAGCCACACCGGCTCGCACGCCAACGATAGCTGGGCGGGCCCCACGATCAATGTCGCGATGCGCGACCGCGTGCCGGGCGGCAGCAGCGCGGGCACGGCGTCGGCGGTGGCATCGGGCATGGCGGTGCTCGGGCTCGCCGAGGAAACCGGCGGATCGATCCAGAATCCCGCATCGGCGCAGGATCTCGTGGGCATCAAACCGACCATCGGTCTGGTGCCGAATGCGGGCGTGGTGCCGTTGTCGGGCAACCGCGATGTCGTCGGGCCGATCGCGCGCAACGTGAGAGACGCCGCGCTGTGTCTCGACGTGCTCGCCGGCTATACGAGCGAAGACCCGAAGACGCTCGCGAGCGTGGGCCGGCAACCGGAAGGCGGCTATGCGGCCGCGCTGGACGGCAACGCGCTGCGGGGCAAACGCATCGGGCTCTACGGTCCCGGGTGGCGCAATCAGCCGCTTTCCGACGAAGCCGCCGCGTTGTACGAGCGCGCGAAGGGCGAACTGGTATCGCTCGGCGCGACGCTGATCGACGATCCGTTTCAAGGCTCGGGCTTCGCCGATTTGCGCAAGACGACTGCGCCGCTGGCCAATTTCGATGCGCGCGGTCTCGAATCCATTCCCTACGATGTCGAGAAGTATCTCGAACGGCTCGGCAAGGGCGCGGCGCTGAAGACCTTCGCGGAGTTCGCGCAGGCCACGCAGGACGAAGACGCATTCGGTCCGGACGGCGTGTTGAACTTCATGCATAACCTGGCGGATTTCAAGGCCGCGCTGGCGAATCCGTCGCTGCCGCCGGAGATGCCCGAATTCGTCGCACTGAAGGCGCGTTATCTGCGCATCTTCGACAAGGTGTTCGACGAGCAACGACTCGATGCCCTCGTCTTCCCGCAGATGCGTTGCGAGCTTCCGCCGCTACACGGCAAGGACACCATTCAGGAAACGACCGTGGGCGAGATCAATATCGCGGGTCTGCCGGGCGTCGCGGTGCCGGCGGGTTATTACGCGTCGGGCTCGCCGTTCGGCCTCATCTTCGTGGGCCGCCAGTGGGACGAAGGCGCGTTGCTCGCGTTGGCCTATGCGTATGAGCAAGGCGCGGGCAAGCGGAAGGCGCCTGTGCTCGCCTGACGCGGGTTGCACGCGCGTGCGTCGAATGGCTCGCCTTTGCGGGCGGGCCGCACGAATCCCGCGCTAGCCGCCATCGCCGCTGCTGCGATTGACGACAAGAAGTATTCCCGCGCCGGATATCACCGTGCCGAGAGCCATCAGCCACGATAGCGGCTCGCGAAACATCGCCCATGCCCAGATCAGCGTGACGGGCGGGCTGAGGAACAGAACGCTCGTCACGCGAGCAGACGATGTCCGCCGCAGACACGCCCAGTAAAGACCGCATCCGCCGAGCGTCGCGAAGATGACGCTCCACGCGACGCTCGCCGCGAAACCGGCGGACAGCATCGGTGCAATGCGGCCTTGAGATGCTTGCAACGCGAGAAAGATCGGGCACGACACGAAGCTCTGCAGCCAGAGCATGCCGAGCGGAGTCAGGGTGCCGCAGTGCGAAGAACGTTGCTGCCAGACGGTGCCCGCCGCGAGCGATAGCATCCCCGCGACCGGCAGTCCATAGGCCCATGCGGGCGCGCTGCCGAGAGAAAGGGCATCGCGACAGACGATCAGCGTCCCGGCAAGACCGAGCCCTAATCCGGCCCACACGACAGCCGGGCTGCGCTGGCGAAAGAGACATGTGGTAATCAGCACCACGCCGACAGGCAACAAGTCCGCGATGAGGGCCGCGAGACCGGCGGGCACGCCAAGCTGCACGCCACCCGCGACGCCCGCAAGATAGCCGGCCATCGCCAATGCGCCGATGCATGATTGCCGGATCAGAACAGACTTGGGCGCATGCCGCATCTCCCGCGCCACAAACGGAAACAAGCCGATGGACAGCGCGATGAACCGCCACAACGTCACCAGGTAGACCGGCGCATAGTCCGCCGAGAACCGCATTCCGATGAAGCCCGAACTCCAGGTGAGCACCATTGCCGCTTCGAGAAAAGGCAGCGGCATGGGGCTCCGTCCCGGCACGGGCTGGTCTGTGTATGTTCTCGCCATGCACCCACACTAGCGCGCCGCCGTGGATTCGAAAATCAAAATATACTGATCCGGTCGTTCAACAACGCTAAACCACCCGGGATCACACGATGAGCACAGTGCTAGACATCGAACTGCTGCGGACCTTTCACGCGATAGCGCGGCTGGGGCGCTTCCGGGCGGCGGCCGAGCACGTCAACCGAAGTCCGGCGGCGGTGAGCCTTCACATTCAGCGTCTGGAAGCCGCTGCGGGCGGCAGATTGCTGGAGCGGGACAATCAGTCGGTCACGCTGACCGTGTTGGGCAAACGGTTGCTGGCGAGCACGGGCGAGTTGCTGGCGGCTCACGACCGGATAATCGACGAGATCAAGGGCAAACGGCTGGCGGGCCGCGTCGTGCTCGGCATCCCCGACGAATACGCTGCTCATGTGATTCATGACATCCTGCCGGACTTCGCGACGAGCTGGCCCGACGTGGTGCTCGAAGTGAAGACCGCGCCGAGCTTCAAGCTGCGGGATCAGATCGCGCGCGGCAAGCTCGACTTGGCGATCTTCGTTCAGCCCGCGCACCGAAGCAGATCGGCGAACGTATTGACGCTGACGACGCCCGTCTGGGTCGGCAGTCCGACGTTCGCGCTCGACGAGTCACGTCCGGTTCCATTGGCGCTGTACGCCGAGCCGTGTCCCTATCGTTTGGCGATGACAGACGCACTGGAAGCCGCGGGGCGCAAGTGGCGAGTCGTGCTCGACAGCGCATCGACGCAAGTCATCAAGGCGTGCGTCGAATCAGGGCTCGCGGTGACGCTGCTCGACCGGGCAAGAGTCACCGCGGACATGCGCGTGATCGACGGTCTTGCGCATGTAGCCGATCACGAGGTGGTGTTGATGCGCGGTGACACCGGACGCGCAACCGAGGCCATCGATCTGCTCGCAACGGCGCTGCGGCAGCAGTTCCGGCTTTAGCGCCGCGCACGATTCGAGCATTCAAGCGCCGGCTCTTTGGAGAAACTTCGCCCGCATCGGCTTCAGCACGAACATCGCGAGCACGGCCGTCACGATGTCGAGCGTGATCCCGACGCTGAACACCGGCACCCAGCTTCCCGCGTGCTGATGCAAGAGCGCCGCGAGCGGTCCGCCGAAGATCGAACCGATGCCCTGCGAGATATACAGCCAGCCATAGTTTTCGGTGGCGTGGCGCGTGCCGAAGGTATCCGTCAAGGTGGACGGGAAGAGCGAGAAGATTTCGCCCCAACCGAAGAAGACGACGCCCGAGAGCAGCACGAACAAGACGGCGTTGTCGCGCGTCAGGAGCCACAGCGCCATCGCCACGCCTTCGAGCGCGAAGGCGAAGAACATCGTGTTTTCACGGCCGAATTTGTCGGAGACCCAGCCGAACAGCGGGCGCGTGAGTCCGTTGGTGAAGCGGTCGATGGTCAGCGCGAGCGGCAGCGCGGCCATGCCGAACACGACGACCTGCGTGATGCCGAAGTCCGCCGCGAAGGTCGCCATCTGCGATGTGACCATGAGGCCCGAGGTGGACATCATCGTCATCATGGCGAACATGAGCCAGAAGAGCGGCGACTTCATCATTTGCGAAGGACGCAGATTCGGCACGTTCGATACCGCCACCGCCGATGCCTTCGCCGGCGCTTCGTCACGCGGCACGCGCAAGCCTTGCGATGCGACGAAGCCCACGACCGCGAACGCGATGCCGTAGATCGACAGCGTCGCATCGAGACCGCGCGCCGCCAGCGATGCCGAGATCGGGAACGTCGTCACGATTGCGCCCATGCCGTAGCCCGCGGCCACCGCGCCCGCCGCGAAGCCGCGCCGGTCGGGGAACCAGCGCACCATCAGCCCGACCACGCCGACATACACGATGCCCGTGCCGAGCCCGCCCACGAGACCGTAGGTGAGATACAGCATCGATGTGCTCGCGGCCATCGACGAGAGCACCCAACTCAGGCCCGACATGACGGTGCCGAGCGAAATCAGCAGGCGCGGACCGAAGCGGTCGATCAGCTTGCCCTGAAACGGCGAGAAGAACGTCTGCAGGATGATGAGCAGCGAGAACGTGACCTGCAACTCGGGCAGCGGCACGCCGAGCTTCGCCGACAGCGGTTTGGTCAGCAGCGTCCACACGTATTGCGGGCTCGAAATCGACATCATGCAAAGCAGGCCGAGACCGAGTTGCAGCCAGCGGTTGTGAGCGGCGATCGCGGGCGCGGCCGCATCGTCGTGCAGTGTCTGGATGCGTGTGTTCATAGGCGTTCCCCGGTTGATGTGCGGATAAAAAAGGATGAGTCGTGCCCTCCGGTTCGACGAGCGCGGAACCGGATCACTTCGAAGCAAGAGCGTGTTGAGCGTTACCAGCCGGCGGCTGAGCCGTCGCTGCGTGGATCGTGACCGGCTTCGAATAATCCATCGGGATACCGAACGATTGCGCCGGCGTGCCCCATCGCTTCGTCGTAGGCGGCGAGCACTTCGACGTCGTGACCGAGCGCGCGCAATGCGTCGATGGTCTCGTCGGGAAAGCGCGCTTCCAGCTTGAGCGAGTCGGTCGACTGGCCCCACGTGCGGCCAAGCAGCCAGCGCGGCGCATCGATCGCGGCCTGCGGATTCCAGCCGAATCGCGCGATGCGCGAGAACACCGCACTCTGCGATTGCGGCTGGCCGTCGCCGCCCATGTTGCCGTAGACCATCGTGCGGCCATCGGCGAAACGGGCGAGCGCGGGATTGAGCGTGTGGAACGGACGGCGGCCCGGCATCAGCGGATTGAGCGACGACGGATCGAGCGAAAAGCTGCAACCCCGGTTCTGCCAGTTGATGCCCGACTGCGGGAGAACGATGCCGCTGCCGAACTCGTGATAAATGCTCTGGATGAAGCTGACGGCAACGCCATCGCCATCGATGACGCCCATCCAGACCGTATCGCCGGGACCGCGGCCACGGCCCCAGGGCGCGGCGCGCGACATCGACACTTGCCGGGCCATCGCATCGAGCGCGGCGGGATCGAGTTGCGTGACGGCATCGATGCGCATGTGGTCCGGATCGGTCACGTGTTCGTCGCGCACCTTGAAGGCGAGCTTCGTCGCTTCGACGCATGCATGGACGAACTCGGGGCCGAGCGGGTTCATGTCGTCGGTCAGCACGCGGTCCAGCACGCCGAGAATCAGCAGCGACACGAGACCTTGCGTCGGCGGCGGCATGTTGTAGACGGTGCCCAGCGTATGCGTGAGCGCGAGCGGCGTACGTTCGCGAGCCGTGTGCCGTTCGAGATCGGCGAGGGTGATGAGCGTTTCCAGCGACGACAGGTCGTGCGCGATGCTGCGCGCCAGATCTCCGCGATAGAAGTCGTCGAGACCGGCATCGGCGAGCTGTTGCAGCGTTGCGGCGAGACGCGCGTTGACGAAGCGCTCGCCGGTGCGCGGCACGCGGGCATCGGGCATGAAGGTTTGCGCGAAGCCCGGCACGTTTCCGAGTTCGCCGCACTTGCCCGCCATGCAGTCGGACTGACTGCGCGTGACGGGAATGCCCGCCTTCGCATAATGAATCGCGTCTTCCAGCAGACGCGCAACGGGTAGGCGTCCGCCGAGCGTGTTCTTCGAGAAGCGCTGCGCGAAGTCCCAACCGGAGACGGTGCCCGCGACGGTGTTGGCCGCGAGCGGGCCGCGTGCAGGAATGGCGTCGAGGCCCAGCGCGCGATACGTGCCGATGTCGGCGCGCATCGCTGCCGCACCGCACGCCTCGATGCCGATCGGCGCGTGACCCGGACGCGAGATCAGCCAGAAGCCGTCTCCGCCGATGCTGTTCATGTGCGGATAAACCACCGCGACGGTGGCGGCGGCGGCGATCATCGCTTCGACGGCGTTGCCGCCTTCTCGAAGGACGGCGAGCGCACTTTGCGATGCAAGCGCATGCGGCGCCACGGCCATGCCGCGCGAGCCGCGTGTGGGATTGAGTGCAGCAGAGACTTCCAGAGACATCGACGTTTCCTTGTATACAACGAAATCGTCAATGCGAGTTCCGTGCCAGGCGTCCGTGAAAACCCTATGGAGCCTTGCTGGCTATGCCTTGCAGCGTGGTTTGCCGCATGTTTGAAGGAAGTGCGGCGATGCCGTCAGATGGTGCGCCGCGGTCGCGCCGGTGCGTGCGCGACGCTCGAACGCCCCGCTTCGGTGCGGGCGCCGAGCAGGCGCTGCATCGTGAGGCCGCTCACGCTTGCCTGGCTGCCGCTGATATGACGAGACACCAGTTCGACGCTCGATGCGCTGTCGCCGCGACGAATGGCATCGAGAATGGCGGCATGCTCTTCATACGTCTCCGCGATGCCATCGCCCTTCACGAGATCGAGCCGGCGCACCACGCGGATACGGTCGGTGACGCGCTGCATCGTCGCGGTGAGTTCATCGTTGCCCGCGGCCGCTACCAGCGCATGATGCAGCGATTCGTCCAGTTCGACGAGCTTTCGTCCATCGACGATCCGGCGCGCACGGCCAACGCGCCAGATGCGATCGAGCGCATCGAGCAGCAAGTGAAGATCGGCTTGCGGCGTTTCGCCATTGCAGAGCTTGCGCACGGCGAAGACCTCGATCATCTGGCGCATCTCGTAGAGGTCGTCGAAACGCTTGTTGTCGATGGGCACCACTTCCCAGCCGCCGCGCACATAGCCTTGCATCAGGCCATCGCTTTGCAGGCGTTGCAGCGCTTCGCGTGCAGGCGTACGCGATACGCCGAAGCGTTCCGCAATGGCGCCTTCCGTCAGCCGGTCGCCGGGCAGGATCCGCATGTCGAAGATTTCCTCGCGCAGCGTGTAATAAACATGATCCGCGCGCGACAGCGCGGCGTCTTGCGCGTTGGCAAGGCTTGCGTCGGCCATAACGGTGAGCGGGGTAGCGTGCATGGACGGGAAGCTTATCAAAGGGCTGCGCGTCGCCAGAATTGCCGGACGGCAAAAATCGCTTTGTGGATAAATGGCGCGTTCGCCAGCGAAGCTGCCACGCGATTTATCGCTTCAATTCGAAGATGCTGTCGATCTCGACCGGGATGCCCATCGGCAACGTATGCACGCCGAGCGCGCTTCGAGCGGGAAGCCTTTCTTGTCCGAACAATGTCAGCAAGAGGTCGCTGGCGCCGTTGGCCACTTGCGGATGTTGCGTGAACGACTGTTCGGCGCGCACGTAGACCGTCAGCCGGCTGCATCGCTCGATGTTGTCCAGACCGCAGGCTTGATCGACGCAAGCCAGGATCATCAGCATCGTCAGATGCGCCGCGTGGCGCGCCGTTTCGACAGACATGTCGCCGCCGACCATTCCGACGATTGGCTTGCCGTTTTCGAAAGGCCCGAGACCGGAAACATAGACCTGACTGCCCGCAATCGACACCGTTCGATAGGAGCCGAGCGGCGCGATGGGCGCCGGCAGTTCGATCCCCGCTTGTGCAAGGCGTTCGGATACGTTCATGTTCGGCTCACCGTGATGTGATCAAAACACTAGCGTAACCCGGTCAATATCCTCGGCTATCGCGATCGCGATTTGTATTTCCAGAAGGGCGGCCCGTCCTGCGCGTCACTGCTTCGCTCCGATCCCCTCGATGCGCCACAACTGCGTCTCGAGGCGGGGGCCTGTCTCGGGCTTGAACCAGCTCATGTCCTGGATGTGGGAACTCGTAACGTAGAGGGTCCCGTCGGGGCCCTCGGAGAACGTATCGGGCCAGCGCAGCCGCTTGTCCTGCACGAGGGTCGTGATGCGATCCCCGTCACGGACTCTGACTGCGTCCTGCTCGATCGCGCTCAGATAAAGCCGCCCGCGCTCATCGATCCAAAGACCGTCGGTCGGCTCCGTCTCGGCGACACGCTCCACGCGCGTTTCGAGGTCCTTCTCCGACAGACGCGGGTTCTGCAATGCGTTTGTCGCGATGCGATAGAGCGTGCGACCGGTCAGTGCTTTCCAGTAGAGCGTGCGCCCATCGCGCGAAAGCGCGAGGCTGTCGGCGGCGAATTCGACTCCGCGTCCGTCGGGTCGGCGTAGCGGCTGCCCGTCGATCCTGACGACCACGTCCTTTTCCGGCTGCGTGCTCGGATGGCCGCCGAGCACGCGCCTGGCCTTGCCGGTCTGCAGATCCACGACCACGAGCGCTCCCTTGGCCCCGGCATCGGTCAGATAGGCATAGTGACCATCCGGCGAAAACCGCACATCGTTCAGATAGCTTCCCTGGGGCGCGACGCTCTCGTCGAAGCGGATCACCTGCGCGACCTGGTTCGCCTTGAGGTCGATCTTGACGAGCTTGGGTCCGCCCGGCACGAGCGATGCCGTGGCTGGCGCGGCCGGATCGACGACCCAAAGATTGCCGTGTGCATCGGTCACGACGCTCTGGACGCACACGAAATGATCTCCGGCGGACATCTGGTTCTTCTTCTCGTTGCGCCATGCATTCCACTCGTCGTCCGGGTAGGGTTTGATCTGGCCGTCGCGCGTCACTTCTGCAACCGAGACCGGCGCATCTTCTGTCCAGCGCGGAAAATTGACGAAGATGCGCCCATCCTTCGAAACGGTCACGCCCGTAACCTGGTGCTCGAATTTTGCGACCTGTTGCAGTTGTGGCGTATCGGATGTAGGCCCCGCGTGCTGCTGTGCGATGGATGCATTGGCGAGAAGCGTCATCGCCACGATGGCGGACGCGGCTGCGATTCGGATCATGGTCGTTTCCTTTGCATGGCGGCACTCGGGATGCGCGGCGAATTCAAGGCGCGAACACGGCGCGGACGCAGCCGTCGGTCTTGTGCTTGAACATGTCGTAGCCGCGTGGCCCGTCCTCCAGCGAGAAGCGGTGAGTGGCGAGGTAAGCAGGGTTCAGCTCGCCTTTCTGCGCGTGCGAGAGCAGCCGATCCATATAGGCTTGCCCGTGCTGCTGCGCGCTGCGCACCGTCATGCCCTTGTTCATGATGGCGCCCATCGGGAACTTGTCGATCAGCCCGTAGACGCCGAGCACCGACAGCGTGCCGCCTTTGCGGCAGGCCATCACGGCCTCGCGCAGCGCCTGGCCGCGGTCCGTCTCCAGACGCAGCGCCTGTTTGACGCGGTCATACGCGTATTGCGGCCCGGTGCCGTGCGCTTCCATTCCTACCGCGTCGATGCACGCGTCGGGGCCGCGCCCGCCGGTCATTTCCATGAGCGTTTCGAGGACGCTGTCGACCGCCGTATAGTCGATCGTCTCGGAGCCGGCGTGCTCGCGCGCCATCTGCAAGCGCTCGGGAAAGCGGTCGATCGCGATGACGCGCTCCGCGCCCATCAGACGCGCGCTTTGCTGCGCCATCAGCCCCACGCCGCCGCAGCCCCAGACCGCGACCGTGTCGCCCGGCTGGATGTTGCAGAAGTCGGCGCCCATGTAGCCGGTCGGCGCCGCATCGGAGAGGAACAGCGCCGTATCGTCCGCGACGCCGTCAGGGACTTTGAAGCAGTCGTTGTCGGCAAACGGTACGCGCACGTATTGCGCGTGCGCGCCCGCATAGCCGCCGAACGCGTGCGTGTAGCCGTAGATGCCTGCGGTCGTATGTCCGCCCAGAAGGGGTGCCTGTAGCTCGGGCTTGGGATGCGTGTTGTCGCACAACGAGTAGAGGGAGTGCTGGCAATACCAGCATTGCCCGCAAACGATGAATGAAGGAACCACGACGCGGTCGCCCTTTGCGAGGCGCTTCACCTCGGGGCCGATCTCCTCGATCACGCCCATGAACTCGTGGCCGATGACATCGCCCGACTTCATCGTCGGGATGTAGCCGTCGATGAAGTGAAGATCCGAGCCGCAAGTCGTCGACAGACTGACGCGCAGGATCGCGTCGCGGGGATTGATGATCTCCGGGTCTTTCACAGTCCCGACGCGCAGGTCGTTTACCCCGTTCCAGTACAGTGCTCGCATGCTCACTCTCCTTAACGCGTGGTTGCGCGAGCAGCGGGCTGCCGCTCAGTGGTGGGAATCTCGCCGGTCTCGACGAGGCTCTTGAAGCGCCGCAGCGCGTTGTCCGCGACCAGGTTCAGCGGCGTGGTCCCCAGAAGTTGCAGCAGGCCTTCACCGAGCGCGCCGCCGGGCGGGTCGAACCGGACGTGCAGCGTCGCCACGGTGCCGCGGTCGTTCGGGGCGGGGTCGAAGCGAACGGATCCCTCGTTCGGAATGGCGGCGCCAGGCAGCGAGCGCCAGCCGACGCCTCCGCCGGGGCCGTCGACGATCTCGGATTCCCATTGGTAGGCGCGACCGAGCGGCGTCCTTATTTCCCAGCGCATGCGGCCGTCGCCCGCCGGGTGCAACGTCGCGAAGCCTGCCACGAGTTGCGGGAGCGTCCCGGGCGCAAGCCAGAGCCGACGAAGCTCGTCCGCAGTCTTGCCGATGGTGATTGCGCGCTCCACCTCCGGCGTCGCGCCGGCGGTCCCACTTCGCCCCTTGTTGTCTGTCCGTCCGCGATGGAGCGGGACACCGTACCCGGCACTCGCCGCTGCCATGCCCGCGCAGGCAGTGAGCGCGAGAGCCACGGCGCCTTTCTTTCGTCCGGCGAGTCCGGACACGATCAAGGCCGCGCTGAGCGCGACGGGGATCCAGCCAATGCCTTGCATGGCTTCTCCGGCCGACACGCCCGAAGAATGGCCGCCGCGCCTCAGTGATTCGCGCGGCCGGATAGCAAGAATGTTGCTTGCCATAACAAATGCTCCAAAGGTTACTGATCGCCGTGGTGCCCGCTACGCGGTTCGTACCGTGCAGCGGGATCGACGAGACATGTTGGCGACGCTCGAGCCCATTGCACGCGTGGCAATGATTGAGCGATGAGCCCGAGCGCTCATGCAACCACGATCGCTGCGTCGCTTCGCTAACCTCCCGGATGCAAGACCACCTTGGTCCAGCCGTGGTCGCGCACGTCGAAGTGCTGATAGGCGTCAGGCGCCTGGTCGAGTTTCAACTCGTGCGACACGATGAACGATGGCTTCGCGCGGCCCGCGTGTATCAGATCGCGCAACTGCCGGTTGTATGCCTTGACGTTGCACTGGCCCGTGGCGATGTGCTGCCCCTTGAACCAGCACTTGCCCCAGTCGAACGCGATCTGACCTTTCTTCGCCAGTTCGTCCTGCGCGCCCGGATCCTCGGGAATGAACACGCCCACCACGCCGATCCCGCCGGTGAACTTGACCGACGACACCAGGTTGTTCATCGTGAGATTGGGGTTCTCGTGGCGTTGCGGAGCCGGATCGTGGCACTGGTAGCCAACGCATTCGCATCCCACGTCCGCGCCCATGCCTTGGGTGAGATCCATGACCCGCTGCACCGGATCTTCCTTCGAATAATCGATCGCGATCGCGCCGATGGACTCCGCGAGCTTGAGCCGGTCGGGATGGCAATCGACCACCATGACGCTGCGGGCGCCCTTGATCATCGCCGAGTGCGCGGCCATCAGACCGACGGGGCCGGAGCCGTAGATCACCACGGCGTCGCCGGGCCTCATGCCGGCGAGTTCGGTCGCGTGCCAGCCGGTCGGGAAGATGTCGGCGCACATCACGTAGTCGGTCTGCTTCTGCTGGGCGTCAGGCGGCAGCTTCAAGGACATGAAGTCGGCCCAAGGCACCCGGAGATATTCGGCCTGTCCGCCCGGCCACGGACCCATGTCCGCAAAGCCGAATGCGCCGCCGGCGATTCCCGGCTGATTCGCGCTCAGGCAAAACGCCGTGAGGCCGCGCTCGCAGTTCATGCAGTGGCCACAACTTACATTGAATGGCAGGCACACCCAGTCGCCGGGCTTGATCCGCTCCACGGCAGGCCCGACCTCCTGAACGACGCCCAGATTTTCATGACCGAAGATGCGGCCTTGCTCGAAGTCGGTTCGGCCCTCGTACATATGCAGATCGGAACCGCAGATGTTGGTACTGGTGATTCTGACGATGGCGTCGGTCGGACGCTCGATCTTGGGATCCGGAACATTCTCGACCGTAACTTCACGAGGACCGCGATACACAACGGCTTTCATATGTTTCTCCCGAGAGTTCAACTGCGAAGAGCCTGAGCCGCGAAACCTTCGGCGGCTGTCGGCGTCGACAAACCCGCAGACCCACCTGCGGTACGTCCCTCTCTCATGCAGACCGGCACTTTGCAGACAGCGTCTGCTATTGCTGGTTGAAGCCGGACAATCTATCGCCATCCTAAATAGTGAGTGCCATGCGCTTCCGGATTTTTGGTGACGGTGCGCGATGTAAGCGCAGCTATCCGCGTGCCCGATTCGGGTCGACAGAGGCGACTCGCGGATGAGCATCGAGATCCAGTGCGATTGATACGACTATCTAATCGATGCGTGGGGGTGACGTGTAATCGCGTAGTCGCGAAGAACTTGCACCGGGCTGCAGATCTTGCAAGAGCGGCCTGGTTCGAGAACCGGAAGGGTCGCTATTCGGTCAGTTGGCTCGCGGACTTAGCCCGCATCGCCGGTCGTTTATCGAAGCGCTTGTCCATGACAAAAAAGCTCGGCGCGCCCGCATATCGGGCACGGAAGCGCATAAGGACACTCATTGACATGGACACCGATGCAGGACCAGCGACTCCCGATTCCCGGCCGGCGTCGATGGCCCGATGGACAACCAACGATGCGGGCAAGACAGCATGCGTTGAACGGAACGTCGAATGCTGTTTGCGTGGCGGTTGCCGCGTTGCTGTGAAGCGAAGAGGATGCCGCGCGATACAACCGCTCACTCACAATGGAGGCTAGCGATGAGAGCGCTCATCTGGGAAGGCAAGAAGGACATCCGGTGCGAGTCGGTTCCGGACCCGGTCATAGAACATCCCCGCGATGCGATCATTAAGGTAACGACATGTGCCATCTGCGGCTCGGACTTGCATCTGTTCGATGGGTTCATGCCCGGCATGGAATCCGGCGACATCATGGGCCACGAATTCATGGGCGAGGTGGTGGAAGTCGGCAACGCGAATAGCACGCTGAAGATCGGCGATCGGGTCGTCGTTCCCTTCACGATCATCTGCGGCGAATGCGAACAGTGCAAGCGCGGCAACTTTTCCGTCTGTGAGCGGAGCAATCGGAACCAGGACGTCGCGAACAAGGTGTTCGGCCACACGACTGCGGGCTTGTTCGGCTATACGCATCTCACAGGCGGCTATCCGGGCGGTCAGGCCGAATACGTGCGCGTACCGTATGCGGACAGAACGCACGTGAAGATTCCCGACGGCCTCACCGACGAGCAGGTGCTCTTCCTCGGCGACATCTTTCCGACCGGCTGGCAGGCGGCGGCTCAGTGCGACATCGAGCCGACAGACACCGTCGCGATCTGGGGCGCAGGGCCCGTCGGCCAGATGACGATTCGCAGCGCCGTTCTGCTCGGCGCGAAGCAGGTGATTGCAATCGACCGGGTGCCCGAGCGTCTCGCCATGGCGCGTGCGGGCGGGGCCACGGTCATCAACTTCGAAGAAGAGAGCGTCCTCGAGCGCTTGGCCGATCTCACACAAGGCAAGGGCCCCGAGAAGTGCATCGACGCGGTCGGCATGGAGTCGCATGCGACGCGCTCATTCGATTCCCTGTACGACCGGGCGAAGCAGGCCGTGATGTTGGAAACGGACCGGCCGCACGTATTGCGCGAGATGATCTACGTCTGCCGTCCGGCGGGCACGCTGTCGGTTCCAGGCGTGTACGGCGGTCTCATCGACAAGATTCCGTTCGGCGCTTCCATGAACAAGGGGCTGACATGGCGCATGGGCCAAACACATGTGAACCGCTGGACGGACGACCTGTTGCGACGCATTCAGGAAGGGCAGATTGATCCGTCGTTCGTCATCACGCACACGGTGCCGCTCGATCAAGGACCCGAGATGTACAAGACATTCCGCGACAAGGAAGATGGCTGCATCAAGGTCGTGCTGAAGCCTTAGTCGGGAAGACGGCGGCTTGCCTGAATCCGCTGGTGCGGAGGTTCCGCCGCGACCGTTGAAACGGTCGCACGATCATGGACGGAAGCACCGCGAATGTCACTGCCGCAGGCCGCCTTCTTCTATGGCGCGGCGACCGCACTGTCGACGGCTTGAGTCAGTTGCGCGATATCGACCGGCTTCGTGAAGTGAAAATCGAATCCGGCGTCTGTTGTGCGCGCCCGGTCCTGTTGCTGACCCCAGCCGGTGACGGCAATGAGCGTCACGTCGTGCGTCGAGGGCGTTGCCCGTATGCGGCGCGCGACGTCGAGCCCGCTCATGCCCGGCAAGCCAAGGTCGAGCAAGACCACGTTCGGGTTGTATTCGCCGAGGAGTTCGATCGCCTCTTCGCCGGAATAGACTGTTCGTACATCGTGTCCCTGCATCTCCAGAAACGCCGTCATTGCGTCCGCTGCATCGACGTTGTCGTCGACGACCAGGATTCGGCGCTTCGGGGCCGACGCGTGAACGGCAAGCGCAGCGCGTGTTGGCGCCGGCATGGGCAACACGCGCGACGTCGCGGGCAGATGAATGGCAAAGCAGCTCCCCCGATCCTTTCCGCCACTCGACGCGGTGAGTCGGCCTCCATGCAGCTCGATGAGCGATTTGGACAGCGCGAGGCCGATGCCAAGACCGCCCTGCCGATGCTGATCGCGATTGACCTGGGAAAACATCGCGAAGATCGCCGACAGTTTGTCCGGCTCGATGCCGATACCGTTGTCCGTGACCGACAGGACGATCTCGGCGTCGTCAGCCGTCGCCGCGAGTTCGATGCGCCCGCCCGGTGGCGTGTACTTCGCCGCGTTCATCAGCAGGTTGGCCAGTACTTGCGCGAGCCGGAGCCGGTCCGCCTCGATATGCAATGGTCTGACGGGCGGCTTGATGACGAGCTCGTGCCCCTTGCCTGCGAGGATCGGTCTCGCGATTTCGACCGCTTCGTCGACGACTTCGCGCATCGCCACGGCCTCTTTGCGCAGCTTGAGCGCGCCGCGCGTGATGCGCGACACGTCCAGCAAGTCGTCGAGCAGAAGCGCCATCGCGGCCGACTGCCGGCGCAGCACGCTGATGCACCAGATCCTGCGCTCTTCCGTCAAGTTCGGCTGTTCGAGTATCTCCGCGACGTGTCGGATCGGCGCGAGCGGATTACGCAATTCATGTGCGAGCGTCGCGAGAAACTCGTCCTTGCGGCGGTCAGCCTCCGAAAGGGCCTGTTCGGCCCGCACGCGTGGCGTCACGTCTCCGAACCACGCCACGACCGAACCGTCCAGAGACGCCGCGACGACGTGAAACCACTGCTCGCCGTTTTCACCCGATACGCGTATGTCGAAGGCCTCTCTTCCCGGGCGCTGGGCGAGCGGTGTGAGCCGCTCGAGCAGCATGTTCGCCTCCCACCCGGCCGGACGCACATATGCCGTGGAACTGCCGATCACGACTGCGGCGTTCTGATTGAAAAGCTGGGCGGCCGCCTTGTTCAGATAGTCCCATCGAAACTCGGCGATGCGGCCCTCGCGAACGACCGGGGTCAGGATGACGAACGGCACGCCTGCGCTGTCCAGGGCCACGTCGAACCGGTGTCGCGCCTGGCGCTCGACCTGCAGAAGGCGATCCGTGGCCTCCTGCGTAGCGGCTTCGGCGCTTCCTGCACGCCGCGCCACCTTGGCGAGTTGCTGCCCGGCCGCCACCAGAAATGCCCCGACCAACGCGTATGCCACCAGCACGATGCGGTCGTCGTGTTGCAGAACGGCCAGACTGCCGACGGGCGGCATCCAGAGCGCGCCGAAGGCCATGCCGCTCACGAGAAGCAGCGATCCCGACCACGCGCCGAACAGCACCGTGATCAACGGAAGCGTCGCGCTGAAGAAGAGGAATGTCAGCCGTCCGTGGGCAACCATCGTCAGCGCCTGCTGAGCTGTCACGATAACGGCGGTAGCTGCAATACCGAAGACCAGGCGCTGTTTCGGTGGATATTGGGCGATGCGTACGATCATGGTCGTGACTCGATTGGGCTGGTTGTTATCCTGTCCACTGTGCAGTCTTTGTTCCTATCTTCTCGCGACTTGCAGAGCGTTGGAATCCGCTGCCGGCGGAACTCGGTGCCCCTCGCTCGGTCAGCGAGTCGGGTCCGAGTCGCCAACAAAAAAGCGCCGACTCCATTACGGGGGCGGCGCTTGAAAGTCCGTCAAAGAAGCGAGATTCCGACGAACCTGAGAGACCTGAATTCTAGGCAGAAAGGTCCACCGGTTCTAATAGCATCGCGTGATGGCTCGGATAAAACTTTCTTATATCGGGATTACACAGGATGACTCTTGCCTTTCTTTTTGGTGCCTTGGCTCGGCACGACGGAGCCGGCCCGCCACCCGCCATCACCGCAGCGGCGCGATCCCGTCCGCGACGCCGGCTGGCATGCAGATATGCTTGAGCTCGGTGAAATCCGCAAGGGCATCATAGCCATGAAGCCGTCCCAGCCCGCTTTGACGATAGCCGCCGGTTTCCGCCTCGGCGAATAGCTTGTTGTGATCGTTGATCCACACCGTCCCGTTGCGCAGCGCCCGCGCCATGCGAAACGCGCGCGGACCATCGTTCGTCCACACGCTCGCGGAGAGGCCGAAAACCGTATCGTTGGCTTTCAGAATCGCTTCCTGCTCGTTCTCGAACACCTCCAGCGTGACGAACGGACCGAATATCTCGTCCTGACAGAAGAACGCCTTGGGGTCGGCATGCTCGACGAGCGTCGGCGACAGAAACGCATGTCCCGATGGAGCACCGCGCAGCAGCACGCGATCGGCAGTCGCGCACGCACGTTCGATCGTGTGCTCGACGGAATCGCGCGTGGCGGCGTCGATGAGCGCGCCGATATCCGTCGCCGGATCGATGCCCGGCCCGACCTTCAGCGACGCGAGCGCCGACGCGAGCTTCTCGCGCATGTCCGCTGCCCGCGACGCATGAACCAGCACGCGGCGCGCCGCGGTGCATTGCTGACCCGAGATGATCGTCGCGGCCCGCGCGAGACGCGGCGCGATGGCGTCGATATCCGCATCGCCGAACACGACGCAGCACGACTTGCCGCCGAGTTCGAGCGACAGCTTCTTGATGCTGTCCGCCGCCGCGACCATGATCTTCTTGCCCGTCGCGGTCGATCCCGTAAAGCTGAGGACATCGACGCCGTGTGAATCCGCGAGCCGCTCGCTCGCCGCATATCCGCGCTCGTTGACGAGATTCACGGCGCCCTTGGGCAACGCGGTGAGCTCGAAGCAGCGCATCATCGCGGCCGTCACGAGCGAAGTCTGGGCGGCGGGCTTGACGATCGCCGTGCAACCGGCCGCCAGCGCGGGCGCGAGCGAGCGCACGAGCAACACGGCGGGCGCGTTCCACGGCACGATGATCGCGACGACGCCGGCCGCTTCGCGCAGCATCGTCGATATCGTGCCGGGCTCAGGCTCCAGCACATGCCCGGCGATATGGCGCGCAAGACCCGCGTAATAGCGCACCTCCGAGATGGCGCCCGCGATCTCGCCACGCGACTGCGCGATCGTCTTGCCGTTCTCGCGCGTGAGCAGCGTCGCGAGCGACTCGCGCTCGTGGTCCAGCGCCGCGGCCCACGCCAGCAGCACGTCCTGACGCAAACGCGCGTCCTGCGCCCACGTCGTGCGATCGAACACATGTCGCGCGGCGGCGATGGCTGCGTCGGCTTCGTGCGCGCCGCCGTCGGCATATTGGCCGATGGCTTCCCCCGTCGCGGGGTCGATGCTGTCGAGCGTCGGCGTGCCGGTCCATTCGCCGGCGATCCAGTGTCGTGCGTTCATGCGGAGCTTTCCTTGATTAAGGGGGAGGGTTCGTCACCCGAAAAGTTCGACGCCCGATGCAACTCGTCGCCGATGATCGCGATGAGCGCTTCGGCCGCCGCGCTCAACGGGCGGCGCGGATGGCTCACGCAGAGAATGTGTCGCACGATTCGCGGCGCGAGAATCGGACATGCGCGCAACGTGCCGTGCCGCGCGGCCCGCTCGACGACGATGCGCGGCAGGATCGTCGCGAAGCGCGTATTTTCGACGAGCTTGAGAATGGTCGACAGCACGTCGATCTCGAAGCGCGGCGCAAGCAGGATGTCTTCGTGCTGCGCGGCGCTGTCGAGCACGCCGCGCAGACCGTGGCGCTTGGTCGGCAGCACGAGTTCCAGTTCCGGCAGTTGCGCGAGTTCGATCGCGTGCGGCAGATCCGGTCCATGCGTCGCACTGGTGGCGAGCACCATCTCTTCGTCGAGCAGCGGGCGCGAGTCGAGCGAAAGACGCGCGCGCGGCTTGTTGATGATGGCGGCATCGAGCTGGCCGCCCGCGACCCAGTCGATGAAGGTGGCGCTGTAGCCATCGGCGACGGTGACTTCGACATCCGGGTAACGCGCGTGAAAGCGCGACAGCGAATCCGCGAGCACGCTCTCCGTCACCGATGCGATCAACCCTATGCCGACATGTCCCGTGACCACTTCGTCGCGCTGCACGAGTTGCTGCCGCGCGTGGGCCAGGTCCCGCATGATCGGCAAGAACAGGCGGTACATCAG
Source organism: Caballeronia sp. ATUFL_F1_KS4A (assembly GCF_023630905.1). Lineage (NCBI taxonomy): Bacteria > Pseudomonadati > Pseudomonadota > Betaproteobacteria > Burkholderiales > Burkholderiaceae > Caballeronia > Caballeronia sp. ATUFL_F1_KS4A. The sequence goes on along the minus strand of NZ_JALQEB010000034.1, from coordinate 179,396 downwards.
CCGTCCCGCGGCGGTCGGCGCCATGCCGTGCGCGCCGCGCTCGAAAAGCTGCTGATGCAATTCGTCCTCGAGCTTCGCGATCTGCATGCTGAGCGCGGGCTGCACGATGTTGAGACGCTTGGCCGCGCGCGTGACCGAGCCGTCCTCGAACAGCGCGATGAAGTACTGGATTTGCTTGAGGTCCATGTTCCGTGGGGTATCAGCGATGCTAATAGGCGACCGCACCGTTATCAGACTGCTTCGATGGACCGCGCCGGGCGTTTGTTCAGGCTTGCTGCTCAAGCGCCCATTCGCGCGTGCTCCATTGATACGTGACCGTAACAACCGTGTCATCCGGGCTAGCACCGATATAAGCACGAATGATTCGGCGCATCAATAAACAGTATTAGCCGTTATGGGGTGATCTCGCTACGCTTCATCCAATGCGCTGGCTTTGGCAGGCGCGCCCAGATGGAGACGCTGATGAACACACGCGATGCCGCAACGAACGGCAATCCCGCATTCTCGTGGGCCCCGGATCGCACCGATACCGGCTCCCTTTCGCTGCGCGACTGGCTCGCGCATCTTGCGCGGACCGGCCGCGTCGCGACGATCGACAAGCCCGTTGCGCTCGAACATGAACTCGCTGCCATCGCCAAGCGCCTCGACGGCACGCAGGCGGCGTTCTTCACGCAGCCGGGCGGTCACGCGGTGCCTGTCGTCAGCGGCTTCATGGCGAAGCGTGCATGGATCGCGGAAGCGATGGGCGTCGACGAAACCGAACTGCTCGCCCGCTTCTCGGCTGCTGTTGCTGCGCCGCTTCCATCGAAACGCGTCGAGCGCGAAAACGCGCCGTGCCAGCAAGTCGTGCATACGAACGGCATCGACCTGCACGCGCTGTTGCCGATTCCGACGCATAGCGAACACGACAACGGCCCGTACATCACCGCGGGTCTCGTGATTGCACGCAATCCGCGGACCGGCGTGCAGAACGTTTCGATCAACCGCATTCAGGTGCATGGCCGCGACCGCATGGCGATCCTGCTGCTGCCGCGCCACCTCTATGCCTTTCAGCGCGCGGCGGAAGAAGCCGGCGATGCGCTGGATGTCGCGGTAGCCATCGGCGTCGATCCGCTCACGATGCTCGCTTCGCAAGCGATCACGCCGATCGATCACGACGAGCTGGAGATCGCGGGTGCGCTGCATGGCGCGCCGCTGCCCGTCGTCGCGTGCGTGACGAACGGCGTGCATGTGCCGGCGTTCGCGGAGATCGTGATCGAAGGGCGCATTCTGCCGGACGTGCGCGAGCCGGAAGGACCGTTCGGCGAATTCCCGAAGTACTACAGTGCAAAGGAAGCGCGCGAAGTCATCGAAGTGACGGCGGTGACGCATCGGCTCGATCCGGTCTTTCATACGATCGTGCCCGCCGAGATGGAGCATCTGCTGCTCGGTGCGATTCCGCGCGAAGCGACGCTGCTCGCGCACCTTCAACGCAGCCATCCCAACGTGAAGGACGTGCATCTTTCGGTGGGCGGCGTGTGCCGTTATCACCTGTGGGTGCAGTTCGACAAGAAGCGCGAAGGCGAAGCGAAGAACGTGATCCTCTGCGCGTTCGGCGCGCATTACGACATCAAGCAAGTGGTCGTAGTCGATCCCGATGTGAACGTGCACGATCCCGCCGAAATCGAATGGGCCATCGCGACGCGTTTTCAGGCGGACCGCGATCTCGTCGTGATCGCGGGCGCGCAGGGTTCGCCGCTCGATCCGTCGACGACTGTCGGCCAGCCCGCCGATGCGCCCGCGCATCTGCAAGGCATGAGCACGAAGATGGGCCTCGATGCGACGCGCCCCGTCGTCTATGCCGAGCACGTCTTTACGCGCGTGCGCATTCCCGGACAGGACGCAGTCGATCTGGACGCGCTCGTCGCCGCCGACAACAGCGCACTGGACGCCTACCTGGCGCGCAATCATGGCTGAGCAGAAGAAGCGCCTCGTCGTCGGCATTTCCGGCGCGAGCGGCGCGGTGATCGGCGTGCGCCTGCTCGCTGCGTTGCGGCGGCTCGGCACGCACGAGACGCATCTGATCGTGTCGGCATCGGGCGCGGTGACGGCGGCGCAGGAACTCGGGCTGACGCGCGGCGACATCGACCAGCTCGCCGACGTCGTCCACAACGTGCGCGATATCGGCGCGTCGGTCGCGAGCGGATCGTATGTCAGCGACGGCATGGTGATTGCACCGTGTTCGATGAAGACGCTCGCGGCCGTCGCCAACGGCTTCGCCGACAACCTGCTCACGCGCGCCGCCGACGTGATGCTCAAGGAACGCCGCCGCCTCGTGCTCGTCGCGCGCGAAACGCCGCTCAATCTCGCGCATCTGCGCAACATGACGCTCGCCACCGAAATGGGCGCGATCGTGATGCCGCCGGTGCCCGCGTTCTACGCGCATCCGAAGAGCATCGACGATGTGGTCGATCACACGGTCGGGCGCATTCTCGATCTCTTCGGCATCGAGCATCAGGAGATCGCGCGACGCTGGAGCGGCCTCGCCGATGCATTCGGCCGCCGCGCGCAAGATGAGGAATGATGCGATGAATCAGCGCGATACCGCCTTCGCAGATATCAATGCACGCGTCGCCGACGACGCCGTTGCCACGCCGCAGCGCCACGTCGGCCGCGCCATGCAGCGCCTCGAAGACCCGGCGATTCTCACGGGCCGCGGCCGCTACGGCGATGACATTGCCGTGAAACCAGGCACGCTGCACGCCGCGATCCTGCGCTCGCCGCACGCTCATGCCGACATCGTTTCTATCGACACGGACGCCTCGTTGAAGCTGCACGGCGTGCATGCGGTGCTCACGCGCGACGATCTGCGTGCGTGGTCGCGTCCGTTCGTCGTCGGCGTGAAATCGCCGATGGAACAGTGGGCGCTCGCCATGGACCGCGTGCGCTATGTGGGCGAGCCGGTCGCGGTCGCCATCGCGGATTCGCGTGCCCTCGCGGAAGACGCGCTCGATCTCATCAAGGTCGAATACGCGACGCTCGATCCGGTCACGTCGATCGAGCAGTCGGTGCGGGACGACGCGCCGTTGCTGCACGAGCGCGTCGGCAGCAACGTCGTCAGCGACCGGCATTTCCGCTACGGCGAGCCGGAAGCGGCGTTCGAGAACGCGCCGCATCGCGTGAAGCTCGTCGCGCAGTATCCGCGCAACACCTGCGCGCCGATCGAGTGCGGCGTCGTGATCGCCGAATATCTGTCCGGCGACGAAGGCTACGACGTCACGTCGAACTTCATGGGGCCGTTCTCGCTGCACGCCGTCATGGCGATGGCGCTCAACGTGCCCGCGAACCGTCTGCGTCACAAGGCTCCGCGCGACTCGGGCGGCAGCTTCGGCGTGAAGCAGGCCGTGTTTCCGTATGTCGTGCTGATGTGCCTCGCGTCGCGCAAGGCGGGCGCGCCGGTGAAATGGGTCGAGGACCGGCTGGAGCACCTGAGCGCGGCGACCTCCGCGACGGCGCGCCTCTCGACCATCGAGGCGGCGGTGCAAAGCGATGGCCGCATCGTCGCGCTGTCCTACGACCAGCTTGAAGACGTCGGCGGTTACGTGCGCGCGCCGGAGCCCGCGACGTTCTACCGGATGCACGGCTGTCTGACAGGCGCGTATGCGATCCCGAATCTGCTCGTGCGCAATCGGGTCGTGCTCACGAACAAGACGCCGACCGGCCTCGTGCGCGGCTTCGGCGGACCGCAGGTGTACTTCGCGCTGGAGCGGCTGATTCAGCGCATTGCCATCGAACTGAAGCTCGACGTGCTCGACGTGTATCGCCGCAACTTCGTTCCCGCCGATGCGTTTCCGTATCGCGCGGCGGCCGGCGCGCTGCTCGATTCAGGCAACTATCAGGAAGCGCTGCGCCGCTCGATCGACGAAGGCGGTTACGCCGAACTCGTCGCACGCCGCGATGCCGCGCGCAGGGAAGGGCGGCTCTTCGGCATCGGCTTCGCGGCGATCGTGGAGCCGTCGGTATCGAACATGGGCTACATCACGACCGTCATGCCCGCCGACGCGCGCCGCAAGGCCGGGCCGAAGAACGGCGCGATCGCGAGCGCCACAGTCAGCGTCGATCTGCTGGGCGGCGTCGTCGTGACGATCGCATCGACGCCCGCGGGGCAGGGGCACATGACGGTGTGCGCGCAAGTCGTCGCCGATGTGCTCGGGCTGGACCCGAAGGACATCGTCGTCAACGTCGAATTCGATACGCACAAGGACGCGTGGTCCGTCGCGGCGGGCAACTATTCGAGCCGCTTCGCGGGCGCGGTGGCGGGCACGGTGCATCTGGCCGCCACGCGCGTGCGCGAGAAGCTGTCGCGCGTGCTCGCGAAGCAGTTCGGCTGCTCGCCCGACGAGATCCGCTTCGAAGGCGCGCGCATCTTTCCTGTGCACGCCGAGGATCGCGCGCTGCCGTTCGCGCGCGCCGCGAGCAATGCGCCGCACTGGGCGCCCGCGCTCCTGCCCGAAGGCGAGGAGCCGGGCCTGCGCGAGACTGTGTTCTGGTCGCCGCCGCACATGGACGCGCCCGACGAGGCCGACCGCATCAACACGTCGGCGGCGTATGGCTTCGCGTTCGACATGTGCGGCGTCGAAGTGGACCGTGCGACCGGGCGCGTGCGGATCGACCGTTATGTCACCGTGCACGATGCCGGCACGATCCTCAATCCCGCGCTCGCCGATGGCCAGATTCGCGGCGCCTTCGCGCAGGGCGTCGGCGCGGCGCTGATGGAGGAGTTCCGCTACGGCGCGGACGGCAGCTTCCAGTCCGGCACGCTCGCCGACTATCTGATGCCGACGACCTGCGAAGTGCCCGATCCGGTGATCGTGCATCTGGAGACGCCGTCGCCGTTCACGCCGCTCGGCGCGAAAGGGCTCGGCGAAGGCAACAACATGAGCACGCCGCCGTGCATCGCGAACGCGGTGGCCGATGCGCTCGGCGTCGAAGACATTCGCTTGCCGCTCACGCCGTCCAGGGTCATGGCGATGATCGGCATCGACGATCCGGAGCCGTCGCGCCCCGAATATCGCGAAGCGCCGGCGGCGAAGCCCGCGACGCCGGGCGGCGGACGCGCACTGACGGCGCAGGGAAGCGTCGATCTGCCCGCGACGCCGGAAGCCGTGTTCGCCGTGCTGCTCGATCCGAAGGCGCTCGCTAACGTGATTCCGGGCTGTCATGCGCTCGAAGAAGCCGCGCCGAACCAGTATCGCGCGGACGTGACCGTGGGCGTCGGCCTCATCAAGGCACGTTTCGAGGCGCGCATCGGCTTGTCGGAGATCGACGCGCCGCATCGTCTGCGGCTGGCGGGCGCGGGCACGTCGCCGCTCGGCAGCGCGCGCGGCAGCGGTCTCGTCGAACTGAAGCCGCAAGGCAGCGGCACGCGGCTCACGTACGACTACGAAGCGCAGGTGTCGGGCAAGGTCGCCGCGGTCGGCGGCCGCATGCTCGAAGGCGCGACGAAGGTCGTGCTGAATCAATTGTTCGAATCGCTCGGGCGGCAGGCGGCGGGCAAGCCGGTGCAGACGCGCGGATCGTGGCTCGCGAGATTCCTCGCACGTTTCAGGAGGCGCGCATGAAGCCGGTAGCGTTCGATTATCTGCGCGCGCCGACCACGCAGGACGCGCTCGACGCCCTTGCGCAATACGGCGAGGACGCGCGCGTGCTGGCGGGCGGACAGTCGCTGATGGCCGTGCTCAACATGCGGCTCGCGCAGCCGAAGATGCTCGTCGATATATCCCGCACCGCCGAACTCAGTGCCGTGCGCATCGACGAGAAAGCGGGGCGGCTCGTCGTGAGTGCGGCCGCGACGCAAGGCAGCGTCGAATGGCGCGCGACGCTCGCAGAAGAAGTGCCGCTGCTCGCGATGGCCTTTCCGCATATCTCGCATTTTCAGATCCGCAATCGCGGAACGGTGTGCGGATCGATCGCACATGCGGACCCGAGCGCGGAACTGCCGCTCGTGCTCTCGGCGCTCGGCGGCGACGTGATGCTGCGCTCGAAGAAGAAGCGGCGCACGCTCGCCGCGCAGGATTTCTTTCAGGGCATGTTGATGACCGCGCGCCAGCCGGACGAACTCGTCGAAGCGGTGCGCTTTCCGCTGCGAAAAGCTGGCGAGCGCTACGCGTTCAGCGAATTCTCCGCGCGTCACGGCGATTTCGCGATCGTCGCGTGCGCGGCGGTCGTATCGGACGATGCGATTCGCATCGCGGTGGGCGGCGTCGCCGACAGGCCCGTGGTCGAAAGCTGGCCGCGTCTCGCAGGCGACGACCTGCGCGGCGCACTGAACGATTTGAGCTGGAAACTGAACGCGCAGGACGACGCGCATATCAGCGCGAAATATCGCCGGAATCTGGTCCGGCAACTCGGATGGCGTGTGATCGAGGAGGCGAAGTGAGCGACATGTCGGCAAACATCATGCGGCGGGACGAACGGCAGCGCATCGCGCTGACGCTCAACGGCCGCGAGCGCAGCGGCCATTGCGAGCCGCGCGAACTGCTGTCGGATTTCATCCGGCACGAACTGGGCGCGACCGGCACGCACGTCGGCTGCGAACACGGCGTCTGCGGCGCATGCACCGTGCACGTCGATGGCGTTGCGGCGCGCGCGTGCCTGATGCTCGCGGTGCAGGCGGACGGACGGCGTATCGATACCGTCGAAGGTCTCGCGCCCGAGCAGACGCTCGGCGACCTGCAGCAGGCGTTCCAGCGGCATCACGCCTTGCAGTGCGGCTTCTGCACGGCGGGCATCCTCATGTCGTGCGCGGATTATCTGCAACGCGTGCCGAATCCGACCGAGGAGCAAGTGCGCGAAATGCTGTCGGGGCATATCTGCCGCTGTACGGGCTACACGCCGATCGTGGCGGCGGTGCTCGACGTGGCGGCGCGCCGCCGGACGCAAGCGGACACGAGCGAGGTCGAACATGCTTGATCTCGGCCGCACCTTTCTGCAAAGCGTCGAGCGCAGTCCGAACGCGCTCGCGCTCGTCGATGGCGAACTGCAACTGACCTATGCACAGTGGCATCGCGTGATCCTGAATGTCGCCGATGGCCTGCGCGCGCTCGGTCTCGAACGCGGCGACCGGCTGCTCGTCGTGCTGCAGAACCGCTGGGAAATGGCGACGCTGCACTGGGCGGGACAATTCGCCGGCATCGTGATCGTGCCGCTCAACTGGCGCGCGAAGCCGGACGAACTCGACTATTGCGTGACCGATGCCGGCGTGAAGGCGATCGTCTACGAGCCCGTTTGCGCCGATGCCGTCATCCAGAGTCCGGCTGCGCAGAACGTGCCGCGCATCGGCCTCGACGATGCGCCCGGCCGCAACCTGGGGTTCGATGCGCTCGTTGCCGACCGCAGCGAAGCGCGCCACGACGCGACGACGCGCGCCACCGCCGACGACATCTCGCTGATCCTCTACACGTCCGGCACCACCGGCAAGGCCAAGGGCGTGCCGCGGCGTCATCGTCACGAACGCGCGGGCGCGCTCGCGCATGTCGCGCAGAACCTGTATCGGCGGGGCGAGAGAACGCTCGGCGTGATGCCGCTCTATCACACGATGGGCGTGCGCTCGCTGCTCGCGATGGCGCTCGTCGACGGCCTGTTCGTCTGCGTGCGCCGCTGGAACGCGAAGCTCGCGCTCGAATCCATCGCCGCGCACGGGCTCACGTGCCTCTACCTCGTGCCGACGCTCTATCACGACCTGCTCGCCGACAAGACGTTCGCGGCCACGGACACGTCGTCGGTCAGGAAGCTCGGTTTCGCGGGCGCGCCGATGAACGACGGCCTGCTCAAGCGCCTGTCCGCCGCCTTCGAGCCGGAACTCTTCGTCAATCACTATGGCTCGTCCGAGGTCTATACGTTCAGCATCGATCAGGACGCGACGAAGAAGCCCGGCAGCGCGGGGCGCGCGGGCATCAACACGCGGCTGCGCGTCGTGAAGCTGGATGCCGTATCGCCCGATCAGATCGCCGCTGCCGGCGAGGAAGGCCAGATCATCGCGGACCTGCTCGGCGACGAGGCTTTCGAAGGCTACTGGAATCGCCCGGACGCGAATGCGAAGTCGCTGCGCGAAGGCTGGTACTTCACCGGCGACACCGGCTACTTCGATGCCGACGGCGACCTGTACGTCACCGGCCGCGTCGACGACATGATCATCAGCGGCGGAGAAAACATCTCGCCGGTGGATATCGAATCGGTGCTGTCGCTGCATCCGGCCGTCGACGAAGTCGCGGTCGCGGGCGTCAAGGACGAGCGATGGGGCCAGCGCGTCGTCGCGTTCATCAAGCGCCGCGAGTTCGTCGATGCAGAAGCGCTCGACGGCTGGTGCCGTCAGTCCGATCTCGTCAACTTCAAGCGGCCGCGCGAATACGTGTTCGTCGACGACATACCGAAGTCTCCGGTCGGCAAGATCCTGCGCCGCAAGCTGCAGGCCGGCGAATACGCGAGCGAGACCCACGCAACCTCTACAGAGACCACCAAGGAGTAACCGAACATGAGCGATTTGAACCATCGCGGCCAGACGCTGCTGCAAGACCTGGACGGCTTTTCAGTCGAGATCGACGCCGCCCGCGAGCGCGCCGACATCATCCTGCATCGCCCGCCGTTCAACGTCATTTCGATGCACGCCCGCGACCAGTTGCGCGCTGCATTCGAGGCGCTCGACGAGGACGACCGCGTGCGCGTGATCGTCGTGCGCGCCAAGGGCGAGCACTTCTCGAGCGGCGGCGACATCAAGGGCTTTCTCGAGGCATCGCCGGAACATGTGTCGAAGCTCGCGTGGAATATCGCGGCGCCCGCGCGCTGCTCGAAGCCGGTCATCGCGGCCAATCGCGGATTCTGCTTCGGCGTGGGCTTCGAGTTGTCGCTCGCGTGCGATTTCCGCATCGTCACCGATACGACGTTCTATGCGCTGCCGGAGCAGAAGCTCGGGCAGATTCCCGGCTCGGGCGGCTCGGCGCGCTTGCAGTCGATGGTCGGCATCGGCCGCACGAAGGACATCGTGATGCGCTCGCGCCGCATTCCCGGCAAGCAGGCGTACGAATGGGGCATCGCGGTGGACTGCGTGGCCGACGCGGAACTCGAATCGGCGACGGATGCGCTCGTCGACGAACTGCGCGCGTTCTCGCCGCTGGCACAGCGCACGGCGAAGAAGCTGCTGAACGACTCGGAAGACGCGCCGCTTTCGATCGCGATCGAACTCGAAGGCCATTGCTATAGCCGCCTGCGCTCGTCGGACGATTTCCGCGAAGGCGTCGAAGCGTTCCACGGCAAGCGCAAGCCGGTGTTTCGCGGGTCCTGATCCCGCGCTTTGCACAATAAAAGGAGACAGGCGATGGAGCGCTTCGATGTCGTGATCGTGGGCGGCGGCTCGGCGGGATGCGTGCTGGCGCATCGGCTGTCGGCGGTGCCGTCGCTGCGCGTCGCGCTGATCGAGGCGGGCGCGGATACGCCGCCCGGCGCCGTGCCCGAGGCCATTCTCGACAGCTATCCGATGCCGGTCTTCTGCGGCGATACCTACATCTGGCCCGACCTGAAAGCGAAGGCCACGAAGGATGCCGCGCCGCGCGTGTACGAGCAGGGCCGCGTGATGGGCGGCGGCTCGAGCATCAACGTGCAGTCGGCCAATCGCGGCCTGCCGCGCGATTACGACGAATGGGCCGCGAACGGCGCCGATGGCTGGGCGTGGCGCGACGTGCTGCCGTACTTTCGCAAGCTCGAACGCGACGTCGACTTTCCCGGCGGCGAGATGCACGGCAGCGACGGCCCGGTGCCGATCCGCCGCATCATGCCCGACGACTGGCCGGCGTTCTGCCACGCGTTCGCAAAGGGTCTGCGCGAGAACGGGGTCGCGCAGTTGCAGGACCAGAATGGCGAGTTCGGCGACGGGTTCTTTCCCGGCGCGTTCTCCAATATCGACGATCGGCGCGTGTCCACGGCCATCGCCTATCTCGACGAGGCCACGCGCAGGCGTCCGAATCTCGCGGTCTACGCGAAGCTGCGCGTGGAACGCATCGTGATGGACGGCGCGACGGCGCGCGGTGTCGTCGCGATTGCGGAGAACGGCGAGCGCGTTCAGTTCGATGCGGACGAAGTCGTGCTGAGCGCGGGCGCGCTGCAGTCGCCGGCGATGCTGATGCGCGCGGGCATCGGCGATGCGCGCGAGCTCGCGGCGCTCGGCATCGCGTGCGAAGTGGACTTGCCGGGCGTCGGACGCAATCTGCAGGATCATCCGTCGCTGACGTTCTGTCATTTTCTCGAGCCGCGCTTTCGCATGCCGCTCGCACGACGCCGCGCCAGCATGATGGCCGCGCGTCTGAGTTCCGGCGTCGCGGACTGCGATGCCTCGGACCTGTATCTGTCGAGCGCGACGCGTGCGGCGTGGCATGCGCTCGGCAACCGGCTCGGACTCTTCTTTCTGTGGTGCAACCGGCCGTATTCGCGTGGCCGCGTGCAGCTCGCATCGCCCGATGCGGCCGCCGCGCCGCGCGTCGATCTCAATCTGCTCGACGACGAACGCGATGTGCAGCGCCTCGCCGCGGGCGTGCGGATTTTGGCGAGCGTGGTCCACGCATCGGGACTCGGGCGCAGTTCGCGCGACTTCTTTCCGGCGGCGTTTTCTGCGCGCGTGAAGGCGCTGAGCCGGGTCGGCGAGGGCAATGCGCGCCTCACGTCCGTTCTCGGCGTGCTGCTCGATGCGCCCGCGCCGGTGCGCCGTTTCCTCATCGAACGCTTCTTCACGCGCGGACTGAAGATGGACGCGCTGCTCGCCGACGACCGCGCGCTCGCCGCGTTCATCCGCGCGAACGTGTTCGGCGTGTGGCACGCGAGCGGCACATGCCGCATGGGCGGCGCGGAGGATCGCGATGCCGTCACGGATACCGAAGGGCGCGTGCACGGCGCGCGCGGCTTGCGCGTCGTGGATGCATCGCTGATGCCGAGGCTGCCATCGGCCAATACGAACATACCGACCATCATGATCGCCGAGAAGATCGCCGACGCGATGGTCGCGCAGCGAAGCGCGAGCATGGCACCGCCGCTCGCCGCCGCGTACTGACACTGCTCGAGCAATTTCGTTTTTCAATCGTAACAAGAGCACGCATCCATAAAAGCGTGCCTGCGGTAATCCAAAGGAGATACACATGTCCGTAGCAGCGCAAGACGGAGCCGCCGTGCTTCCGGCAAATCAGCGGCAGATCATGGGTGCAGTGATGGCGTCGTGCATCGGCTGGGCCCTCGATCTGTTCGACTTGTTCGTGTTGTTGTATGTGGCGCCGGTTGTCGGGCGTCTGTTCTTCCCGTCCGAACACGCGATGCTCTCGCTCGCGGCGGTCTACGCTTCATTCGCGGTGACGCTGCTGATGCGTCCGCTCGGCTCCGCGCTCTTCGGCTCGTATGCGGATCGTCGCGGCCGCAAGGGCGCCATGATCTTCGCGGTCGTCGGCGTCGGGTTGTCCACTGCGGCTTTCGGCGCGCTGCCGACGGTCGCGCAGGCCGGCATCGTCGCGCCGATCCTCTTCCTGCTGCTGCGTCTCGTGCAGGGCGTGTTCGTCGGCGGCGTGGTGGCGTCGACGCATACGATCGGCACCGAATCGGTCGCGCCGAAATATCGCGGCGCGGTGTCGGGGCTGATCGGCGGCGGCGGCGCGGGACTCGGCGCGCTTCTGGCATCGCTCACCTTTCTCGCGATGTCCGCGCTCTTTCCCGGCGATGCCTTCGACGTGTGGGGCTGGCGCTGCATGTTCTTCACCGGGATCGTGAGTTCGGTGCTCGGTCTCTTCGTCTTCAACAGTCTCGAAGAGTCGCCGCTGTGGAAGAAGCTCGCCGCCGAAAAAGCCGCGAAGGCCGCGGCAAATACCGAGCGCGCAAAGGCCGAAGTCGTGCGCTCGCCGATCCGCACGCTGTTCTCGCGCGAGTACCGCGGCGTGTTGTTCGTGAATCTCCTGCTGACCATCGGCGGCGGCAGCGGCTACTACCTCACGTCGGGCTATCTGCCGACGTTCCTCAAGGTCGTGAGCCACGCGCCGAACGGGGCGGCCGCCGCGATCCTGATGATCTGCAGCGTGGCGGTGGTGATCGCATCGGTTTTGGCGGGGCATCTCAGCACGTTCATCGGGCGCAAGGGCGCGTTCATCTGGATCGGCATCATCCGGCTCGTCGCGTTGCCCGGCCTCTTTCTGCTGTTGCCGACGGCAGAAAGCATCACGATGATCGGCGTCTATGCGGTGTTGTTGTCCGCGCTCGGCAGCGCCGGTTACGCGCCCATACTGATCTTCCTGAACGAGCGCTTTCCGACCGCGATTCGCGCGACCGGAACGGGCCTCTCGTGGAACATCGGCTTCGCGATCGGCGGGATGATGCCGACCTTCGTCTCGCTCGTCGCGAAGGATGCGAGCCAGTTGCCGTCGACGCTCGCGATTTTCGTCGGCGCGATCAGCGTGATCTTTCTCGTCGGCGCGTTCGTGGTGCCGGAGACGCTCGGCAAGCTCGAGAACGGCAACGCGGGCAGTCCTTCGTGACCTTCACGGCGCGCGTCATTCCGGCGCGCGCGTCGTCACGCGTCCGATCTCCTCGGCGATGATCGCGATCAATGCCTCGGCGGCCGGCCCGATCGGCCGCTTCGGATGCGTCACCTGAATGATGTGGCGCACGATGGGCGGCGCCGAGATCGTGCGTATGCGCAAGCGGCCTTCGTCCGCTTGCGCCTGCACCACGACGCGCGGCAGGATCGTCGCGACGCTGCTCTGCTCGACGAACTGCACGATGGTACTCAGCAGATCGATCTCGAACTTCGGCTGGATGACGACATCGGCCGCCATCAGGGCGGCATCGAGCGCGCCGCGCAGACCGTTGCGCCGCGTAGGCAATACGAGCTCGATGTCCGGCTGCCCGGTCAGATCGATCGTGCCGGGAAGCTCGGGGCCGTGCAGCGCGCTCGTCACCAGCACCATTTCTTCGACGAGCAACGGCTTGACGTCCAGCATCAGGCGTCCGCGCGGCTTGTTGATGATGGCCGCATCGAGCCGGCCCGATTCGACGGCGTCGATCAGTTGCGCGCTGAAGCCATCGGCGACGGATACTTCGACTTGCGGGAAAAGCGCATCGAAGCGGGCGAGCGATTCGGGCAATACGCTCTGCGCTTCCGACGAGACCATCCCAAGCGACACGCGGCCCGTCACGATGACATCGCGACGGCTCAGGTGCTCCCTTGCGTGGTCGATGTCGCGCAGGATCGGCGTGTAGAGGCGGTACATCAATCGTGCGGCTTCGGTGGGCGCCATGCCGTGCGGCCCGCGCTCGAAGAGCTTCTGCCGGATCTCGGATTCGAGTTTGGCGACCTGCATGCTGAGCGCCGGCTGCGCAATGTTCAGCCGCTTTGCGGCACGCGTGACGGTGCCTTCCTCGAAAAGCGCGATGAAGTACTGAATCTGCTTCAGTTCCATGAGACGGGGTGTGCGGGACGGTCCGTGAACATAGTACCGCGCGCCGTCTTTCAGGGGGCGGCGTCGCGTCGCCAACCGGAGAATCGAGTCGCCGGTTGCCTGCAACGAGACCGCCCCGGCCGCCGTCAGCTCATCGCGATGACGGCGATCTCCACCAGCAACGCAGGCGACGCGAGCTTCGCTTCCACGGTCGCACGCGTCGGCGCGCAGCCTTCGGGAACCCACGCATCCCACACTTCGTTCATGCCCGCGAAATCACGCGCGATATCCGACAGCCACACCTGCGCCGACACGAGACGGGTCTTGTCGATGCCCGCCTTGTCCAGGAAGCCATCGATCTTTTCGAGCACCTTTGCCGTCTGCAGCTTGATATCGGGCGTCTGATCCGCGGACGTCTGCCCGCCGATGAACACGAGTCCCGCCGCCTTAACGACGCGGCTCATGCGCTGATTGGTGTCGATGCGAACGATATCGCTCATTACTTGTTCTCCTTACGAAAGGGTTGGGGAATACGGATCAGTGCGTGACGAGCGGCAACGCATCGGCGGCTGCCGACGTGGCGCGCACATCGAAACGGTCGATGGCGAATGCATCGAGCGACAGCGACGGCTCGCCGTCGAGCATGAGTTCGGAGACGAGCTTGCCGCAGCCCGGCCCGAGCTGAAAGCCGCTGCCGCAATAGCCGAACGAGTAGTACAAATTCGACGCCGTGCGGCTTGCCGAAATCACCGGCAGTTCATCTTCGGTAAATGCTTCGACGCCCGCCCACGCGCGATTCACGCCGAGATGACGCAGATGCGGAAAAAGATCCGTGACCGTCTGCGCGCTTTTCACGAGGCGCATGAAATCGACTTCGCCGTGACGGTTCGCCAGTTCCGCGATGCCGATCAGCTTGCCGCCGATCACGACCGTGCCGTTGTCGAATTGCTTGAAGGACAGCGGACGGCCCGTCGCGCCGAGCGTCGCGCGGCAGAAGGGCGCGACCCGGTGCGTGACCATCAGCATCAGGCCTTCGGGATGCACGGGCACCGGCTCGCCCGCCTGCTTCGACAACTCGCCGGACCACGCGCCCGACGCGATGAGCATCTTCTGCGCGCCGAACGTGCCGCGCGGCGTCTGCGCGAACCATCGCTCGCCGCGCTGTTCGATGCGTCTCACCGGCGTGCCTTCCAGAAAGCGCACGCCCAGACGTTGCGCCGCGAGCCTGAAGGCAGTCGTCGTGCGGTACGGCAACGCGTAGCCATCGCGCTCGACCCAGATGCCGCCGGTCACGTGCCTCGCGAGCGCCGGTTCCAGTTCGAGCACGGTTTCGCGATCGATGATCTTCTCGTGCGTGAAGCCATGCGACGCCAAAAGCGCGACGCGTTCGCGGCAGGTTTCGAGCTCGGCTTCCGTTTCCGCGATCTTCAGTTGCCCCGACGGCACGAAGCCGCCATCCTCGCCCAGCAGATCGGTCATGCCGTGCCATATTTCGCGCGACATCAGCGCGAGCGGAATTTCGGGCAGCGGACGCCCGAGCGTGCGCACGCCGCCCGCGTTGACGCCCGACGAATGACGCGCCACGTAATCCGCTTCGAGCACGATGACTTTCACGCCGCGCTTCGCCAGATGCAACGCGCTGCTGGTGCCGTGCAGACCGCCGCCGACGACGATCACATCGGCTTCGCTGATTTCATTCACCGGCGAGTTCTCCGAGCGTGAGCGGTTTGATCGGCGGGCGAATGCGGTAATAGCCGACCTCGGCAGGCGACACGCGCCGCGCATCCGCGATGACTTCCGTCACCGTCAGCCCGCACATGCGGCCTTGGCACGGTCCCATGCCGCAGCGCCCGAACGACTTCGCCTGGTTCGGCCCGACGCAGCCCAGCTCGACGAACTTGCGCAACTCGCCCGCGGTGACTTCCTCGCATCGGCAGACGATGGTTTCGTTCTTCGGAATGCGGTTCACATCGCGCGGACGATACAGCGAATCGAGGAACGGACGGATGCGCAGAGCGCCCGCGAGATCGCGCCTGAGCGCCATCGCTTCGAGATCGCGCTTGCGGGTATCGATCGCGCCGAGTTGCGCCGCCACCGCGACGCCCGCGAGCGCGCCCTGCAAGGCCGCCGCCTGCGCGCCGCCGATCCCCGCGCCGTCACCCGCGACGAAGATGCCGGGCACGTCGAGCTCGCCCCATGCGTCGGTCTTCGGCGTGAAGCAGAGTTGCGCGTTATCCCAGCGATGCGTCGCGCGCAACGCCTGCGTGAACTGCGTATTCGGCACGACGCCCTGATGCAGCAGAATCACGTCCGCTTCGATGCGGTGCGCCGCGCCCTGCGTCGTGAAGCCGAGCGCGCTCGCATGCTCCACGCCGTCGGCGCCGGTGCGCGATTCGACGCGCAGGTCGTCGGCGGCCTCGAACATCGGCACGCCCGCTTCGCGCAGCGTGCGCATCAGCTGCAGTCCTTTGCTGAGATACGGCCACGCGCGCAAGGCCGACAGCATGTGACGCTTCGCGCGCCAGCGGTCTTCGTGGCGCGTCGTGTCGACGAGCGCGCGAATCGGCACGCCCGCGCGGATGTACTGCCAGCCGAGCAGATAGAGAAGCGGTCCGCATCCCGCGAGAATCGGCGGCGCGGCAGGCACTTCGCCCGCGCTCTTGAGCAGGATTTGCGCGGCGCCCGCCGTCAGCACGCCGGGCAGCGTCCAGCCGGGAATCGGAAAAGGCCGCTCCATCGCGCCGCTCGCGAGAATCACGCGCTGGGCGTCGAAGCTGCCGATCCTGCCGTCCTTCAGATAGTTGATGCCGCGCTCGCGCGTGACCTGCCACACGGTCGCGCCCGTCAGATGCCGCGCGCCCGATGCCGCGAACGCCTGGGCGATCGCGCCGCCCGCCGCGTAATCGGGACCGAGAATCTCCTTGCGGCGCGCGTCCGCCCGGCCGATGCCGCGATAGATCTGTCCGCCGGCGGCGTCCTGTTCGTCGATCAACACGGTCTTGAGGCCCGCGCGCGCGGCACGCGTCGCGGCGCTCATGCCCGCGGGACCGGCGCCGATCACGACGACATCGACGGCTTCGGCATGCGACGAAACGAGTTCAGCGGCCATGTGCGTTCTCCAGCGATGCGTCGGCGGTATCGGTGCCGATCGAAGGGGGCAGATCGCGCGCGCCTTCCTGCGACCGGATGCGCATGCCGGCTTTCACTTCGACCATGCAGCTCTGGCGGCTCGGCACGCCGTCGATCTCGACGAGGCATTCGAAGCACGCGCCCATCATGCAGTAAGGCGCGCGCGGTGCGCCCGAAACCGGCGTCGCGCGAAACCGCGACACGCCCGCCGCGAGCAAAGCCGCCGCGACGGAGCGTCCGCCTTGCACGGTCAGCGCCCGGTCGTTGAAGAAGATGTCGATGCTCGCGCCGTCCGCGCCCGGCAGCGGCTTGAAAAGCGTAGGTGTCGATGAAGTCATGTCGTGCGTGCTCAATGTGCGGAGATGAGTTCTTTGGCGTGCTCGAAGCGGCGCGCGGAGAAGGTGGGCAGTTCGTCGGGAACCGGTGCGCCGAGAATCCACGGAGCGATGCGCATCGCGTGCGCGGCGGCGAGCGTCACGCCGCTGTGGCAGGTCACGACGAACGCGCCGGGATGCCGCTCCGACTGGTCATAGACGGGAAAGCCGTCGGGGCTGTAGACGCGCAACGCGGCCCACATGCGGACGAGGCGCACATGCTCCAGCAGCGGGAAGGCGCGCACCGCACGCCGGGCGATATCGGCGAGGACGGGCGTGGTCGTGAAATCGTCGAAGCCCACTTCTTCCATCGAATCGCCGAATTGCAGGCTGCCTTCGTCGGTCTGACGCACGTTGAGCGTCGGATAGTGCAGGAACGGTGCGACGCGCTCGCTTACCAGCACTTGTCCGCGATTGGGCGCGACCGGCGCATTCAGCCCGACGAACGGCGCGAGCGTGCGATTGCCGAGACCCGCCGCCAGCACCACGCGTCCCGCACGATACGTGCCGCGCTTGCCCTGCACGACGAAGCCGTTCGCTTCGGGCACGATGCGCTCGGCGCGCTCGCCGGAAACGAGGCGCACGCCGCGCGTCTGCATCGACGTATGAAGGCCGCGCAGCAGTTTCAGCGGATTCACATGGCCGTCCATCGGCGTATAGCTCGCGCCGATCACCTTCGGCCCGACTTGCGGAATGCGCTCGCGCACTTCGGCGCCGGTAAGGATCTGATACGGGTAATCGCCGAGTTCGGCTTGCAGCGTCGAAAGGCGCTTTTCGCGGTCGGCGAGTTCGGCGTCGTTGAAGCAGAAGTGGAAGCCGCCGGGCTGGCGCAGCGCCACATCGACGCCCGATTCGGCGTGAAGCGACTCCGCGAGCGCAGGCCAGCGCACCGCCGACGAACGCGACCAGCGCGCATACGGCGACAGGCCGTAGCCCTTGCCCTGAATCCACACGAGGCCGAAGTTGCCGCGCGAGGCACGCAAGCCGCCGTCGTCTTCATCGAGCACGGTCACGCGCGCGCCTTCGCGGGCGAGACCGTAGGCGACGGCGGATCCGACGAGGCCGCCGCCGAGAACGAGTACGTCGGGACTAGCAGAAGTCATCGGGCTTCTCCGATCAGAATACGGTCGAGTCCGACCATGCGGTCGAGCAGAATCATCAGGAGCACCGTGCCGACGATCAGCACCGCCGAGACGCTCGCGACCAGCGGATCGATCGTCTGCGCGATCTGGTTGTACATGGCGACCGGCAGCGTCGTGGTGCCGGGCGTGGCGACGAAAATCGTCATCGTCAGTTCGTCGAAGCTCTGGATGAAGGACAGCACCCAGCCGCCCGCGACGCCGGTGCGGATCATCGGCAACACGACGCGGCGAAACGCGGTGAAGCGGCTCGCGCCACAGGACAGCGCCGCGCGTTCGGCATCGCGGTCCAGGCCGACCGCCGACGAGAGCGCGAGCCGCAGCGCATACGGCAGCACGATCACCACATGCGCGCACACGAGCGACCAGAACGATCCCGACAGGTTCAGCATCGACAGGAAGCGCAGGAACGCGATGCCGAGCACGACGGCGGGAATCATCATCGGCGAGAGGAAGAAGCTCGTGAGCGCGGCGCGGCCGGGAAAGCGGTAACGCGCGATCGCCAGCGCGGCCGGCACGGCGAGCAGTACGCCGATGGTCGCCGCCGCGAACGCGAGCTTGATCGACAGCCAGAACGCCGACACGATGTCGCCGTTCTCGATGATCGCGTGGAACCAGCGCAACGATGCGCCGTCGAAGGGCATCGAAATGAAGCCCTTGTCGGTGAACGAGACGAGCATCACCACGACGAGCGGCGCGAGAATGAAAGTCAGGAAAAGCGCATTGAATACGAGCGCGAGCGGGCCGTTCTGCTTCATGTGCGTGTCCTCGCGGTCAGTCGAAAATGTGCTTGAAGCGGCGCTCGGCGAGACGGCTGCATCCCATTACGATGGCCACGTTCGCGATCAGCAGCAACACGGCGATGCTCGCGCCTAGCGGCCAGTTCAGCGTGCCGAGAAACTCGTCGTAGGCGGCGGTCGCGACCACCTTGAGCCGCCGTCCGCCAATGAGCGCGGGCGTGGCGAACGCCGACGCCGACAGCGCGAAGACGATGATCGATCCCGACAGCACGCCCGGCATGATCTGCGGCAGCACCACGCGGCGAAACACCTTGAGCGGCGATCCGCCGAGCGAGCGGCCCGCCCATTCCACTTGCGGGTCGAGCTTCTGCATGTTGGCCCAGACGGACATCACCATGAACGGCACCAGCACGTGCGTCAGCGCGATGATCATGCCGGTCATCGTGAAGACGAGGCGGATGGGTTCCTCGGTGATATGCAGGGCTTGCAGCACGTTATTGAGCACGCCGTTGTTGCCGAGCAGAATCTGCCAGCCGAGCGTGCGCACGACGACCGAGATCAGCAGCGGCCCGAGCACGATCAGCAGACACAGCGATTGCCACGGCTTCTTCATGCGCGCGAGGATGATCGTCTCCGGCACGCCGAGCACGATCGACAGGAGCGTCACGCCCGTTGCGAGGCCCGCCGTGCGCAGAAAGATCGTGCCGTAGTACGGGTCGCTCACGACTTCCCAATAGTTCGACAGCGTGAACGCGCTGGTGATGCCGGCCGTATCGCTGAAAACGCGGAAGGAGAGGACGAGCGTGAGGATCAAGGGCACCAGCAGCAGGCCGGTGAACAGCAGCAGCGCGGGGCCGGACAAGAGCCACGGCGCAGCGCCGGGGCGAGCGTCGTCAAGCGTGGCCATGCAGCGTCTCCTTGCCGTCTTGCGTGAGCACGCGCAGGTCGTCGTCGGTCCAGTCGAGACCCACTTCGTCGCCTTCTTGCGGCGGCGGCGCGCCGTGGTTCGGCTGCGCGATGCGCAACTTGCCGAGCGCCGTCTCCACTTCGAGCAGCCATTGATTGCCGATGAACACACGCGTCGCGATACGTCCTCTGATGCGCGCATCGCCGTTGGCGAGATGCACTTTCTCCGGGCGAATATAGACATTCACCGCGCCATCGACGTGACGGCCTTCGTGCGGCACATGCAGTTCCGTCCCGGCGACGTTCACGACCGCGCAACGCGGATTGCGCTGCAGCACTTCGCCCGCGAACGCATTCGTGCGGCCGAGAAAGGTCGAAGCGAAGGGCGTCGCCGGACGCTCGTACGCATCGTAGGGCGTGGAGAGTTGCGCGATCTTGCCGCCATGCATCACCGCGATGCGGTCGCTCATGGTCATCGCTTCGACCTGATCGTGCGTGACGAGGATCGTCGTGATGCCGAGACGCTTCTGAATCGCGCGCAATTCGATGTGCATTTCCTCGCGCAGCTTCGCGTCCAGATTGGACATCGGTTCGTCGAGCAGCAACAGTTCCGGCTGCATGGCGATGGCGCGCGCAATCGCCACGCGCTGCCGCTGCCCGCCCGACAGTTCCTTCGGATAGCGATGCCCGAGGCCCTTGAGCCGCACCAGAGCGAGCGCCTCCTCGATGCGCTCTTCGCGCTCGCGGCGCTTCACCTTGCGCATCTCCAGCCCGAAGCCGACGTTGCCCGCCACCGTCATGTGAGGAAACAGCGCGTAGCTTTGAAACACCACGCCGATGCCGCGCTTCTCCGGGCGCTCGTTGGTGATGTCGCGGCCATCGAGCAGGATGCGGCCGCTCGTCGGCGTGACGAAGCCCGCGACCATCTGCAGTGTCGTGGTCTTGCCGCAGCCGGACGGACCGAGCAGCGAGAGAAATTCGCCGCGTTCGACGGACAGGTCGACATGTTCGATCGCCGTGAAATCGCCGTAGCGTTTGGAGATGCCCTGAAGCGTCAGGAATGCCATGCGCGTGACTCCTTCGACAGATGCGGATGCGCGGCTTTAGCGCTCGACCGAACGGTTCCAGCGTTCCGTCCATTCCGTGCGATGCTGGTTGATCGTCGCCCAGTCGACGGCGGTGAGCTTCGACACCTGCTCGGGACCGTAAGGCACGCGCGCGGCGACTTCCGGCGCGAGCTTCACGGTCTTGTTGACCGGCCCGAGACCGATGTTCTGCGCTTGCAGCAGTTGCACTTCGGGCGTCAGCAAGTATTGAACGAATTCCTGCGACAGCTTGGGCTGCGCGTTTTCCGCGAGCACGCACGCCGCCACTTGCAGCGCGACCGCGCCTTCCTTCGGATAGACGAACTTGAGCGGAAACCCGGTGTTCTGCAACGCGACCGCGCGACCGCTGCCGTAGGGCGCGAGAATCACGTCGCCGGATTGCATCTGGCCATCCATTTCGCCGGGCGTCGGGGCCCACGAGAGCACGTTGGGCGCGACTTGCTTGGTCATCGCCGTGAAGCCGGGGTCGATGTTCTTCTCGCCGCCGCCCGAGAGACGCGCGAGCATCACGAGGGTATGCAGGCCGTAAGTGTTGGTGATCGGCGGAACGCCGAGCTTGCCCTTGATGCGCGCATCGGTGAGCACTTTCCACGAGTCCGGCGGCGGCAGGCCGGCCTTCTTGAACGCTTCTTCGTTATAGCCGATGCCCGTCGCCACCATGCCGACGCCGATCGCCGTCGGGCCGAGTTTCGCGAGCGGATACACGTCGTTCATGATGGGCGCGTCGTCGAGCTTCGCGCACAGGTTCATCTGCATGGCCTGATACATCGGGCCGTCGTCCATCACCGCGACATTGATCTGCTGATGGCCCTTTTGCGCCTGCAACTTCGCGAGCGTGTCGCTCGAATTGCCCGCCACATAGACGACCTTCACGTTGTGCGCCTTCTCGAACGCCGGAATGATTTTCTGCCGATACAACTGTTCGTTCGAACCGCCGACATTGGCGACGTACAGCGTCGTGTCGGCCTGCGCGAGCATCGGCGCGGCAACGGCCGCCGAGAACGCGAGAGCGGCGATGACGCGACGTGCGGGAAGGGCGGACGGACGGCGATGCAACGCTTTTTTCATGACGAGGATCTCCATTGCGGGGGCGTGGGCGGGTGGGATTTGGAAGACATCTGGCCCATCGACGGATCGAGTGTCGCGCTGTCAATTCATATCGTCCAATACAAATAAAATACCTACCTATACATAGTTGATATACATTTCATCGGGTCATGGTGACTACTTAAGGGAAAGCGCGCATGAACCTGAAGCACATCGAGGCGTTTCGCGCGGTCATGGTTTCCGGGTCGATGACGGCCGCGGCCAAGGCGCTCTTCACATCGCAGCCGAACGTCAGCCGGCTCATTTCGCAACTCGAACGCGACACCGGTTTGCAGCTTTTCCAGCGCAGCGGCGTGCGTCTGATTCCGACCGGCGAAGGCACCGCGTTCTTTCGTGAAGTGGAGCGCGCGTTCGTCGGCTTGCAGGGTCTCGCGAATGCGGCGGCGCAGATCCGCAATCTCGGCAGCGGGCGGTTGCGCATCGCGGCGATGCCATCGGCCGGCATGACGCTCGTGCCCCATGCGATCAAGCGATTTCATGCGCTGTTTCCCGACGTGACGGTCTCGCTGCATGTCAATACGTCGGGGACGGTGAATCACTGGACGGCATCGCGCTTTTGCGATCTCGGGGTCGCGGTGTATGTGAGCGAAGCGTCCGATTGCGAGGTCGAGCAGTTATCGAACGTGGCCGCCGTGTGTGTGATGCCGGCGAATCATCGGCTCGCGGCGAAGCGCAACATTCGGCCGAAGGATCTCGAAGGCGAATCGTTCATCTCGCTCTGTCACGGCGATGGCACGCGCGCCGTGATGGATGAAGTCTTTCAGCGCGCGGGAGTGCAGCGCGTGCTGGCCATCGAGGCGCAATACACGGCCATGTGCTGCGAGATGGTTCGGCACGGCATGGGCGTGACGCTCGCGCATCCGATCGTGGCGCGAGACTTCGTCGGACCCGACATCGTCATCCGGCCGTTTCAGCCGGTCACGCGCTTTCCGACGTATCTGCTGTTTCCGCCGCATCGGCCGCGTGAGCGGCTTGCATCCGCGTTCGTGGAGGTCCTGCGCGAGCTGCACGACGAACTGCTCGATGGGATCGTCTAGCCGTCGAACGGTGCTCATCGGCTCGGCGTATTCACCGCAATCCTTTCACGAAGTACGCGGTCGCCTTTCGCAAGAATCTCGATACGGGGTCTTGCACTGGCCGGCCACGCCGTGACGGCGTTTGGCTCCGCGGCACGCGGCATGCTGGCAATCAGCATTCCAGAAAGGAGATTCCATGAACACCACACCGACTGCGACGGCCCTGGACGTGGGCGCGCCGCATGCGCAGCGCGTCGCCTGTACGCTCTCGATCAACGGCGGGACGCAGACCTTCGACATCGAGCCGTGGACGACGCTGCTCGATCTTCTGCGCGAGCGGTGCCAGCTCACCGGCACGAAAAAGGGCTGCGACCACGGGCAGTGTGGCGCTTGCACCGCGCTCGTCGATGGCCAGCGCATCAATACGTGTCTCGCGATCGCCGTTTCATACGACGGCGCGGAAATCACGACAATCGAAGGGCTCGCGAGCGGCGACACGCTGCATCCGATGCAGCAGGCGTTCATCGACTGTGACGCGTTCCAGTGCGGCTACTGTACGCCGGGCCAGATCTGCTCGGCGGTCGGCATGCTCGCGGAAGGACATGCACACGACGCCGCGGAAGTGCGCGAGGCGATGAGCGGAAACATCTGTCGATGCGGCGCGTATCCGAACATCGTGCAGGCGATTCTGCAAGTATCGAGCGCGAACGGCGTCGATGAGACCGCCGTCGAGAACGGGGAGACGCACTCATGAACCGGTTCTCCTACACGCGCGCGAACGATGTCTCCGCGGCGCTCGAAGCGCACCGCGCACCGTCGGCGCCGTTTCTCGCGGGCGGCACCAATCTCGTCGATCTCATCAAGGAAGGCGTCGCGCGTCCCGAGCGGCTCGTCGATATCCGCCGCCTGCCGATAGCGGCGATTCAGCCAAGCGCGGACGGTGGCATCGAAATCGGCGCGCTCGCCACGAACAGCGCCGTGGCCTACGACGAACGCATCCAGTCGCGCTACCCGCTGCTGTCGAAGGCGATTCTGTCCGGCGCTTCGGCGCAGATTCGCAATGTCGCGACGGTCGGCGGCAATCTCCTGCAGCGCACGCGTTGTCACTATTTCTACGACACCGCCACGCCATGCAACAAGCGCCGGCCCGGCAGCGGCTGCGGCGCGATGAATGGCGTCAACCGCATTCATGCCATTCTCGGCGCGAGCGAGCATTGCATCGCCGTTCATCCGTCCGATATGTGCGTGGCGCTCGCCGCGCTCGACGCCTCCGTGCGCGTGACAGGCGGCGAAGGCGAGCGCGTCGTGCCGTTCGACGCGTTTCACCGGCTTCCCGGCGATACGCCGCATATCGATACGAACCTGCGCGACGACGAGATCATCGTCGCTGTCACGTTGCCCGCCGAGGGCTTCGCCGATCGCTACGCCTACGTCAAGGTACGCGACCGCGCGTCGTTCGCGTTCGCGCTGGTGTCGGTCGCGCTCGCGCTCAAGCTCGACGGCACGCGCATCGAAGCGGTCCGCTGCGCGCTCGGCGGCGTGGCGCACAAGCCGTGGCGCGATCGCGATGCCGAAGCCGCGTTGCGGGGCAAGACGCTCGACGCTACGACGGTGCGCGATTTCGCGAGCGCGATGATGCGCGACGCGCGCGGCCTGCCCGGCAACGCATTCAAGATCGAACTGACCGCGCGCGCCATCGAGCGCGCTTTCGAGCAGGCATCGGGGATCAGCCTCGCCGCCAGAGAGGACGACGCATCATGAACTTTCCGAACGAACTGGAACGCATCGCCGAACGGGGCGCGCATGTCAGCGGCAAGCCCGTCAGCCGGGTCGACGGCAGGAAGAAGGTGACGGGCGAGGCCCGCTACGCAGCCGAATTTTTTTCCGATGCAATGACCTACGGCTTCGTGCTCCCGAGCCGCATCGCGAGCGGGCGCATCGTGTCGATCGAGTCGCGGCGCGCGCTGGAATTGCCGGGCGTGCTGATGGTGCTCACGCACGAGAACCGGCCCGAACTGCCGCTGCGCGACGCGGCGTGGCAGGACCAGTCCGCGCCGGGCGGCATGCCGTTTCGGCCGCTCTGGGACGACCGCATCTGGTACAGCGGCCAGCCGGTCGCGCTCGTCGTCGCGGAAAGCCATGAACTGGCGCGTCATGCCGCTTCGCTGATCGAAGTCACCTACGAGCGAAGCAGCCACTGCACGGATCTGCGCGAGGTGGAAGCCGAGAGCTATCCGCCATCGACCGAAAAGGGCGGCTTCGAGCCTCCGCCGCCGCCTCGCGGCGATGCCGACGGCGCGCTTGCCGCAGCCGCCGTGAAAATCGACAGCCGCTATTCGACGCCGGCCGAGTATCACAACCCGATCGAATTGCACGGCTGCACGGTGATTCCCGAAGCCTCCGGCAAGTTCGTCGTGTACGAGAAGACGCAGGGCGTGCTCAACACGAAGCAGTATCTGACGAAGCTCTTCGGCTTCGACGACGACGCGCTCGAAGTCGTCTCGCCGTTCGTCGGCGGCGCGTTCGGCTCGGCGCTGCGTCCGCAATATCATCTGCCGCTTGCCGTCATGGCCGCGCGCGATCTGAAGCGGCCCGTGCGTCTCGTGCTGACGCGGCAGCAGATGTTCACCTTCGCGCATCGGCCGATGAGCCTGCAACGCGTCGCGCTCGCCGCGAATCGCGACGGCAAACTGCAGGCGGTCATCCACGAGGCGGTGTCGGAAACCTCGCAATACGAGGACTATTGCGATGTCATGGTGAACTGGGCCGGACAGCTCTACGCCTGCGACAACGTGCGGATGGACTACAAGGTGAGCAAGCTCGACGTGCCGACGCCCGCCGACATGCGCGCGCCGGGCGCAGCGCAGGGGCTCTTTCCGCTCGAAATGGCGATGGACGAGCTCGCCGAGGCGCTCGACATGGACCCGCTGAAGTTGCGCCTCATCAACTACGCGGAGCGCGACGGGAACAAGAACCTGCCGTTCTCCAGCAAGGCGCTGCGTCAGTGCTTCGAAGAAGGCGCCGCGCGCTTCGGCTGGGACAGGCGCCCGCTCGCGCCGCGTTCGATGCGCGAGGGTAACGAGCTCGTCGGCTGGGGCATGGCGACGGGCATCTGGGACGCGATGCAGAACGAGGCTTCCGCGCTCGCGCAAATCGGGGCGGACGGACGTGTCGTCGTGGCGAGCGCCACGGCGGACATCGGCACCGGCACCTACACGGTGATGACGCAGCTCGCCGCCGATGCGCTCGGCGTGCCGCTCCAGCACGTCGATTTTCGTCTGGGCGACAGCCGTCTGCCGAAGGCGCCGCTCGAAGGCGGATCGTGGACAGTGTCATCGGTCGGCAGCGCGGTGCACGCGGCCTGTACGCGTTTGCGCGGGAAGCTGACGGCGCTCGCGGCCGAACACGGCGGCAATGCGTTCGCTCGCGCGCAGCCCGACACGATGCAACTCGATGGCGAATACGTCGTTTGCGGCGAGGGCAAGGCGCAACGCGTGTCGCTGCGGGAACTGATGACGCGCGCCGGCCTCGACACGATCGACGCGCAGGTAACGGTCACGCCGCACGACAGGCAGCAGTCGTATTCCATTGCCACGCACTCGGCGGTATTCGTCGAAGCGCGCGTCGATGCCGCGCTCGGCACGGTGCGCGTGACGCGCGTGGTCACCGCGGTGGCGGCAGGACGCATCGTCAATCCGAAGACGGCGGCGAGTCAGATATCGGGCGGCGTGGTTTGGGGCATCAGCATGGCGTTGCACGAGCACGGGCAGTTCGACCACGAGCTCGGCCGGCAGATGAACCACAACCTGTCCGAATACCACGTACCGGTGAACGCGGACATTCACGACATAGATGTGCTCTTCGTCGACGAGCATGACGACATCGTGAATCCGCTCGGCGCGAAGGGCGTGGGGGAGATCGGCGTGGTCGGCGTCGCGGCGGCGGTCGCCAACGCGATCTGGCATGCGACGGGCAAACGCGTACGGGATTTGCCGATCACGCTGGAGACAGTCTTCGCATGATTGGCAGGCCGGCGATCCTCGCATGGCAGAAACCGCCGCGAAGCCGCTTTCTGCAGACAATTGTGCGACGGCGCACGTCAGGCCGGTGCGCCGAGCGTTAAGTTAGCGCTTCCAAAACTGATGCGTCCCAGCGCCGCGGTGGTCCGCGATGTCTTCGGGGCAACGGACATGGCCCTCGTCAAGATCACCGCCCGCGAACTGCAAATTGGTACGCCGCTTCCGTTCGCCGTGTATTCCGCAGCCGGCAAGCTCCTTCTGGCGCGCGGATATCGGGTTCAGTCGGAGAGCCAGCGCGACCGGATTCTGGCGGCCGGGGGCTTGCGCAGCGAGGATGCGGTGACGAGTGCATCGAACGAAAGCGCACCCCGGCCAGCCGGAATACTTATCTCGACTGCCAAACATGAAGAGGAATCGGGCGAGGCCATCCTCGACGAGCCCATAGCGAACACTGGAATGCTGCCGAAGACGCTGGACAGCATCCAGGTGACGGTCGACGGAAGCGGAACGCTGCGTTGTCAGACCGACTTCGTTGGTTCCATTACCGGCCGCGCGCTGCTCGTGACCGCTACGGATGGACACGCGTTGTTCGAAACCGGCGCCGAGGTCGCTTGCAGTGCGCTCAGAGGGCGTCACATCCATCAGTTTCGCAGCACCGTGATCGGACGAAGCGAGACGCCGGTACGCGTCATCTATCTCGCATGGCCCGAGTCCGTGAAGACTCAGGTCGTGCGCAACCATGTGCGCGTTTCGACGGAGATGCCGGGACGGCTCATTAGAAACGACTGTATCGCCGCCGGGTTCGACATTTCGGTCACGAACGTGAGTCTGGGCGGAGTCGCCTTCCGTGCCTCCGACGCCCTCGTCAACGTCGCCGAGCACTTCCGGTTAGGACTGCGCCTGCGCGCCGGAGGTAAGTCTCACGCGGTCGTGTTCAACTGCATCGCGCGCAATGTCAGGCGCGTCGACGGCGGCGTCCTGATAGGCGCCGAGTTCAGCAGCCAACAGGCGGATACCATGGCGCTTCTGAGGCATCACATGTTCGAAGCCGCAACGGGCAGTGCCGCGCAGTTGCGCTGAACACGACGCGAATCGCGGAGCGCCGCCGACATCGACGTATCGCGCCGCCTGGGTCATCGATGAATGATGCGCGTCGCCCGAAACGGCCGACGAGCCTTGCCGCTCGTTCGCATCGGCATGAAACCAATCCAGGGCTTTTCGGTCGACCCTATGTCGATCGATAACGCGCGTCACTGCGCACGTACCTGGAAAGGCGAACCATTCACATCATGGACAAAAGAGCACTCATCATTGGAGCCACCGGCATCGTCGGCGGCAATCTGGCCGACCATCTGCTCGCATCCGGCGACTGGCACATCACCGGACTCTCGCGCGGACGTTCCGCCTTGCGTGACGGTGTCGAATCGATTACGGCGGATCTCACATCGGCCGAATCGGTGCAGCGCGCGTTGAGCGGGAAGCAATTCACGCATGTGTTTTTCACGGCATGGTCGCGACAGGCGACGGAGCAGGAAAATATCCGCGTCAACGGCGCGATGGTTCGTCATGTACTCGAGGCGCTCGGACCTTCCGGCACGCTGAAGCACGCTGCGCTCGTCACAGGGCTCAAGCACTATCTGGGGCCGTTCGAAGCCTATGCGAAGGGCAGCGTGCCGCTGACGCCGTTTCGCGAGGAGCAGGGGCGGCAGGATGTCGATAATTTCTACTACGAGCAGGAGGATCGGCTGTTCGACGCCGCCAGGCAGTTCGGTTTCGGCTGGAGCGTTCATCGTCCGCATACGGTCATCGGCTTCGCGGTCGGTAATGCGATGAACATGGGCGTGACACTCGCGGTGTACGCGACGCTCTGCAAGGCGAGCGGCGCGCCGTTCATATTCCCCGGGTCCGCAGCCCAATGGAACGGCCTTACCGACATGACGGATGCCCGCCTGCTGGCGCGTCATCTGGAATGGGCGGCGACGTCACCGAACGCCCGCGACGAAGCATTTAACGTGGTCAACGGCGACGTGTTCCGCTGGAAGTGGATGTGGTCGCTCGTCGCGAATTACTTCGGAATCGAGCCGGTGGAATTCGACGGCACGATGCGTCCGCTCGAAGATCGCATGCAGGATGCGGGCGAGGCGTGGCGTGAAATCGCCGCGCGCCACGATCTTGCCGAAGCCGATATCGGCAAGCTCGCGTCCTGGTGGCACACGGACGCCGATCTGGGGCGGCCGATGGAGGTGCTCACCGATATGAGCAAGAGCCGTAAGGCAGGCTTTCTCGACTATCAAAGCACGCCCGACTCTTTCATTGCGCTATTCGATCGTTTGAAGACGCTTCGCATCATTCCGAGCTGAAGCCTCCGATATGCCGGACGTCTCGTCGTCCGGTACAAAACCGCACCGAGCGTCCTGGTACTTTCCCTTACCGAATAGCTCAGTCCACATCTGAATTGCCATAGGCAATATCGCTATTGCATTCATTGCATTGCCAGAGTGTGCGCGGAATCGTATCTTCGTCTCCATTCGAGGAGACATGTATGAAGATCGCATTTCTGGGCGCGGGCGCGCTGGGCTGCGCCATCGGCGCCGCGTTGACCGAAGGGGGTCACGAGACGTGGCTCGTCGACAAGTTCGCGGCGCACGTAGAGGCCATGTCCCGCGACGGCCTGCAAGTCGACGACGAACGCGGCACGCGCCGCGTCAAGGTGCGCGCGACGATGAACCCCGCCGACGTCGGGCCGGTGGACGTCGTGATCGTACTGGTCAAATCCTTCCACACCGATTCGGCGATGCGCGGCGCGCTCGACCTCATCGGCCCCGAGACGCTCGTGCTGTCCCTTCAGAACGGCCTCGGTCACGAAGACGTGCTGAGCGATATCGTCGGACGCGAGCGCGTGCTTGCGGGCAAGACCTACGTCGGTGGCGTGTTGCGCGCACCGGGACACATCCAGTCCGGCGTGACCGGAAAGATCACCATCATCGGCGAACTCGACGGCCGCGTGACGCCTCGCGCCCAAGCCGTGGCGGAAGCGTTCAACAGCGCGGGGCTCACGACCACGGTCAGCGACAACATCCTCGGCACGATGTGGGACAAGCTGCTGATCAACGTCGCGACCGGTGCCATCACAGGCATCACGCGTTTGACGTATGGGCAGCTTTACAGCGAACCGGTGCTGAAGGCGACCTCGCTTGCCGCCATCGAGGAAGCGATGGCCGCGGCGAAGGCGGCCGGCATCGAACTTTCCATCACGCGTGCGGAAGACGCCTGGAACATGGCCGCCGAAGGACTGCCGGCCGCGTTCAAGACCTCCATGCTGCAAAGCCTGGAGAAGTCGTCCGTCACCGAAATCGACTTCATCAACGGCGCGGTCGTGCGATGGGGCGAACGGCTCGGCGTGCCGACGCCGGTGAATTCGACGCTCGTGGCGTGCATAAAAGGCATCGAGCGTGGCATGACCGACCGCCAGAATGAGGAGCGCGCGGCATGAGCGCAACCAAAGCCTATCTGGAGCACGTCGCGATCTGGGTGAAGGATATCCACTGGCACATTCGCTTCTTCGAAGAAGTGCTCGGCATGACCATGCGCGAAGTGGACGGCCCGCGCGACGAGCCGCGTCAGTACTGGACACTCGGCGGACTCCAGTTCATCAGCGATCCGACTTACGACGGTCCCGAAGGCCGGCTCGCGCATCTGGGCGTGATGTGCGAGGACCTCGAAGCCGCGCTCGCCGCCGCGCAGCCGTTCGGCGTCACGGAGATGACGCAGGGCCGCAACTGGCTGCGTCTGCCCGACGGGCTCGCCGTCGAACTCATTCAGGCAAGACCCGCCACATGCGTCGCGCAGGCGCTGTCGATCAATCCACGCGCGGAGGCGTGAGCATGAGCACCATCAACATCACCGAGAAATACTGGGACGATGCGCAGGAAGGCGACGAGTGCGTCAGCCCGACCTACACCGTCACGAAGGAACGCATTCTCGCTTACGCCGATCTCACGGGCGACCATACGCCGGTGCATGTCGACGAGGACTATGCCAACGCGAGCCACTTCGGGTCGATCGTCGCGCATGGCCTGTTCGGGCTGTCGATCGCCGATGGCCTCAAGACACAGAGCGACTATCGCTTCCTGCCGGGCATGTCGCTCGGCTGGACGTGGGACTTCGTGCTGCCGATCAAGGTCAACGACGTGCTGCATGTGAAGTTTCGCGTGACGTCCATGCGCGCGAGCAAGAGCCGTCCGGGCTGGGGCATCGTCGTGTTGCCGTCCGAACTGATCAACCAGAACAGCGAAGTCGTTCAACGCGGCGAGCATCGTCTGATGGTCCCGCGCCGTCCGGGAGCCTACTGATGCAAGCCCGTCCCCTCGAAGGCTTTCGCGTCGTCGACTACAGCCACTTTCTCGCCGGTCCGTATGTCGGACGCTGTCTCGCCGCGCTCGGCGCCGAAGTCATCAAAGTCGAGCGTCCCGGCAGCGGCGATGCAGGCCGCCAGCACGCGACGATCCTCGACGACCAGCAAAGCGCCTACTTCCTCCAGTTGAACATGGGCAAGCGCGGCGTGAGCGTCGACATGAAAGATCCGCGGGGCAAGGCGTTCATGCAGCGCCTGTGCGATTCGGCGGATGTGTTCATCGAGAACTATCGCCCCGGTGCGCTGGATAAGCTCGGCCTCGGCTATGCCGCGCTCTCCGAGCGCAATCCGGGTCTCGTCTATTGCTCGATCTCGGCGTATGGTCACACGGGTCCGGACGCGCATCGCGCAGGCTTTGGGCTGATCGCGGAAGCGAAGAGCGGCATCATGCAGATGATCGGCAACCCGGGCGAGCCGCCGCCGCTCATGCGGATTTCGCTCGGCGACATGTACACCGGCATTCATGCGGTGGCCGCGATCAACGCTGCCTTGCTCGGCCGCGTGAAGAGCGGACGCGGCCAGCATATCGACATGGCGCTGTACGATACGCTGTTCTCGATGCACGAATATGCCGTCCAGTGCTACACGATGCAGGGCGTGGTCCCCGAGCAGACCGGTCATGACATGCCGACATCGACTTTATACGGCGTGTTCCGCGCAAACGATGGCGACCTGGTCATCGCCGCGCAGGTCGACGAATCGTGGAAGCGCTTCGCCGCGGCGGTCGAGCAAAACGGCGGGCCTGCGGGTTTCGCCACCGATGCGCGCCTGCACAGCCTGAACGGGCGCAATGCGAACCGCGAGGCCATTCTCGCGGTCGTGAAGCCGTGGGTCGCTGCACGCAACGTCGCCGATGTGCTCGCGCTGCTGGACAGCGTCGATGTGCCCTGCGCGAAGGTGCAACGCATCGACGAGGTCGTGGCCGATCCGCAGATCGTCGCGCGCGGCATGGTGATCGAACAGGAGCATCCGCGTCTGGGCACGCTGCGTCTGCCGAACCTGCCGTTTCGCTTCTCGGACTGCGATACGTCGATTCGCGAGGTCGGCCCCGATCTCGGGCAGCACAACGAGGAAGTCGCGCGGTCGCTGGGCTTCAGCGCGGCCGAGATCGATGCGATGCAGACCGACGGCGTGCTGTTCTCGAAGCCGGGGGCATGATGAGCGATCGATACGCGGTCATCGGCAATCCGATCGGGCACACGAAGTCGCCGTTGATCCACGGCTTCTTCGCGCAAGAGACCGGCCAGGACATGAGCTATGAGGCCATCGAAGGGCCTGTGGAACCTGCCAGCGGCTTCTCCGATAGCGTCAAGCGCTTCATTGCAGCGGGCGGCCGCGGCATGAACGTGACCGCGCCGTTCAAACTCGCTGCATTCGCCATGTCCGATGAGCGCAGCGAACGAGCGGAGCTCTCGGGCGCGGTCAACGCGATGAAGTTCGAGGGCGGCCAAATCATCGCCGAAAACTTCGATGGCGTCGGACTCGTGCGCGACATCGAAGTCAACCTGCATCAGCCGATGGTCGGCAAGCGCGTGCTGATCCTCGGCGCGGGCGGCGCTGCGCGCGGCGCGCTGCTGCCGTTCGTCGCGGCACGGCCTGCCGAGCTCGTCGTCGCCAACCGGCATGTGGACAAGGCGCGTGCGCTTGTCGAACAGGTCGCCCGATCGAACACTGCTGGCGGATCGCTCACCGCGTGCGGGTATGCGGACCTGGCGGCACTGGGGCGCTTCGACCTCGTCATCAACGCGACATCCGCGAGCCTGACCGGGCAACTGCCGCCGGTGCCAGCGAGTGTCTTCAGCGCCGGCGGAAGCGCCTATGAACTCGCTTACGGGAAGGGGCTCACGCCTTTCTTGCGGCTGGCGCGCGATGCAGGGGTGAAAAGTATCGCTGACGGCGTGGGCATGCTGGTCGAGCAGGCTGCGGAGGCGTTCGCGTGGTGGCGGGGCGTGCGTCCAGAAACGCGCGCGCTCATCGAGCGGCTGACCGTTCCGCTCGATTGATCCGGCGAAAAGAGGCGCGGCGGTCGAGAAGACATCGGTGGAATGAACATTAACGGTCTGCAATTAGACTCGGACGAAAGAATGAAAACGTTTCTTATGCTGCATGGTGTCAACCACAACATGTTCGGCAAGCGAGATCCCGTTCAGTACGGCACGGCCACGCTCGCCGACATCGATGAGAAATTGCAGGCGCTCGCGAATGAACTCGGCGTAACGGTCGAAAGCTATCAGAGCAACAGCGAGAGCGACATGTGCGAACGCATCCATCAGGCGTTTGCCGACAAGGTCGATGGCGTGCTCGTCAATGCTGGCGCATGGACGCATTACAGTTACGGCATCCGCGATGCACTCGCCATTCTGACCGTGCCCGTCGTGGAGATTCATATGTCGAACATCCATGCACGCGAGGCTTTCCGTCATCATTCGGTGTTCGCGGAAATCGTCAAGGGGCAGATATGCGGGTTCGGTATCGAAAGCTATTCCTTTGGTCTGCGCGCGGCGGTGTCCGCGGCAGCGTGACAAACAAAGTCAGGTCCGGTGTGCGTCATCTCTGATGCAATGGTCGCGAGAGCGACATTGCGTTCTACAATGGATGCATGACCACGCCCGATCTGCCCGACCTCAAGCTGCTTCAGCTCTTCGATCTGCTCTATGACGTTCGCAGCGTCACGCGTGCAGCGGAGCAGCTTGGACAGGCCCAACCGACCGTTAGCATCTGGCTCGCGCGCTTGCGCGAACATCTGCAGGATCCCCTTTTCATTCGCACGCCAGGCGGCATGACACCCACGCCTCAGGCGGATGCGCTGATCGGTCCGTGCAGGGAAATCCTCGAGTCGCTTCGCAGATTCTCGTCGTGGGAGATTTCTTTCGATCCGGTCACGGCGAAGCGACGGTTTCGCATCTGCATGACCGACGCGAGTCATATCACCTTGCTTCCGCGGATGCTGGCCTATGTGCGCGCCAAGGCACCGGGCATCCGTCTGGAGGCGGCGCGGATCGACGGCAACACCGAGCGCGCGCTCGAATCTGGCGAGGCCGATCTGGCGATCGGTCATGTTCCGTGGCTCGGCGGCGGAATGTATCAGCAACAGCTCTATATGCAGGATTGGGTGTGTCTCGCCAACCCGGACCATCCGCGCGTCCGCGCGAAGCTGACACTGAAGCAATACCGCAGCGAAGGGCACGTCATCATCGCCGCAGGCACGGGTGCGCAGTTACTCGAGCAGGCATTATTGCGCGATGGAATCGAACGTGATGTCGTGCTGGAGCTTCCGGGAATGCTTGGGCTTGGATCGATTGTCAAATCAACCGACCTGATCGCGACGCTGCCGCGAAACATTGGAGAAACCTTGGCAAAAGTGAATGGCCTTGCGGTTCACTCTTGCCCGTTCCCGGTAGAGAAGTTCGCGGTACGGCAGCATTGGCATGCGAAGTATCACGACGAAGCGGGAAACCGCTGGCTTCGCTCTGTCGTCGCTGAGCTGTTCCTCGCGAAAAACTAGACGGGCGAGTAGCAATCGTCGTTCCGCCGGGCGCAGGAACAACGGTTGCAGCAAATTCCTCTCCGGGGCGGCGTGCCCTGCCACGACCTAGGAGACGAATATGGCTCACTTGTGCGACGTATGCGGCGCACGGCCCGCGACCGTGCGCCTCGCAGTGCTGCGCAACGGCCGCCGTCACGTCATCGACGTGTGCGATTTTCACTATGCGCAGCTCACGCGGCACCAGCGCGCGCTCTCGCCGCTCGAATCGCTGTTCATGGGCGGCGCGCCCGGCGAGGCGTCCGCGCCCGAAAGTGCCGCACAGCAAGAACCGCGCGATGCCGGTGTGCGGCGCAACGAAAACGAAGGCGCGAACATCGACCGATACTTCAGCGACGGCGCGAAAGAGATGCTGATGCGCGCCGCCGAGCGCGCCGTGCAATCCGGCTGCTCGCAGGTCGACACGGAACATCTGCTCTACGAGCTTGCAAACAACGCCGTCATCGAGTCGATTCTCAAGAGCATCGGCATCGATGCGGCCGAAGTCCGCGGCTTCATCGACGCCAACGCGCAACGCCGCGAGCGCGCGAGCCCGCCGCCGGACGGCATGATCGCCGTGTCGCCTCGTCTGAAGAGCGCGCTCGACCGCGCTTTTCTCGCATCGCGTCAGCTGCGGCATAGCTACGTCGCGCCGGAGCATTTGCTGATCGGCCTTGCCGATGTACCCGACAGCTTCGCGGGCCAATTGCTCGGCAAGCTCGGTGTCGATCAGCAGGCGCTCAGGCAGCAGACCGCGCAGACGGTCGGCGCGGGCGGACCGCCGCGCGGCGACGGGCCGCCGTCACGCACGCCGCATCTCGACAAGTTCAGCCGCGATCTCACCGCGCTCGCACGTGAAGGGCATCTCGACCCCGTGATCGGACGCGCGCGCGAAATCGAAACCATGGTCGAAGTGCTCGCGCGCCGGCGCAAGAACAATCCGGTGCTGATCGGCGAGCCGGGTGTGGGCAAGACCGCGGTCGTCGAAGGGCTCGCGCAGCGCATGGTCAACGGCGATGTGCCCGAGTCGCTCCGCGACAAGCGCCTCGTCGAGCTGAACATCAACTCGCTGGTTGCGGGCGCGAAGTATCGCGGCGAGTTCGAGGAGCGCGTGAAGCAGGTCGTCGATGAAATCACCGCGAATCGCGAGAAGCTGCTGCTGTTCGTGGATGAAGTGCATACCATCGTCGGCGCGGGGCAGGGCGGCGGCGAAGGCGGACTGGATATCGCCAACGTGTTCAAGCCGGCGATGGCGCGCGGCGAGCTGAACATGATCGGGGCGACTACGCTTGCCGAGTATCAGAAGCACATCGAAAAGGACGCGGCGCTCGAGCGGCGCTTTCAGCCGGTGCTGGTCGCGGAGCCGACCGTCGCGCAGACCATCAATATCCTGCGTGGACTGCGCGACCGGCTCGAAGCGCACCACAAGGTCACGATCCAGGACGATGCGATCGTCGGCGCGGCGGAACTGTCGGATCGCTATATCACGGGGCGCTTTCTGCCTGACAAGGCGATCGATCTCGTCGATCAGGCCGCGGCGCGCGTGAATCTGTCGGCCACATCGCGCCCCGCCGATATCCTCGAACTGGAGTCCGAGCTCGCGCAATTGCGACGCGAACAGGACTATGCGGCATCGCGCAAGCAGTTCGACCGCGCGCATGCTTTGGACAGCGAGATCGCGCAGAAGGAAAAGCAACTCGGCGATGCCACGGATAGCTGGAAGCAGCGCGTCGGCACGAACACGTCGACGGTGACGGTCGCGCACGTCGCCGAGATCGTCGCGACGATCACCGGTATTCCCGTGACTCAACTGACCGAGGAGGAGCGTGCCCGTCTGCTGCAAATGGAAGAGCGCCTGCACAAGCGGGTGATCGGGCAGCAAGAAGCGGTCGTTGCGGTGTCGGACGCGGTGCGGCGCGCACGTACCGGCTTGCAGGGCCGCAACCGGCCGATCGCCGTGTTCCTGTTCCTCGGGCCGACGGGTGTGGGCAAGACGGAGCTTGCGAAAGCGCTGGCGGAAGTCGTCTTCGGCGATGAAGACGCCATGCTGCGCGTCGACATGAGCGAATACATGGAGCGTCACGCGGTGTCGCGGCTCATCGGCTCGCCGCCGGGTTATGTCGGCTATGACGAAGGCGGGCAATTGACGGAGCGCGTGCGGCGTCGGCCTTATAGCGTGATCCTGCTCGACGAGATCGAAAAGGCGCATCCCGATGTGTACAACGTGCTTCTGCAAGTCTTCGACGACGGGCGCCTGACCGACGGCAAAGGCCGCGTGGTCGATTTCAGCAACACGCTGATCATCGCGACGAGCAATCTCGGCTCTGACGTGATCGCCGGTCAGAAGCGCGCGACGCTCGGATTCACGACCAACGCGAGCGATGCGGACGCATCGGTTCAGAATGGCGTGATGAGCGTGCTGCGCCAGCATTTCAGGCCCGAGTTCCTGAACCGGATCGACGACATCATTCTGTTTTCCTCGCTCGGCCGCGATGAGGTGCGCCAGATCGTTCGGCTGATGCTCGATCAGGTGCAGCGCCTCGCGCACAGCCAGGACGTCGTGCTGGAGTTCGACGAATCCGTCGTCGATCATCTCGCGGACGTCGGCTACCGTCCCGAGTTCGGTGCGCGCGAACTGCGTCGGCAGATCAGGCAGTCGATCGAAAACCAGTTGGCGAAGGAAATGCTCAAGGGCGACGTTACCGAGGGCGCACAAGTGAAGTGCCACTACGACGCGGAGAACAAGCGGCTCGCGTTCGATGTGAAGCGCGCGGGACTGGCGAATCAGGCGGGCGAGGGCACGCCGCCCACACCTTGACCGCGAGCATCACTACGCCAAACCTCGCGTCTTTCAAGCCGACGGGCGACGGTCGCGTCATGATCCGGCAGGGTTATCCCCGATCCATTCGGAGAGAAAACATGTAATCATATATATGAATTCGATGGAGACGATCATGCAGGCCGATGGCCGCTTACCCCGTTATCAGCGCCTGCGGGATGAAATGGTTGCCCTGATCGCGGCTCGTGAATGGCGCCCGGGCGAAGCGATCCCGACCGAGCAGGCGCTTTCTCAAAGCTACGGCCTTGCTGTCGGCACAGTGCGAAAGGCCGTCGATCTGCTCGTCGCGGAAGGCATGCTCGAGCGCTTTCAGGGAAGAGGGACCTTTGTACGGCGCGCGAACTTCGACGGCTCCCTGTTTCGCTTCTTCCGCTTTCAAACACGGCAAGGCGAACGGCGCATTCCGGAGAGTCGCATACTGCGCCGGGACGTGGTCGATGCGCCATCGGCGGTAGCCGCGAGACTGCGGATATCGAGCACGGCGCGCGTGATCCAGATGTCGCGCGTGCGGCTGATCGACGGCGTTCCGATGCTCGCCGAAGAGATCTGGTTGCCCTACGCACGTTTTGCGGCGTTTGCGAAGATGGACGTGGGCGAGATCGGCGACCTCCTTTACCCGGTCTACGAGACGCAGTGCAATCAGATCGTGGCATCCGCCACGGAAACCCTTACCGTCGAAGCCATCGGCTCGCGACACGCGAAGCTTTTGAACATCGAGCCGGGGACGCCTGCCGTGGTCATCGAGCGTCTCGCCTTCGGCTACGATCGGCAGCCGCTCGAGTGGCGCCGTTCGCGCGGACCCGCCAGCGAATTCATCTATCAGGCGGAGATCCGCTAGCCAAAGAACCGCGATTGGGAGACGGCATGCGCAGCCGGTTCAGGGCCGTTCGCCTGAAGCCGACGCGACCATGCTTCCCTTTCCGAGCACGATCGATTGACGAGCACGCTCGGCAAACCATTCCAAACCTAAGATTCATTCCATGACCAGTCTAGATATCGATTTGTTGCTGACCGCGCTGATCAGCGTGGTGCTGCTTGTCGCGCTCATCGTGTCGCGCATCAAGATGCATCCGCTTCTCGCTTTGCTCGTCGTTTCAATCGGCGTAGGGTTCGCAACCGGCATGGAGCCGGGAAGCATCGTCAAGCATCTGACCAACGGCGCGGGCAAGACGTTGGGCGCGGTGGGCGTCGTCATCGCGCTGGGTGCGATGCTCGGCAAAATCCTCGCGGATGCGGGCATTACCGAGCAGATTGCCGAGGCCATCCTGAGGCGCGCCTCCGACCGTATGATTCCCTGGGCGATGACCCTCGTGGCTTTCGTGGTCGGCATTCCGATGTTCTTCGAAGTGGGGCTGGTCGTCATGCTTCCCTTGATTTTCAGCGTGGCGCGCAAGCTGGAAAGCCATGCCCGGTTCAAGGGCTCGGCCTATGTGTACGTCGGCGTGCCCGTGATTTCGGCTCTTGCCGCGATGCACGGCATGGTGCCGCCCCATCCGGGTCCTTTGACGGCTATCGCCACGCTCAGGACTTCGGTGGGGCCGACCATGCTGTACGGCTTTCTGGCGGCCATTCCCGCGATGATTCTGGGCGGCCCGCTCTATGGCGCGTTCATCTCGCCGCGCATGAGCACCAGGCCCGATCAGGCCTTGCTGGACCAGTTCACCGTCGTCGAACAGTCCGACAATGGCCACCGCGCCGGGGTCGGTCTCGGCGTGCTGGCGGCCCTGTTGCCCGCCATCCTGATGCTGGTTCATGCGGTGGCGGAGATGGTGTTGCCGAAGAACGCACCGATGCTGCACGTTGCCAGCTTCCTCGGCAATCCGCTGATAGCCATGCTGCTGGGCGTACTTTTCGCAGTTGCGGCGCTGGTCCTCGCCCGGGGCGGCGATGCCGAAAAGCTGCGTCACGCGCTCGGCAACAGCCTCAAGCCGATTGCTTCCATCATCATGATCATCGCCGGCGGCGGCGCGTTTCAGGAAATGCTGACCAGTGCGAAGGTGGGTGAGGCGATCGTGCATCTGACGCAGCACTTCGCTTTTCCCCCGCTGATCCTCGGATGGCTGATCGCGATGTTGCTGTCCGTGTCTACCGGATCGGCGACGGTGGGAATCGTCGGCGCGGCGGGTCTGCTGGCTCCGCTGGCCGGCGCCGATCCGAGCCTTAACTTGCCTTTGCTGGCCTTGTCCATCGGCTGCGGTTCGCTGTTCTTCAACTATGCGAACCACGCCGGCTTCTGGATGGTGAAGGAATCGTTCGGCATGACGATGGGCGAAGCCACCAAAACGATCTCGGTGGTTCAATCCATCGTGGCTGTGGTTGGCCTGGTGATGGCGCTGATCTTCAACGCGGCAGTCCACGTTGGCTGAACTGCAGGGAACACGCCGGCAATCAGTCATCGGAGCGCTGACGACTCCAGACGAAGCGCGTGATCACCGCGCGTGCGCAGCTTCGTGACGGCCACGGCTACAACCGTGCCCAAAGCCCAGCCTAGGGTGGCCAAGCTGCCTAGGCCTCGCAGAATGGCAAGGGCGAAGGTCCAGGGATTGTCGCTGCCGATGTTCGGACCGCCGAAGCGAGCGCGTTGAAACTTTCGTTGCGGCACAGGCTCGTTGTCGTCGATGGTTTCGCAAGTCAGTGCGTCGCTTCGCTTACGGTCGGCATTCCAATGGTTCCGTCTTCCGTCCATCGCGCACCTCGGCGATTCCCTACGCGGCACGGGGCGCTTGGCGGCGTGCAGCATCGACGTATAGGCATCGACATAATTCTGCGCCATCCTGCTGGCGCTGAAGCGGCGCTCGAATTGCGCGCGGACGCGGGGGCGCGACAGCTCGTCGATCCGATGCAGTGCGCCGACCGCGTCTTGCACGTCTTCGCAGATGAAACCGGTCACGCCATGATCGATCACCTCGGGCACCGCTCCGCGCTTGAACGCAATCACCGGCGTCCCGCACGCCATCGATTCGATCATCACCAGGCCGAACGGCTCGTTCCAGTCGATCGGAAACAGTAGCGCCTTCGCACCCGACAGAAAATCCGGCTTCCGCGTTTCGCTGATTTCACCGATGAATTCGACGTGCGCCTGCGAAAGCAGCGGCTCGACAGTCGACGCGAAATACTTCTCATCAGCCTTGTCGACCTTCGCCGCAATCTTCAGCGGCAAGCCGCTTCGCGCCGCGATCTCGATGGCGAGATCGGCACGCTTTTGCGGGCTGATGCGGCCGAGGAACGCCAGATATTCCGGCTTCTTGTGCGGCTGCGGCGTGAGCAGGCCGTCCGGCAAGCCGTGATACACCGTCTTCAGCCAGTTTGCGCGCGGCAAGGGGCTACGCTGGTCGTCCGAGATCGAGATGATGTTCGCGTGCGTGAACGTCGCGAAGATCGCGCGCAGCTCGGGCAGATCGAGACGGCCGTGCAGCGTCGTGACGAACGGCGTATCGCTTTGAGAGAACAGCGGGAACGGCAGGTACTCGAGATGGAAGTGCAAGACGTCGAACTCATGCGCGCGGCGGCGAACGGTTTCGAGCAGCAGCATGTGCGGGGCAAGCGAATCGCGGATGCCCGGATCGAGCCGCAGAGCGCGCGGCCAGGCTGGTTCGAGCCTCGCGCGGGTCTGCGAATCGCCGCTTGCGAACAAGGTCACATCGTGGCCGAGGTCGACGAGTGCATCTGTCAGATACGACACCACGCGCTCAGTGCCGCCGTATAACTTCGGGGGAACCGCTTCGTGCAACGGTGCGATTTGTGCGATTCGCATAGGTTGGTTCTCCAGTGCGGCCCGGCCTGCGGATTCGTGCAACGCGAGTGCTCAGACATGCTCGCGACGCTCGCGCCCATCCCTGCGGGACGTCCCCTCTCATGCAGACCGGCACCTTGCAGACAGCTTCTGCTATTGCTGGTTGAATCCGGACAATCTATCGCCATCCTAAACAGTGAGTGCCAACGCCGCGCATTATTCGTGACGGTGCGTGATGAAATCGGCAGCTATCGGCG
Source organism: Caballeronia sp. ATUFL_F1_KS4A (assembly GCF_023630905.1). Lineage (NCBI taxonomy): Bacteria > Pseudomonadati > Pseudomonadota > Betaproteobacteria > Burkholderiales > Burkholderiaceae > Caballeronia > Caballeronia sp. ATUFL_F1_KS4A. Next base: position 137,655 of record NZ_JALQEB010000034.1, on the reverse strand, counting down.
TGCCCGATTCATGTCGACAGAATCGGCTCGCGGATGAGCATCGAGATTCGGTGCGATTGGTATGGCTATCTAATCGATGCGTGGCGCGCGACGTGTAATCGCGTAATCGCGGAGAACTTGCACTTGGCTGCAGATGTTGCAACAGCGGCTAGGTTCACGAGCCGGAAGGGTCGCCATTCGGTCAGTTGACGCGCACGCATAGTCTGCATCGGTGATGCCTCGTCATGAGCACCTGTCCAGGACGACGAAGCGCACCGATCTGGTGACGGGCCGCGGATCAGACACAGAGACGAGCCGTTTCGCGAAACGCTCACATCGCGTAGCACACGGAGATGCTTCCCCTGGCGTGGACACCAATGCAGAGCCACCGGCCACCCGTTGCCCGTGGTCGCGATGATTCAACGCGAAAAGAAGATCGGTGCAAGAGAGCAGGCATTTAACGGAACGTCGAATGCTGTCCGATACCACCGCTCACTCACGATGAACGTTAGCGATGAGTCAGGCATCCGTTTCATCGCGGCCGGCGAATTAGCCGACACGCCGCACGGAGGAACACGTTCGAAAGAGACTTGTCAGGAGATGCCCCTCGACACCCGGCGGTTCGAAAGAACTCAGCGCTGTGCGCCATAGGTATCGAATCGCCCCAACCGGAGACGATTGATATGCCAGCCCTTTGCGAGATTTGTCATGCCCGTCCGGCGGTTGCGCAGGTAACCGTCGTGCAGAACGGCCGCCGCAAATCGATGTCGATTTGCGAGTACGACTATCGCCAGTTGATGCGGCATCAAACCATGCTGAATCCTTTCGATTCCTTACTGGGCGGCGGAGGTCTGTCGCGTCTGATGGGTGACACGGACGGCACTGGCGAGGAAGACGAGGACGATATCGTCGCTTCGGTGCCGCGCGAGTCCGTCGACGTGACCGATGCCTTCAGCGAGCAGACGATGGAACTTCTGCAACGCGCCGCCGAAAAGGCGCACGAATTGCAGAAGACGGAACTCGACACCGAGCAGGTGCTTTACGTGCTGGCCGACATGGACGTCGTGCAGGCGCTCTTCAAGGAGTTGAAGCTTTCTGCCGACGACATCCGCCGCTATATCGACGAGCACGCGCAAAAGGGCAAAGCCGCGCCCGATACGCCGGTCGAAAAGATGACGATTTCGCCGCGCTTGAAGAAGGCTTTTCAGTACGCGTTCCAGGCCTCGCGAGAACTCGGCCATTCCTATGTCGGTCCCGAGCATGTGCTGATAGGGCTTGCGTCCGTGACCGACAGCATCGCCGGGGGGCTCCTCAGAAAGTACGGCGTCACGCCCGAGGCGCTTCGCCAGAAAGTGGTGAAGGTCGTGGGCAAGGGTGCGGAAGACGGCCGCGTCGATACGCCGACCGGCACGCCGACGCTCGACAAGTTCGGCCGCGATCTCACCGCGATGGCGCGCGCAGGCAAACTCGACCCGGTGCTCGGACGCGCACAGGAAATCGAAAGTACCATCGAGGTGCTCGCGAGGCGCAAGAAGAATAATCCTGTGTTGATCGGCGAGCCGGGTGTGGGCAAGACTGCGATCGTCGAAGGGCTGGCACAGCGCATCGTGAACGACGATGTGCCCGAAGACTTGCGCAACAAGCGGCTCATCGAGATCAACATCAATTCGATGGTCGCGGGCGCGAAGTATCGCGGCGAATTCGAAGAGCGCGCAAAGCAGGTGATCGACGAGATCACTTCGAAGCAGGATGAACTCATCGTGTTCATCGACGAGTTGCACACGATAGTCGGCGCGGGTCAGGGCGGCGGCGAGGGCGGACTCGACATCGCGAACGTGCTGAAGCCGGCGCTCGCGCGCGGCGAGCTGAGTTTGATCGGCGCGACGACACTCAACGAATACCAGAAGCACATCGAGAAGGATGCGGCGCTCGAGCGGCGCTTTCAGCCGGTACTCGTGCCGGAGCCGACGGTCGAGCAAACCATCGTCATTTTGCGCGGCTTGCGCGACAAACTCGAAGCGCACCATCAGGTCACTTTCGCCGATGAAGCGTTCGTCGCGGCAGCGGAGTTGTCGGACCGCTACATCACATCGCGCTATTTGCCCGACAAGGCTATCGATCTCATCGATCAGGCTGCGGCGCGCGTGCGAATCGGCTCGAAGTCGCGCCCGCCCGAAATGCAGGAGCTGGAAGCGGAAATCGCCCAGTCGAAGCGCGAGCAGGCCTATGCCTCGTCGCGCAAGCGTTTCGATGAAGCGAAGAACTTCGAGGAACGCATCAACGAGAAGCAGACGAAGCTCGACGACCTGACCGAGGCATGGCAGCGCAAGACCGGATCGGAGACGCTCGAAGTGACGGTTGCAGCGGTCGCGGAAGTGGTCTCGCGTCTCACCGGCATTCCGGTCACCGAACTCACGCAGGAAGAACGCGAAAGACTGCTCGAGATGGAGAGCAAGCTGCGCGAACGCGTGATCGGTCAGGACGAAGCCGTGGTCGCGGTGAGCGATGCGGTGCGGCTGTCACGCGCGGGCATGGGGCAAGCGCACCGGCCCATCGCGACGTTCCTGTTCCTCGGACCGACGGGCGTCGGCAAGACCGAGCTTGCGAAGGCGCTAGCGGAGACCGTGTTCGGTGACGAGCAGGCGGTGATCCGCATCGACATGTCCGAGTACATGGAGCGCCACGCAGTCGCGCGGCTGATTGGCGCGCCGCCGGGATACGTCGGCTATGACGAAGGGGGACAGCTGACCGAACGCGTGCGCCGCCGTCCCTACTGCGTGATCTTGCTCGACGAAATCGAGAAGGCGCATCCCGATGTGAACAATGTGCTGCTGCAAGTATTCGACGATGGCCGCCTCACCGATGGCAAGGGCCGCGTCGTCGACTTCAGCAACACCGTCATCATCTCGACCAGCAATCTTGGCGCGTCCATCATCATGGACAACCTCGAGAGAACCGAGAAGGACCGCGACACGGAGGCAGCCATGCGCGAGAAGCTCATGGACGTGCTGAAAGGCCACTTTCGCCCCGAGTTCCTGAATCGCATCGACGAAATCATCGTGTTCCACGGGCTTTCGCGCGAGAACATCCGCTCGATCGTGCAGATACAGCTGGACCGCGTCGCGCGCACGGCGGCGGCTCAGGACATCACGCTCAGGGTGCAGGACTCGGTCATCGATCATCTTGCCGAGGTGGGTTATCGGCCCGAATTCGGCGCACGCGAACTGAAACGCCAGATCCGCCAGCAACTGGAGACCCGGCTCGCGAAGGAGATTCTCGGCGGCAAACTCGCTCCGGGCGACACGGTAGACGTGAGCTACGACAAGGACAAGGACGCGATCACGTTCGCCAAGGTCGAGGGCGAAGCGAAGCCGAAACAAAACAAGTCCGGTCCAGCGAGCAAGAAGAAGAACGGGGCAAAGTCGGCGGAACGCAGCAAGGAGTCGGCCAAGAGCGAACATTGAACGCGGCCGTTGCCAATGCCGTCCGAAGCGCGCACGGTCAGGTTCGACCGGGCGCCCCGCGGCACGTACGGATAGACGATTCGCTAGCTGTCGCAATTCCAAGTACGACATTTCAATTGAGCCTCGGCATCAATCCATGCGCTAATTTGCATTATGTCAATCGCGATTAACTAATCGCTACACGCATCCTCCGACAACGATGGCAAACTGCGCAAGTTCCGCGCGTTGCCGCATTCAAAGCGGTACGCCGCTTGCGCTCAAAGCACGACCTGCCTTTTCGGCCCGAGTCTCCAAGCCGACCCACGTCCCGATGAACACACGCCTGCTCGGTCTCACCCGCATCCCGTTCTTCCTGCCGCTCTCCAGCGCGACCCTGATGCTCGGCGTCGCGATGTCGTTCACCGCGCCGTATCTGTCGCTGTTCAGCGTCGAACAGGCGGATATGAGCCCCTTGAAGCTCGGCGTCTTCATGACGGTCATCGCCGCGAGCGGCGTCGTGGCCAGCGCGTTTGCCGGAAAATGGTCCGACAGGCACGGCCATCATCGGGAATTGCTGCTCGCGGCGCTCATTGCTTCATCGCTCGGTTTTCTGTTGATGTGCGTCGTGCGCAACTACACCGCGCTGGTCGTGATCGGCATCCTGTTTCTCGGCGCAGGCGGCTCCGCGATGTCGCTCGTGTTCTCGTTCGCGCGCGCCGCGTTGCCCGTCGACGACGAAGCCGAGCGGTCCCTCGCGCTCGCCACCTTGCGAACCGTTCTTTCGATGGCGTGGGTCTTCGGGCCCTCCGTCGGCGCGCTGGTGCTGGCCGGCGCCGGCTTCTACGGCCTGTTTCTGTTCGCGGCGGCCTGTTTCGTCGCGTGCGGCGCGATCGTCTGGCGCATGCACGGCTCGCCCAGGGGCGACCCGCACAGCGCACCGGCGCACTACGCCGGCGACCCGACATCGCTGCTCGAAGTCACCGCGCCCGACACCGAGGAGCTCGTCCCGCCGCACCCCGGCGCGTCGCACTCTCGCGCCGAGATCTGGCGCGCGACCGTCGCGATGACGCTCATCGGGCTCGCCGCGAGCGCTACGATGATCGTCCTGCCGCTCTACGTCGTGCACGGCATGCACGGCACGCGCATCGACGTATCGATCATGCTGGGCCTCGGCGCATTCCTCGAAATTCCGATGATGCTCGCGCTCGGCGCGCGTGCTTCGCGTCTCGACAAGCAGCGATGGCTCGCGTCGTGCGCCGTCGTGCATCTGATTTATTTCATTGCGGTGGCGGCGTCGCCCAACGTCCACTTCCTCATTCCGATGCAAGCCTTCAACGCCTTCGTCGTCTCGGTGACGTCGTGCCTCGGCATGACGTACATGCAGGATCTGATGCCGCAAAGCCCCGGATCGGCGACGGCGCTTTTCTTCAACGCGTCGCGCGTCGGATCGATCCTGTCGGGCGTTCTGTCCGGCGCGCTCGTGGCCGCGCTCGGCTATCGCGGCACGTTTCTCGTGTGCGGATGCATCGCGTTGAGCGCGGCGGTGCTGTTCGCCAATCCGCCGTTCGCGCTCATCGCGCGGCGCATTCTCGACTGGTGGAAGGCGCGGCGGCAGACATCGGCCTGACCTCTTCGCTGTCGGGGAATGGCAATATAGGCGCACCTTTCGTCGATTCCCACGCGACCATGTCTCAGCGCCTCCCGCCGCTCAACGCCCTGCGTCTCTTCGAAGCCGCCGCGCGCCATCGCAGTTTCAAGCTCGCGGCCGCCGAACTCAACGTGACGCCGGGCGCCGTGAGCCACGGCATCGGCGCGCTTGAAGCGATGCTCGGCGTCGAGCTTTTCGTGCGCGAGCCGCGCGGGCTGTCGCTCTCCGCCGCCGGCGAACACTATCTGCCGTACATCGCCGAAGCGTTTTCGCTTATCGTCGTCGGCACGCAGTCGCTGCCCGACAGGCGCAAGCGCCGCGCGATCTCGGTTACGTGCGCGCCGACGCTCGCGGCCCGCTGGCTCGTGCCGCGCCTCGCCGATTTCCGCGCGCGCTGGCCCAACATCGACGTCACCGTGGACACTTCGCGCCGCCAGGCGGGCTTTCCCGTCGACGGCTTCGACTTCGGCCTGCGCCTCTCGCGCGGCCCGGTCGATGGCGCATCGTCGTGGCAACGTCTCTTCGGCGAGCGGCTCGTGCCGGTGTGCAGCCCCGCCTATCGCGCGATGCTGACCGGCGCCGGCGGCGTTCCGGATCTCACCCGCGCCGCACTCATTCACATCGATACGGCCAGTCAGGACTGGCAAGCGTGGATGGACGGCGCGGGCATCGACGGTCTCGATCTGCACGGCGGCCTTCGCTTCGATACCGTTCAGCTCGGCTTCGATGCCGCCGCGGCCGGGCTTGGCGTCGTCATCGGCAGGCGTCCGCTCGTCGATCGCGAGCTGGCGGCGGGCACGCTGGTCGAAGCGTCCGCGACGAGCGTCGAGACGCAAACCGCCTACTGGCTCTGCGAGACGCCGCAAGCGAGCGCGCGCGCGGATTTCGTCGCGTTTCGCAACTGGCTGATCGAACAAGCGGCCGGTTTCGTCGATAACGGTTGAACTGCGCTCATCCGACGGCGAAATCTTTTCGTTTGTCAGCACGGACGTTCGCCTGCGACGATGGCCGCAAGGAGGAACGAGCCATGTCGTCTTTATCGACCACACGATCGGCCACGGACCGCGCGACGACGTGGGTGCTCATCGGCGCGGCCGCGCTGATCCTGAGCGCCGCGATGGGCGTGCGCCAGACGTTCGGGCTTTTCATCGGGCCGTTTTCGTTCGATCGCGGCATGCCCGTCACGCTGATCGCCTTCGCGATCGCGCTGCACAACCTCGTGTGGGGCTTCGCGCAGCCGTTCGCGGGCGCGGCCGCCGATCGATACGGCGCAGCGCCGGTCGTCGCGACGGGCGCGGCCACGTTCGCCGCCGGGCTCGCGCTCGCCGCCGCCGCGACTTCCGGCTGGATGCTCGTGCTCGGTCTCGGCTTGCTCGTGGGCATCGGCATCAGTTGCACGAGTTTCGGCGTCGTGCTCGCGACGGTCGGACGCGTGGCGTCGCCGCAAACACGCAGCGTCGCGATGGGCCTGGCCAGCGCGGGCGGCTCGCTCGGCCAGGTGCTGATGGTGCCGTTCGCGCAGGAAGTGCGCGTGCATGCGGGCGTGCCGGCGTCGCTCTATGCCCTCGCCTTCGTGCTGCTGCTCGCCGCGCCGCTCGGCATCGCGCTCGATCGCGCGAGCCGCCGGAGCAAGGCATCTTCGGCATCGCACGAAACGCACGCGCAAGCCGCCGCGATGCCGTTGCGCGAAACGCTCGCGTATGCGTCGCGGCATCGCGGTTATCGGCTGCTGACGCTCGGCTTTTTCACTTGCGGCTTTCAGCTTGCGTTCATCGCGACACATCTGCCCGGCTATCTGATGCTGTGCCACATGCCGGTCGGACTCGGCGCGACCGCGCTCGCGCTGATCGGCCTCTTCAACATGATCGGCAGTTGGGGATGCGGCTGGCTCGGCGGACGCTGGCGGCAGCATCACGTCCTCGCGTGGCTCTATCTGATTCGCGGCGGCGCGATCGCCCTCTTCGTCCTGTTGCCGACGACGAGCGTATCCGTCGTCGTCTTCGCCGCCGTGATGGGCCTGACGTGGCTGGGCACGGTGCCGCTCACCAACGGACTCATCGCGAAGGTGTTCGGCACGCGGCATCTGGGCACGCTATTCGGCGTCGTGTTTCTCAGTCATCAGCTCGGATCGTTTCTCGGCGCGTGGCTCGGCGGCTACGTGTTCGACACGACCGGCTCGTACTCGCTGATCTGGGCCGCGACGGCAATCGCCGGACTCGTCGCGGCGCTGCTGCATTTTCCGATCGATGACCGGCCGGTCGCGGAAGCATCGCTCGCGGCGAGTTGATTTCGCGTCCGAAAAAAAACGCGCCACAATCGGCGCGTTTTTTTTCGATCGATTCACACGTTCAGCCGTGCCGCGCGACGGCGGCCTGCGCGTGGGCTTCGCGCGTCGAGCCTTTCGCCGGACGTCCCGCCCAATAGCCCGCGAGCATCGACCCCGACAGGTTGTGCCACACCGAGAAAAGTGCGCCGGGCAACGCCGCGATCGGCGTGAAATACAGCTTGCCGAGCGTCGCCGCGAGCCCCGAGTTCTGCATGCCGACTTCGATTGCCAGCGTGCGGCAGACGGCTTCGTCGAAGCCGAGCAGACGCCCGCCCCAATAGCCGCCCAATAGACCGATGCCGTTGTGCAGCACCACGCCCACCGCGACGACCATGCCCACCGACGCGATGCTCTTCTGCGTGCCGCCGACCACCGCGGCGATGATGAGCAGGATCGCCACCATCGACACGAGCGGCAGCATCCACTCGATCTTGCGCACGAGCTTGCCGAACAGATGGTTCACGACGAGGCCGATGACGATAGGCAGCGCGACGATCTGCACGATGCTCATCAGCATGCCGTGCACGTCGACGGCGATGGAGGCATCGACATAAAGGCGCGTGAGCAGCGGCGTCGCGAACACGCCGACGAGCGTCGAGAGCGCGCTGATCGTGACGGACAGCGCCACGTCGCCACGCGCGAGATAGATCATCACGTTCGACGCTGTGCCGCTCGCGACGCTGCCGACGAGCACCATGCCCGCCATCAGATCGGGCGGCATGTGCAGCGCTTTCGCGATGACCCACGCGGCGAGCGGCATCACGAGGTAATGCAGCACGATGCCCGCGATGACCGGCGCGGGCCGCGTGAACACGCGCCTGAAATCGTCGATGGAAAGCGTGACGCCCATCGACAGCATGATGATCGTGAGAAGCGTCGTGACGTGCGGCGCGATGCCCGTCACGGATGAAGGCGCGCTATAGGCGGCGATGGAAACCAGCACGGCCCAGAGCGGGAAAAGGCGGGTGATGCGGGCAAGCATGAAAACGATCCTCGAATGTCGTTGCGTGTCGTGTGTGGTTCAGCGAAAGCGGCGGTGCGCGGGTTGACCGGACAGGCGCAGACGGACGAAAGCTTGCCCTCGTGGGGCGGACGCTGCCCGCGATGCCGGCGCGCGCGGGTCACGCGCGGTCTCTCTAGCCGATCGTCGGGCAGGCGCCGCATTTTACCCGTCGCGCGACGGGTTTTCGGAATTCGCTTAATTCCCGCGACGCGCGCATACGCTCGCCAACTCATTCGCGGCTCATTCTCCGGCGTCATCATGCGCATCAAACAACCACTTGCAAGGAGATGATCATGACGCCAATCGCCATCGTTCAAGGCACGCCGACGTGGGTCTGGGTGCTGCTCGCATTCCTTTTGTATCGCGGCATCAAGGCGATGCAGGCCAGCACCACCCCGCTGTCGAAGCTCGCAATCGTTCCGATTATTTTCGCGGGCATGGGCATCGCGCATCTCGTCGCGTCGCCGCTCGCCGGATGGATGGCCGTCGCCGTGTGGATCGCCACGCTGGGCGCGGGCATCGTCGGCGGCGTGTTCCTTGCGAGCCAGAGCCGCTTCATCGTCGATCCGATCGCGCGAACCGTGATGCTGCCCGGCTCCATGTTGCCGATGCTGCTGATCCTCGCGACGTTCATCGCGAAGTTCTGGCTCGGCTTCGAGATGGCGACCGTCGCCTATCTGCCCGCGCTCACGACCTATGCGGCAATCGACGCCGCCGTGTCGGGCATCGTCGCGGGCATCTTCGCGGGACGCTTCTTCACGTACTGGAAAACGATGCACGCGCTGCGCGCTTCGTGGGCTTGATCCTGATTGCTGCGGTCGCGCGTCGGGCCATCGGAACGCGCGATCGGGCAAATGGCGTCACACTTGTTACTCTCCGTTTTCCGCTATCGGAGTCAGACTGAATCACGGCAAACAACGAGCAAGAGTCCAACTCAGGAGGTTGCAAGGCCATGACTACATCCGACGAAACAGGGATGCGCACGCCGCCCGTCGTGTCGCAGGAGCAATGGGAAGCAGCGCGTCAGCAGTTGCTGGTGAAGGAGAAAGCCCAGACGCGCGCGCGCGACGCGCTCGCCGCTGAACGCCGCCGCATGCCCTGGACCGCCGTGAAGACGGACTACATGTTCGAAGGCCCCGCGGGCAAGATCGGCTTTCTCGATCTTTTCGATGGCCGGCGTCAGTTGATCGTCTATCGCGCGTTCTATGAGCCGGGCGTCTTCGGATGGCCGGAGCACGCGTGCCGCGGCTGCTCGCTGGTCGCGGATCAGGTCGCGCATCTTGCACATCTGAATGCGCGCGACACGACGCTCGTCTTCGTATCGCGCGCGCCGCAGCAGGACATCGCGCGGGTGAAGGAACGCATGGGCTGGACCATTCCCTGGTTCACGCTGACGGATCGCTTCGATGCCGACTTCGGCGTCGACGAGTGGCACGGCACGAACGTGTTCTTCCGCGAAGGAGAACGTGCATTTCGCACGTACTTTCTCAACAATCGCGGCGACGAGCAGATGGGCAATACCTGGAACTATCTCGACATCACGCCGCTCGGCCGACAGGAACTCTGGGAAGACTCGCCTGAAGGCTATCCGCAGACACCGACCTATAAGTGGTGGAACTGGCACGACAGTTATGTCGACGATGCGCCGCCCGATAAAAAATGGGTCGAAATCTCCGATGCCGGCGAAGCGGCATTCCGTGCTGAAAGCGCAAGGAACAAGGTCTAAAAGCGAGCGATGTTGAATGCGGAACCGGTCATCATTTCTTGCCGGTTCCGTTCCGCATTTTTGTGGAACGATTTAGCTAAAGTTTTCAGCAAACGTTTCCGTAAACACAATCATCAACAGCGACGCCTCCGTCGCGCACGGCTCTCCCGCACCAGCCGGCACTATTCGCCGCTTTCGCCTGGACGCCCTCTCGTCCATCTCCTCCACGGATAATCTGCAATGAAGAAGTCGTTGGCCGCATGCGCGGCCGCTATCGGCACGCTCGCCGCGCTTGCCGCTCCGCTCTCGCACGCCCGCGAAATCTACGGTCAGATCGGCACCGAAGGCGTGGGCATCGGCTACTCGGAACCGCTCGGCACGCGCGACAACGTGCGCGCCGAATTCAACGGCCTGAAGTTCTCGCATAACTTCGACGCTGGCGGTCTCCACTACGACGGCACCGCGAGCATCTATCACGGCGGCTTCTATTTCGACTTTTTTCCGGCGCCGGGAACGGTCGGTTTTCGCATCACGGCTGGCGCGCTCATCGGCGGCGATCATGTCGATGGCACCGCGACCAGCATGAACGGCACCTACACCATCGACGGCATCGCTTATCCGACTTTCGGGGAAAGCATTCACGCCAAGGCTAAGTTCCCGGCCGTGCGTCCGTATATCGGCATCGGCTTCGGGCATACGCCTGTTGCCGAGAAAGGCTTCTCCGCGTTCTTCGATGCAGGCGTCGCGTATGGCCGCCCGCGCGTCACGCTCGACGTTCCGGCGGATATCGTCGCGGCGGCGGGACAGGAAAACATCGACGCCGAACAGCAGGATCTGCAGAACAAGGCGGACAAGTTGCGCTTCTATCCGATCGTAAAGGTGGGCGTCACTTATCGCTTCTGATCGCGCTTCTGATAGCGCTTCTGATCGCGTTACTGGATTGCGTCCGCGAACGTCAGCCATTCGCCGACGATCGCTTCGGGCGCATCTTCCTGCATCAGATGCCCTGATCCGCGCACGCGCGTAAAGCGCGCGCCCGGAATCAGCGATGCGAGTTCGACACCGCGCTCGACCGGTATCCACTCGTCCTCTTCGCCCCAAAGAATCGATACGGGGCATTTCAATTCGCCATAGCGCGATTGCACTTCATCGGTATAGCGCTGATCCATCTGCGCGATCTGCCGATAGAACGCGGCCTGCCCGACTTTGCCGGTCCACGGCCGCGTATAGACGCGCAGCGTCTCTTGCTGCAACCGCCGATGCGCCGCACCCTGCAGATACGCATCGAGCATCGCCTGATGCATGTACGGCGGCACACCCGCAAACGCGGCTTCATGCTGTCGCACATGACGCACGAAGGGCGATCCCCACGGCGCGACGGCGACCGGATCGACGAGCATCAGCGAACGATACGCGCAGCCGTCGATCAACGCGGCTCGCAGCGATGTCGCGCCGCCGAAATCGTGTGCGAGCACATCGGGCAAGGCACCGTTCCACTCACCGCACCAGTGCGCGAGAAGCGCCGCGAGCACGCGATTCTGCACGCCGAGCGATACGTCCTGCCCCTCGCGCATCTCCGACGCACCGTAGCCCAGCAGATCGAAGTAATGCACATGCCGCAAACGCGCCGCTACCGGTGCGATGCGTCGCCACACCTGCGATGAAAACGGCGTGCCGTGCACCATCACGAGCGGCGCGCCCTCGCCGATCATGCCGTAACGCACGGCTTGTCCTTCGTATTCGAAAACGTGATCGAGTGGCAGCGTATCGTTCGATTCGTTCATGGCTTAACGCAGATTCGTGCGCGCGAGTTCGACGATCTCATCGCCGCGCCCGCTCAGGATCGCTCGCAACATATAGAGGCTGAAGCCCTTCGCTTGCGACAGTTCGATGGTCGGCGGCATCGCGAGTTCATGCTTCGACGTGACGACATCGACGACCGCCGGTCCCTTGTGCGCGAACGCTTCGCGCAGCGCGTTTTCGAGTTGCTCCGATTCCTCGACGCGCACCGACCAGATGCCCGCGCCCTTCGCGATCTGCGAGAAATCGGTCTTGCTGAGATCGACGTTGGTGTCGAGATAGCCGCCAGCCTTCAGTTCCATCGACACGAAACCGAGCAGGCTGTTGTTGAACACGACGACCTTGATCGGGAGATCGAGTTGCACGGCCGAGAGCAGATCGCCGAGCAGCATCGACAAACCGCCGTCGCCCGATAGCGAAACGACTTGCCGTTGCGGCCGCGCGGCCTGAGCGCCGAGCGCCTGCGGCATTGCGTTTGCCATCGAGCCGTGATTGAACGAGCCGTGCAACTGGCGCTTGCCGTTCATTGTCAGATAACGCGCGGCCCACAGTGTCGGCGTGCCGACGTCGACGGTGAAGATCGCGTCGTCGGCTGCGATTTCATCGACGAGCTTCGTCAGATATTGCGGATGAATCGGACGTCCCGGCGCGGATGGCGTCGCGAGATCGTCGAGGTCCTTGCGGGCGGTCGCATAGTGCTTCAATGCGTTCTCGAGAAAACGCCGCTCGTCCTTGCGTTGGAGCTTCGGCAAGAGCGCCGCGAGCGTTTCCTTGATCGTGCCGACGAGCCCCATTTCCAGCGGCGCGCGGCGTCCGAGTTGCGAGCCGCGCCAGTCGATCTGCACGATCTTCGCTTGCGGCGGATAGAACGGGCGATACGGAAAATCGCATCCGAGCAGGAGCAGCGTGTCGCACGACATCATCGCGTGATAGCCCGAACTGAAACCGATGAGCCCTGTCATGCCGACATCGAACGGGTTGTCGTACTCGATGAACTGCTTGCCGCGCAACGCATGCACTATCGGTGCTCCGAGCGTATCGGCGAGCGCGACCACTTCGTCGTGCGAGCCGGCGACGCCGCTGCCGCACATGATCGTCACCGCTTCGCAGCCGTTCAGAAGGCTCGCGAGCTTGTCGAGATCGGCGTCTGCCGGCACGATCGCGCCCGGCGCGCTCGCGGTCCAGCGCGGCTCGACGGCCGGGCCTTCGCTCAATGCGACGTCGCCCGGCAACACGATCACCGCGACGCCGCGCTGATCGATCGCGGCGCGCATCGCACGTTCGAGCACGCGCGGAAACTGCGACGCATTCGACACCAGCTCCACGAAGTGACTGCATTCCCTGAACAATTCCTGCGGATGCGTTTCCTGAAAGTAGCCGAGGCCGATTTCCGTCGATGGAATGTGCGCCGCGATGGCGAGCACCGGTTGATGATTGCGATGACAGTCGTAAAGACCATTGATGAGATGCAGATTGCCTGGGCCGCAACTGCCCGCGCATACCGCGAGTTTGCCTGTCGCGGCGGCATCGGCTCCGGCCGCGAAAGCGGCTGCTTCCTCGTGACGCGTATGCATCCAGCGGATCGAGCCGACACGATCGAGGCTGAACGCCAAACCGTTCAGGCTGTCGCCCGTCACGCCCCAGATTCGCTCTACGCCCGCCGCCGCCAGTGTCTTCGCCAGATAGTCCGCTATCGTGCCCTTGGCCATGATGTGTCCCGTGATGAAGAGAGGATGTCCAGTGATCGACGGAGCCGCGCACGGAATGACGTGGCGCGCATCCGTGTTGGCTCAATGCATGCAGGATTCAAAACGCAAAAGGAGTGTACGCCGGAGCGCGGCGGTTTGTCCTGAACCGTGTCGAGACCGCGTGGTGCGGGCGTTCAGGATAGGCGATCGCGGTATTTTGAATGCATCATTCCGGAAGGAATCCGGTATGCGTAATGCAAACGACAACGGCGGCGGATCGATGACCCGCCGCCGTTGCGCATGACTGAAGCGAGACCCTGCGCTCAGGCGCCCTTGCGCATGTTCTCCGGCAGATCCCGTCCGTGATACTTCTTGTAGATCGTGTTGAGGTTGCCGCTCTTCATGTTCGCGCCGACCCAGTTGTTCACCCATTCCTTCAGGCGCGGCTGGTCCTTGTTCATCGCGATGCCGAGATCGAACGTCTTCTGCTCGAACTTCATCTCGATGTTGCGTTGCGGAGCGCGATCCTGCATCTCCTTCAAGTTCGAAGGCGTGCTCGAGAAGATGTCGACCTGTCCCGTGACCATCGACGTGATGAGCGTCGCATCGTCTTCATAGCGCTGAATCTGTGCGCCCTTCGCCTGCTGTGTCGTCAGCGTGTCGTTCACCGTTGCACGCGTGAGGCCGATGGTCTTGCCGTCGAGATCCGCATAGCTCTTCACGTTCGCCGCCTTCACGCCGCCAACGATGATCGAGATGACCGCATACGGGTTCGAGAAATCGACGACTTTGGCGCGCTCCGGCGTGACCGACAGCGAGGAAATCACGAGGTCCGCGCGCTTCGCCTGCAGCGTCGGAATGCGCGCGGCGTTGGTGATCTGCACGAGTTCTAGCTTCACGCCGAGATCCTTCGCAAGCGCGGCGGCAGTATCGACGTCCGATCCCGCGGGCTTCAGGTTCTGGTCGGCATAGCTGAAGAGCGGCGTGCCGATGGCGATCGCGACGCGCACGACGCCTGCCTTCTTGATGTCGTCGAGTTCATCGGCCATCACGCTGTGAACCGCGCCTGCCATCATCAACGTTGCGAGCGTTGCGCGTGCAATGATTGATTTCGCTTTCAAGTTACGTCTCCGTCGTTATTAATGTTGCTGAATTGATGCTGCGATTATCAAAGTCCGTTATCGAGGAATGCGCGCAATTCGGGTGTGCGCGGCGCATCGAGCATGCTGCCGTCGCCCACTTCCCAAACCTTTCCCTGATGCATGTAGATGATGCGATCCGCCACGCGCTTCGCGAAGGCCATCTCGTGCGTGACGAGCAGCATCGTCATGCCGTCGGCAGCGAGGTCTTCCATCACGCGCAGCACTTCGCCCGTCAATTGCGGATCGAGCGCCGAGGTCACTTCGTCGAACAGCATCACCTTTGGCGACATCGCGAGCGAGCGCGCGATCGCCACGCGCTGCTGCTGTCCGCCCGACAATTGCTCGGGATACGCATCGGCCTTCTGTCCGAGACCGACTTGCTCCAGCACGTTTATCGCAATGCGCCGCGCTTCGTCGCGCGACATCTTCTTGACGTGACGCAGCGCGAGCATGATGTTCTCTTCGACCGTCAGATGCGGAAAGAGGTTATAGCTTTGAAACACGATGCCCACTTCGCGGCGCAACAGATGCAGATCGACCTTCGGATCATCGACGCGAATGCCGCACACTTCGATTTGCCCTTGGTCGATCGTCTCCAGCCTGTCGATGCAACGCAACGCCGTGCTCTTGCCCGAACCGCTCGCGCCGATCACGGCGATCATCTCGCCCTTGTTGACTTCGAAGGAAACGCCCTTGAGAACATGATTGGAGCCGAAGCTCTTGTGAATATCGCCGACCTTAACGATTGCTGACATTGAGCTTGTTCTCCATCGATTGGCTCCAGCGCGAAAGCGGATAGCACAGGACGAAATAGAAAGCGCCGACCAGACCGAAGATGAGGAACGGCTGGAAGATCGAGTTATTGATGATCTGCCCCGCGCGCGTCAACTCGATGAAGCCGATCACCGAAGCAAGCGACGTCATCTTGATGAGCTGCACGAGAAACCCGACGGTCGGCGGCAGCGCGAGACGCATCGCCTGCGGGATGATGACGAGGCGCAGCGTCTGCCAGCGCGTGAGCGACAGGCATTCCGACGCTTCCCACTGCGGCTTGGGCATCGCTTCGATACAGCCGCGCCAGATATCGCCGAGATATGCGCTCGAATAGATCATCAGCGCGAGCCCGGCCGCGACGAGCGCGGGCACCTGATAGCCGTACACCGACAGGCCGAAGTACACGATGAACAGCAGGATCAGCAGCGGTATGCCCTGAATCGCCTCGATATACACGAGCGCCACGCGCGCAAGCCATGCGCGCGGCGAGATGCGCGCGAGCATCACGACAAAGCCGCCGATACCGCCGAGCACGAACGCAAGCGCGGAAAGCACGAGCGTCCAGCCGATCGATTGCACTAGATAGACAAGGTGCGATGACGTGAATCCGCCGCTCATGCCGCACCTCCGGGAATGACCGTATCGATGCGCTGCGGATCGGGCGGCGTCTTGCCGGCGCGTTTAGCAGCAAGACGGATCGCGCGGCGGCGCTTGAAGAGATGCTCTCCCACCGCCCACGCGATGAGCTTGATGACGAGCGACAACGCCAGATACAGCGCCGCGACCACGATGTACGTTTCGAGCGAGCGGAACGTATCGGACTGCACAGTGTTCGCGACCGCCGTGAGCTCTTCGGCCGAAATCTGCGAGGCGATCGCGGAGGCCTGCATCATCAGCAGGAACTGGCTCGTCAGCGCGGGATAGACCTTTTCGATCGACGGCTGCAACATCACATGCCAGCCGATGCGCCACTTCGGAAGCCCGAGGCATTCGGCCGCTTCGATTTGTCCGCGTGGCACCGATTCGAGTCCCGCGCGGATGATCTCGGCCGCATATGCGCCGATGTTGATCGTCATCGCGAGCGCGGCGGCCGCGAACGTCGGCATGCGCAAGCCGATGCTCGCAAGACCGAAGTACAGCAGAAAGATCTGCACGAGGAACGGCGTATTGCGCACCGCCTCGATATAGACGATGCACAGGCGCGTGAGGACCGGCACTTTCGCGCGCTTCGCGAACGCCACCAGCATGCCGAGAATCAGCCCGAAGAACACAGCCACGCAAGTCATCTTGAGCGTGAGCCATGCGCCCAGCAGGAACGTCGGCCAGTACGGCAGCAGCGGTGAAAAATCGAGAGAGAACATGGCGGCAAGAGTTCCTGTCGGGTGTGGGCGCTAACACGCTGTGCGCCCGCTCTGGATGTATGACGACATACTACGAGTGCCGTGATACTGCATTTCGCATGCATTAAACCGGATCGAACGGGCCAGTCGTCGTGAAGGCACCGCCCTGCAGCACCGCCACGGGATCGGTGGGCGCCGGCGGCGGCGTCGCTTCGATCTTTTCGCGGAACTGCTCGGACGAGTCACGCGGAACGAAGCCGAGATGCGCGGCGCAGCGGTTGTCCCACCATGTATGCGCGTTCGCCGACATGCCGAAGACGATCGTGTGGCCGACGTCTTTCGTGAAGAGACTGCGGCGCAACAGGTCATGAAAATCGTCGTAGCTCATCCAGCTCGCCATCATGCGGCGGTCCTTCGGCTCCGGAAACACGGAGCCGATACGAATGCTCACCGTCTCGATGCCGTACCGGTCGAAATACATTTGCGCCATGTCCTCGCCGAAGGACTTCGACAAGCCGTAGTAGCCATCGGGGCGCTTGCGCGCAGCGGCGTCGATTCGTTCGTCCTGCCGATAGAAACCCGTGACGTGATTCGAGCTTGCGAACACGATGCGCTTCACGCCCTGACGGCGCGCCGCTTCGTAAAGATTGAAAACGCCCTTGATGTTGGCTTCGAGAATCTCTTCGAACGGACGCTCGACCGATACCCCGCCGAGATGAATGATCGCGTCGCAGTCCATCGCAAGCGCATCGACGGCGTCGCGGTCGGCGAGATCGCAAGGAGCGATCTCTTCGTGAGGCGCGGCGTCGCCCTGCAACACGCCAGGCAAGTCGGAGATCCGCACATGCCGCGCGAACTCGGCGACGCGATGCCGGATCGCGCGGCCGATTCCGCCGGCGGCGCCCGTCAGCAACAGACGATCGAATTGCGCATCTTCGTCGGCGGACGGCGTGCTGGTTTGTTGTTCCATCGTGTTGTGTCTCCTGAAGGCTGTCGTCGCTAGGGATTACCCTGCGCGCATCTTCTTGTACGTTGTCATATCACTGCATGACGCATATCATCATTTGCCGAACGATTTGTCAATGTGTGTAAAACCCACGCCAACGAGAATACCGTGACGCTATCGCCCGATCTTCATGCCGGCACCGACGCATCCTCGATTGCATCGCCGCAAGCGCGACGCAGTCTGACCGCGCAACTCGTCGACGCCTTGCGCGCCCAGATCGATGCACAGGAACTGAAGGGCGGCAGCAGGCTCGCGACGGAAGCGGAAATGGTTCAGCGCTTCGGCGTGAGCCGCACCGTCGTGCGTGAGGCGCTGTCGCGTCTGCAAGCGGCAGGACTCGTGGAAACGCGGCATGGCATCGGTACGTTCGTGTGTGAAGCGGGCATGTCGCCTCTTCTGCAACTCGATCCCGCCGATGTCGCCGGTTCTATGGATGCGCTCGCCATCCTCGAATTGCGCATCAGTCTCGAAACCGAAAGCGCGGGACTTGCCGCAATGCGTTGCGATGCCGCGCGTCTTGCGACGATGCGCTCGACGCTCGCGGACTTTTCAAGAAATGTGGGCGAAGCAAGCGATACCGTATCGCCCGATCTGCGCTTTCACATGGAGATCGCGCATGCAACGGGCAATCGCTATTTCGTCGAGATCATGGAGCATCTGGGCACGCGCATGATTCCGCGCACGCGCATCACGGCGACGCCGATTCCGCGCGATCAATACGCGGATTACCTGATGCGCGTGAATCGCGAGCATGAACAGATCGCGGACGCCATTGAACGCGGCGATGCCGATTCGGCGCGCACCGCGATGCGTCTGCATCTGATCAACAGCCGGGAGAGATTGCGACGCGCGCAGTCGTCGCTTGAATGAATACGCGAGTACCGCGCGTTGGCGCGGTACTCGCGATGCAACATCAACGCGCCATGTTCGGCTCGCCATCCTCGACGTCATGCGCGCCGGAAATCGTCTCCAGTGCCTGATCGTGATGCAGCAGCAGGACCGCCGCCACGCCGACCATGCCCGCCCCTGCCAGGCACAGCAGGCCCGCGCCGAAGCCGCCCGTGCTGTCCTTGATCCAGCCCATCGCATAGGGACCGAAGAAGCCCGCGAGATTGCCGAGCGAGTTGATCGCCGCGATGCCGCCCGCCGCCGCCGCACCCGAAAGGAACGAGGCCGGCAGCGTCCAGATCACCGGCAGGCAACCGAAGATGCCGAAGCCCGCGATCGACAGCGCGATCATCTTCATCACTGGATCGTCGAGGCCCGCCGATGCCGCGATGCCGCCCGCCGCGACCATCAACGCAATCGCGACATGCCAGCGCCGTTCGAGCTTGCGATCCGAATGACGGCCCCACAGCACCATGCTGATCACGCCCACGGCATAGGGCAATGACGTGACGAAGCCGGTCTGCAAGTTGGAAAGACCGAACGATTTGACGATCTGCGGCAGGAAGAAGCTCAGCCCATAGTTCGTGGCATTCGCGCCAAAGTAGATCAGGGCAATGGCGAGCACGCGCGGATTGAAAATGGCTTCCTTCACGCTGAACGCATGCACGGATTCGCGATGCGCGCGCTCTTGCGCCTGACGATCGACGAGCCAGTCACGCTCTTCTTTTGCAAGCCAGTGTGCGTCGGAAGGCTTGTCGGTCAGATAGAAGTACACGACGAACGCGAGCAGCAACGCGGGAATCGCTTCGATCAGATACAGCCACTGCCAGCCCGCCATGCCGTTGATGCCGTCCATCTGCAAGAGCGCGCCGGAGATCGGTCCGCCGATCACGGTGGACAGTGGAATCGCCGCCATGAAATAGCCGACGACGCGGCCGCGATACTTCGCCGGGAACCACAAGGTCAGCAGAAAGATGATGCCGGGAAAGAAGCCCGCTTCCGCGACGCCGAGCAGGATGCGCAAGCCATAGAACACGTATGCGTTGGAGAGGCCCGTCGCCTGCGCGATATGCGGAATGTAGGCCATCGCGGCTGCGAGGATGCCCCACGTGAACATGATGCGTGCGATCCAGCGGCGCGCGCCGAATCGTTCGAGCAGCAGGTTCGAAGGAACCTCGAAAAAGAAATAGGCGATGAAGAAAATGCCGGCGCCGAAACCGAACATGCTCGCAGTGAAACCGAGCGCCTTGTTCATCTGCAATGCGGCAAAGCCGACGTTGACGCGGTCCAGATATGCGATGAAGTAACACAAGATCAGGAACGGCACGAGGCGAACCATCACGCGCTTCATGGTGCGAGCTTCAAGGTCCATCAATGTCTCCTCCGGATTAGAGAATCTGTTGATCGCGGGTGCTTGAGATACCTGCGGAGACTACTCTTTCAGAAGGACTTGCAGCATTGGTGTTTGTGCTTGGTATCGGTTCCGAAGGGGGACGTGTCCATCATTTCGATGCGCGCCAATAAAGTGCGCTCGAATCGTTTGCGTCCCAAATCATGCGAAAAAAATGCGGACGGGGCGAATGATCGCCCCGTTTTCGTGAAGTTTATGCTACCGGTAACAGTGCGGCGTACTCCGGCTCCGGTAATCCTTGCACGCCGGGGTTCAATGCGAACACGTGACCGTCGTCGTCAGTGGCATTCATTGCCGGACGAATAGTCGTGACATAGAGCGTTTTCAGATCGCTGCCGCCGAACGCGCACATCGACGGCTTGCTCGCAGGTAGCACGATCTCGCGATCGAGTTCGCCGCGCGGTGTGAAACGCAGCAGGCGGCCGGCGTCGTTCGCACACGTCCAGTAGCAGCCGTCCGCATCGACCGCGGCGCCATCGGGACGGCCCGCGTAGTGATGCAGATCGGCAAATGCGCGCTGCGCGTGCGGCGTGCCGGTGTCGGGGTCGAAGTCGAATGCCCAGATCATGCGCCGTTGCGGATGCGAGTCCGACAAATACATCGTTCTGCCATCCGGCGACCATGCGAGGCCGTTCTGCGTGATCAGACCATCGACGACCGGCTCCGACAAAGCGCCCTGCTCATCGAAGCGATACAGCGCGCCGACGGCACTCGCGAGCGACATGTCCATCACCATCGTTCCGGCCCAGAAGCGCCCTTGCCTGTCGCAGCGGCCATCGTTGAAGCGCATGCCCGTCGCGGGAAACGAAGGCGCGGCGAGCTTCACGGCGTGCGCCTGGTTCGCGTCGGCGAGCGTCACGCCGAACATGCCGCTTTCCATGCCCGCGACGACGCGCCCAGCCTTGTCGAACGCAAAGCATGCGACCTGTTCGTCGAACGCCCATTCCGTACGTCTCGCGCTTTCGATCTCGAGCCTGACGATCCGTCGCGCGGGAATATCGACCCAATACAGCGCGCCCTCTTGCGCGCGCCATACCGGACATTCGCCGACGGTCGCGCGCCCGGCCGCGTCGATGCGTTCCGCGCGCACGGCGGCGCTCATCGCTTGCGCTCCATCGGCTCGCCCAATACGAACGGGCCGCCCTGGAAGCGCTGCGCCGGATCATCGCGATCGGCGCTCGGTCCGGTCACCGGAAAGAGCCCGTCGAACTGGGCCGAGCTGTCTTGCGGATTGAAGCCGAGGAAGCCCGCCTTCGAGTTGTCCCACCACTTCACCGGATTGTCAGAAGCGCCGTACACCACCGCATGACCGACGCGATTCGTGAACAGCGAGCAGCGCACGAGCTCGATGAAATCGCGGTAGCTCAGATACGTGACGAGCATGCGCGGATTCTTCGGCTCCTCGAACGACGAACCGATGCGCAGGTTCACCGTCTCGATGCCGAAGCGATCGAAGTAATAGCGCGACAGCGATTCGCCGAAGCACTTGGTCACGCCATAAAGACTGTCCGGGCGATGGGGCGAATCGGCGTCGAGCACTTCGGTGACTGGATGAAAGCCGATTGCATGGTTCGAGCTCGCGAACACGATGCGCTTCACCCCATGACGGCGCGCCGCTTCATAGATGTTGTACGTACCGCGGATATTCGCTTCGATCAGATCGTCGAACGGCGCGTCGATCGAGATGCCGCCGAGATGCACGATCGCGTCGACGCCCTCGACGAGCTGCATCACCTTGTCGCGATCCGCGAGATCCACGGCGCTGATCTCTTCATGGCTCGCTGCATCGTCGAGCGGCGCGATGTCGGAGAGCCTCACGACGTCGGCCCATTGAGCGAGCGCGCCGCGCAACTGACGACCCAGATTGCCGGCCGCGCCGGTCAGAAGCAGACGCTTGAACGGCTTGGCCGCTGCGTTTGGCTGATTCATCGAGACTCCTGTCAATACGTACTGATGCGTTGAAAGCAATAAGGAAGAAAACGTTTTCGGGACTATATCGATCGGCGCGACGCGCCGTCAATCGCCGTCTGGCATGCAAAACGCCGCATGCAAAACGCAAGTTTCGATGTCATCGTTTCCCGAATTTCTGCGACAATCCGTTAACAGTGCGAAAACGTTACCCTCCGAATGAAAAAAATTTCCCCGACCATTCGCGACGTCGCCGCTGCGGCGGGCGTCTCCGTCGCGACCGTCTCGAAGTACATCAATGGCGCGCAGCGCTTCTCCGCGCCGGTCGAGGCCAAGCTCAAGGAAGCCATCGATTCGCTCGGCTACCGCTCGAACCCGCTTGCGCGCTCGATGATTACCGGCAAGACGCGCACCATCGGTCTCACGATCCTCGACATCAGCAATCCGCACTTCACGCATGTCGTGAAAGGCGCGAACCGCATTGCGCTGCGGCACGACTACACGCTGCTGCTCGTCGATATCGACGAGAATCAGGCGCGCGAGCGGCCGCTCATCGAAGCGCTCGCGCAACGCGTGGACGGCCTGCTCGTCAGCTCGCGCCTGGCAGACGAAAACGCGCAGTGGATGCTCGATCTCGACAAGCCCGTCGTGCTGCTGCGTAACGCCGAGCTGCCGATTCCGAGCGTCGGCATCAACAGCCGCCTCGCTACTTACATGCTCGCGCGTCATCTGCTCGATCTCGGGCATCGCCGCATCGCGTATCTCGGCTTCGAGCACGCGCGCATCAACGATGAACGCATTCGCGGCGCGCGCGAGTGTCTCGCCGAAGCGGGCCTCGAACTCGATATCTACGAAGCCCATGCGCCAACGTCGCTTGCCGGCGAACAGGCTTGCTCGCGCGTGATGCTCGGTCCGAAGCGCCCGCAAGCGGTGATCTGCTACAACGACCTGATCGCGCTCGGCTTCATGAAGGAAGCCGCTTCGCTCGGCATTCGCGTGCCGCAGGACGTCTCGGTGACCGGCATCGACAACGTGCCCTACGGCGCATACGCCGCGCCGGGACTCACGACCGTCGACATTCAGAGCGAGAAGATGGGCGAACTCGCGATGCAGAAGCTCATCGACGCCCTCGCCGGTCATCCCGATCCGGGCAACTCCATGTTCGAGCCGCGGCTCATCGTGCGTGAATCGACTGCTGCCGCTGCATGACGTACGCCGCGCTGCCTGCAAGTTGCGAGTGCGGGCGGCGCGGCGCATGTCTTGACTAATAATCGCTAATACGAATTACGCTGCGAGCTTCGCCGGCGTCATCTTCGGCGTGAGCAAGTGCATGATCCCGAAGGCGATGAGATACGCCGATGCGCCGATCGCGAACAGCACCCAGTAGTGACCCGTGCGTTGCAGCACCTGGCCGATCACTTCCGAGAACAGCACGCCGCCGATCGAACCGGCCATGCCGCCGATGCCGACCACCGCGCCCACCGCACGTCGCGGGAACAAGTCCGATGCCGTCGTGAAGAGGTTCGCCGACCAGCCCTGATGCGCTGCTGCGGCGAGACCGACGATGGCCACCGCGACCCACAGGTTTTCTGCCTGCGAAACGAACGCGATCGGCAACACGGCGCATGCGCAGATCAGCATTGCCGTCTTGCGCGCCGCATTAACGGTCCAGCCCGCGCGCAGCAGCGCGGAAGAAATCCAGCCGCCGCCGATGCTGCCGATGGTCGTGATCGCGTAGATCACGACGAGCGGCAAGCCGATGTGCTGCATGTCCATGCCGCGCGATTCGTTGAGCCACTTCGGCAGCCAGAACAGATAGAACCACCACACCGGGTCCGTCAGGAACTTGCCGACGATGAACGCCCACGTCTCACGCTTCCTGATGAGTTCCTTGAACCCCGGCGCGCGCGCCTTGGCGTTGGCCGCGTCGGCGGCGTTGGTGTCATCGCCTTCGTCGGCGATTTCGTCGTCGTGCGCGCGGCCGTCCGGCTGGCGGTACATCACGAACCACACGACGAGCCACACGAGGCCGATCGCGCCGACCATCACGAACGCAGCGCGCCACCCGAAGGCCACCGCGAGCGCGGGAATGAGTGCCGGTGCGAAGACCGCGCCGATGTTCGCGCCGGAATTAAAAATACCAGTCGCGAGGGCGCGCTCACGGCGCGGGAACCATTCGGCGGTTGTCTTGATGGCCGCGGGGAAGTTGCCGCCCTCGCCGATGCCCAGCAGCGCGCGGACCATGGCGAAGCCCATCACCGAGCCGACGGCCGCGTGCAGCATCGCGGCGATGCTCCAGACGAACATCGCGAGCGCATAAGAGATGCGCGTGCCGAGCCAGTCGACGATACGCCCGAAACACAGCAGGCCGATCGCATAGAAAGCCGAGAACGCGATCACGATGCGGCCGTACTGCACCTGCGTCCAGCCGATGTCGTGCTGCAGCATGGGGGCGAGCAGACCGAGGATCTGCCGGTCCATGTAGTTGATGACCGTGGCGAAAAACAGCAGCGCGCACACGGTCCAGCGATAGCGGCTGGCGGTACGCACGACGCCGGCAACGACAGTGTTCATGTAAGTCTCCGGACGCGGCGGCGCTCGTCGTGCCGCGTTTCTTGTTGCGTGAACGGCGACGAGCGCCGTGGGCGATGGCTTTGCGCCGGTTAAAAGCGCAAGCTCGCCGAGGTTTTGGAAAACGTTTTTTCGAAGAATAGTGGGTTTGCTGCCTACTGGCTATCCTAGTATTTGCCCTAAGCTGTGACAGAACTGTTGCTGACGGGCGAGTTGGAAGCCCTTTCAGCACCCGTATCGACGCGTACGAAAAGTTAATCGTTTTCTGAGATTTGTCTTGGTAAACAGGAGCCGCTCGGCGCACGCGAAGCCATCGCAATGGCTTTCATGCCTGCGGCAAATTAAAGTTTCTTAAGCATCTGCCGATAAGGATCATCACAACTCTTATCGCCCAGTGATTCCCCATGTTTCGTAATGTTCTGGCCCGGACCAACGTCGGGACCAAATTCGCCGTGCTCGCCTGCGCGCTCACGGCAGTCGTCGTCGCGTTCTTCACCATCGCCGTCACGCGCAGCGCGGGCGAGCAAGTCGATACGCATGCGCTCGCGCGCGTCGAAAGCGAGAATCGCTCGATCGCGACGATGATCGGCCTCTTCGACAAGGCCGTGAGCGCGGAAGTCACGCGCTTCATGACGATCTTCGCGCATCGTCTGCCTTCGACGTTCGCGCTCGATGAAACCCGCACCGTGGACATCGACGGTAAAGCCACGCCGACTTTCCTCGCGGGCGACAAGGCGCTGAACAACGACTTCACGATTCCCGACGC
This sequence comes from Caballeronia sp. ATUFL_F1_KS4A, assembly GCF_023630905.1. NCBI lineage: Bacteria > Pseudomonadati > Pseudomonadota > Betaproteobacteria > Burkholderiales > Burkholderiaceae > Caballeronia > Caballeronia sp. ATUFL_F1_KS4A. The sequence continues at coordinate 112,257 of NZ_JALQEB010000034.1, read as the reverse complement.
GTTCCTCGAGGAAAGCGGCGCCATCGCGACGATCTTCGCCCGCACCGGGGACGATTTCGTGCGCGTGACGACGTCGCTCAAGAAGCAGGACGGCACGCGCGCGATCGGCACGCTGCTCGACCGCAAGGGCCCCGCGTATGCGCCGATCCTTGCAGGCAAGCCCTATATCGGCATCGCGGCGCTTTTCGGCAAGCAGTACATCACCGCGTACAAGCCCGTCACCGATGCCTCGGGACGCATCATCGGCGCACTTTTCGTTGGCGTCGACGTGACATCCGAATTCGCAGCGTTGCAGGACACCATCGCGAAGCTCGCGATCGGCGCGAGCGGCTATCACTTCGTCGTCGATGCATCGACTGGCCCGAACCGCGGCAAGCTGCTCGTGCATCCCGGTTCGAAAGGCGAACTGGCCGATGAACGCGTTGCGCCCTTCAAGCAGATGCTCGACACGCACGAAGGCGAGCTCTCGTTCGACGGCCCCGATATCGCGGGCGCGGATTCGCGCGTGCATGGCGGCAACAAGGAAATCATCTATATGACGGTGCCGCAATGGCAATGGATGATCGGCGGCATTGCATATCGCGACGAAGTGCTCGCCGACGTTCACGCGAGCCGCAATCGCTTCCTGGTTCTCGGGCTCGTCATCGTGGCGCTGCTCGTCGGCGTGCTGCTCTATGCGGTCACGCGACTCGTGGGCCGTCCCATCGACGACGTGACGCGCGCGTCGGAACGCATCGCCGCGGGCGACCTGACCGTGCGGATCGACAGCGCGCGCGAGGACGATATCGGCCGGCTGATGCGTGCGATCGACGGCATCGCGCGCGGACTCGCGGGCATCGTCGCGCAGGTGCGCAGCGCATCGGCGGACATGAACGAAGGGACGGCGCGCATTGCATCGGGCAGCAGCGATATCGCCACGCGCATCGCAACCCAGGCCGCGAGCGTCGAAGAAACCGCTGCGAGCATGGAAGAAATCACGAGCACCGTGCAGCAGAACGCTGCGAATACGGCGCAGGCGGGGACGCTCGTCGCGTCCGCATCCGATGCCGCGCGCGCAGGCGGTCATGCAGTCGGGCGCGTGGTCGCGACGATGGGCGAGATCGACGCATCGGCGCGACGCATCGCCGACATCACCGCGACGATCGAAGGCATCGCGTTCCAGACCAACATTCTCGCGTTGAACGCTGCCGTCGAAGCCGCGCGCGCGGGGGAGCACGGCAAGGGCTTCGCGGTCGTCGCATCGGAAGTGCGCGCGCTCGCACAACGCAGCGCGGGCGCAGTCAAAGAGATCGAAGTGCTGATCGCCGAATCGGCCGCGAAGGTCTCGCACGGCTACAAGATCGCCGAGGAAGCGAGCAGCACGATGGGCGGCATCGTCGAGCAAGTCTCGCGCGTGAATGCCATCGTCGATGAAATCGGCGTTGCGTCACGCGAGCAGGCAAGCGGCATCGAGCAGGTGAACAGCGCGGTCATGCTGATCGGCGAAGCGACGCAACAGAACGCCGCGCTCGTCGGTGAAGCGGAGCATTCCACCGCCGAACTGCGCGATCAGGCCGAGCGGCTTGCGCGCGTCGTCAGCATGTTCCGCGTTTAAGCCTTCGCGCATTCATAGCGGTTCAAGCGGACGTGGCGCGTCGTCGTGCGCGCCACATACCGACGTCGATCGTCGACGGGGCATCAGACCTCGATGAAGATGCGGCCATCCTCGACTTTCGCGGGATACGTCCGCAGCTTTTCGCAAACAGGCGCGCACAGCGGCCGGCCGTCGCGAATGTCGAAGCGTCCGTTGTGCTTCGGACATTCGATGACGTGGTCCATCACGAATCCGTCACTCAGATGAACGTGCTCGTGCGTGCATAGGCCATCGCTGGCATAGACGGCATCGTTCACACGATAGATCGCGAAGGTGCGGCCATCGTGATCGAAACGCATCACGTCTTCGTCTTCGATATCGTCCATCGCAGCTGCATCGATCCATTGCGTCATCGGAACGGCCTCCTTGGTCATGCCTGCGTCGCGGCGGGCATCGGTCTTTCGACGTGATACGACGGATCGCGCGTTTGCCGCACGAGCGCCGGAATGATCTCTGCATATGCCGCGATCGTGCTCGTGTAAGGCGGCGGCATGTCATGCTTCACCGCTTCGTGCAGGCGCGGCAGCGCGTAATAAGGCACCATCGGGAACATGTGATGTTCGACGTGATAGTTCATGTTCAGATACAGAAAGCGGAACACGGGATTCATCATCACCGTGCGGCAGTTCTTGCGATGATCCAGCACGTTCTCAGGCATCCCCGCATGCTGCGTGAGGCCGAAGAAGAGATAGAGCCACGCGCCGTACAGACTCGGCAAGCCGATATAAAGCAGGGGAAGGATCGAATGAGACACGAAGCATGCGCCAATCACCGCCGCATAGATCGCGAGCGTCACGCGCGCTTCAAGAATGACTTTCGGCCATTCCGATTCCGGCACGTAGGTCTTTTCTTCGTCGCCGATATTGCCGAACGCGGATGAAACGATCTTCGGCACTTCGCCCGCTGCGTGCTTCAGCGCGAAGACGTTCAATGCGAGACTCAGCCAGTCCGTCGGCAGCGGCACGGCAATCTCGCGATCCCTTCCGACGACCAGCGTATCCGTGTGATGACGCGCGTGACTCCAGCGCCAGATCGTCGGCCGGCGAAACACCTGAAACGACGCGAACTGATAGAGCGCCTTGTTCATCCACGACGTCTTGAATGCGGTGCCGTGACCGCTTTCGTGCCAGCGCGAATCGGCGGGGCTGCAATAGAGCGTGCCGTAAAGAAGAAATGCGGGAATCGCCCAGAGCGAATGCGCTTGCCATGCGAACCACGCCAGCACGCCGCTCGCGATGATCGACGCATACCAGAGCAAGGTGTCGCGGATGGCGCGTGCATCGCCACGCTGCATCAGGCTCTTCATGACCGGCCGCGGCACCGCGCACTTGTACCAGTCCGCATTGACCAGGCCCGACGCTTTCGCACGCTCGCCTGCGCCGCCGATGAGCCGGTAATCGCGATAGCCGTCCCGCGCGCCCGCACCTTGCGCCTGCTCGGAATCCATCATGTCACCTCAAGCGATGATTGGATTTGCATCATTCGTCATTGCTGATTCGATGATAAAAGCGGATACATCGCCCGCGCAATGTTGACGCGCATTTGCTATCTTTAGGCATCATCGAGCGAATTGAAAACCCATCAATTACATCAAAGATGAGCAAGCGTCCCACGCTTCAATCCGTGGCCGATGCTGCCGGCGTCAGTGCGGCAACAGTGGATCGCGTCTTCAACGGACGTCTCAGCGTGCGCGAAGGCACTGCATTGCGCGTGATCGAGGCAGCCGAGCGCATCGGCTATCACGGCGCAGGCTTGATGCGCGAACGTCTGCGCGCGCAACGCGGCGAGCGCCATGAACGCTACGCCCTCGGCTTCTGTCTGCAGAAACGTGCGGATCCTTTCTATCAGACGTTCGCGCGCATTCTGACGGATGCCGCCGCGCGCCACGAACCGGAGCATTGCAACGCCGTCATCGAGTACATGGATGAACTCGATCCGGCTTCCATCGCACGCACGCTGCTTACGCTCGGCGAGCAGGTGGATGCGCTCGGCGTCGTCGCAGTGGACCACCCGCATGTGACCGCCGCAATCGAAACGCTTCACGGGCAGGGCAAGCCGACGGTCACGTTGCTATCGGATCTGAGTGCGCCCTTACGCGCGGGTTATATCGGCGTCGATCCGCGCAAGAGCGGACGCACGGCCGCGTGGGCCGTGAGCCGCCTCACGCGTCGCGACGAAGGCACTGTTGGCGTGTTCGTCGGCACGCCGCGTTATCTCGGTCAGGAAAGCTGCGAGATCAGCTTTCGCTCGTACTTGCGCGAACATGCGCCCGGATTGCGCGTGCTCGATACGCAGATCAATCTCGAAGACAAGCAACTCGCTTACGAGGCGACGCTCGCGATGCTCGCGCGTCATGCCGATCTCGCCGGCCTCTATATCCCCGGCGGCGGCGTGGGCGGCGTGATACGCGCGCTGCGCGAAGAGGCCGCGGGACGACGCATCGTCACCGTGTGCAGCGACCTGATGCCCGACCGGTACGAGGCGCTCGTCGAAGGCGTCATCGATCTCGTGATCGACACGCCGCTTCAGCGCATCGCCGAGACGGCCATTCAGGCAATGCTGCGCGCGTTGCAAGCGCTGCCGGGCGAAGCAGCACAGGCCAGCCAGTATCCGCTGTCGGCGCAGCTTTATACGCCGGAGAACGTCTGAGCTTGATAGCGTGCCGCTTCAACCGAATGCGTATTATTTTCTTCTTCGACCTCACGACGCGAAAGTCATGAGAAAAATATGCAGTGCATTGCTACAGTCGCTTGCACGCAGAAACCGTTTGTCACGACTGAATGCTGAAGATGCTCGGGCATGTGGCCGAGCGCACCGAACTGCGACCATCGACTCAGGACGATAACGTTTGCGAGCCATCCTGCGTCGACGATATGAAGCGGAGGCGATGAAATCCCAGCTTCACGCGGCCGTTTTTCCACTAGTATGTCCCGGTGGACTGCATTTGCCTGCACGCTGAAAGAGGCGAGTGTCATCGCTTCGTTGCTTTGAAGGACTAGCATGCAGTTGCTCGGGGAACCCGCCCGGCAAAAACGGCTCTATTAACGATTGTTCCATCGACATGCACGTCAGGCCGGGGTGTCCGGGGCCCGCCATATGACGTGACATGCTCCAACAATAATGCGCTGCCAGAGCTTCCCGTCTTGTACGGTGATCGAGCCAGCCTCATCCATCAGACCAGCTGCATGTCCGGTCGTGCCGCAATCAATCACAAGGTGATGCGCGTTTGCGCGCGGCGGCACGGCGGGACATCGACAACGGCTCTTCGCATGGTGCGTGCGGAGAGACAGAGCCCAATCAATCGACGGAGAGCGTCATCCATGCCGTTTGAGAGTGACTCCTTGCGAGACACCAGTCCGCTGCTCAGCATCGTCGTGGCGGCTTATAACATCGAGGGATACATCGAGGAAGCGCTCGAATCCCTCCTGTCCCAACCTCATATCGACGCGATGAAGATCATCGTGGTCGATGACGGTTCTCGCGATGAGACCTATGCGGCAGCGCGCTCGGTCGTGGAGCGCGATCGCGGCGTGCACATCGAATTGATACACCAGGAAAATCGCGGCCTGAGCGCCGCGCGCAATACCGGCCTCGCGGCGGTGCGAACGCCTTATGTCGGCTTCCTGGACGGCGACGATATCTATCTGAAGGGCTTCACCGAAGCGATGATCCCGGTGCTCGCCGAGCGCAAGTGGGATGTGGTGGAGTACAACGTCAAGATCATCGATGACGACGACCGCGAGCTCGATAACATCGAACTCGTCGACCATGCGACGAGCGGCGGTCATCCGATGGATCGCGCGGCGCTGCAGCAGTTTGCCGATCGATTCCATACCTTTGCGTGGGCGCGCGTCTATCGCACCGACCTGTTCGACGCAGCGCCCTTTCCCGAAGGACGAAACTACGAAGACATGGCCCTCGTGCCCTCGACTTATCTGCGCGCAAAAAGCATCTATCGGATTCCCGCGCCGCTGATCGGCTATCGGCGGCGCTTCGGCAGCATCACGCAGACAGCCAAGCTGCGCGACATGCACAATCTGCGCCTCACAGGGCAGGAAGCGCTCGCACGTTGCGACGGCAGTGACATGGACGATTTCTGGCTCACCGTCTTCGACAAGCTCTTTCAGCGTGCGTGCCACGTTTGCGCGCGCGTCGATCGCGCTTCGTTCAAGCAGGCGTCCGAGACGCTCACGGCCATGGCCGTCGATCATCGGAAGATGCGCGAGAAACTCACCGAAGGCGGCAAGCGTCAGGTTGTCGAGCTGAAGCCGTTCGATCTGAACGTACGCGCGGACCGCTCGATCCACTTCCTCAAGGGCCTCGTGAAAAAGGTGTTGCGCCGCAGCCTCGATCATCATCAGCGGGCGCGGCGGCCGAGCACGTCCAATCAGTTGAGCGGATGACGCGGCCCCCCTTTCACGCCTCTTCGATGGCGCGCAAGCTCATTCGCTTATAGGCATCGACGAGCAATGCGCCCTCACCGCGCTTGTGCGCGACGGCAAGGCGCATTGTTTCTTCGCCTGGCTGCCAGATCAGGAACGCGAGCGCATTGACGCGCTTGCTGTCCGCACGCGGCATCACGCGCCGGATCGCCACCGCCAGCAATGCGCCGCACGCGCGGCTCTCCGCGATCTCGATGTATTCTTCGACGCGTCGTTGTCGAGCGGCGCCGAACGCATCGTGCTGTTGTCGGGACGTGGCGAAGAAGAAGCGCAGGCGGCGGAAGAAGCGCTGCAACGCTCCGGGGCGAGCTGGACCATCCTGCGTTGCAGCTGGTTCATGCAGAACTTCAGCGAGAGCTTTCTGCTGGATCCGATCCGTGAGGGCACGCTCGCGCTGCCCGTCGCCGATATCAAAGAGCCTTTCGTCGATGCGGAAGATATCGCCGATGCAGCCGTCGCCGCACTCACGCAGCCAGGCCACGAAAAGCGGCTTTACGAACTCACCGGACCTCGCGCGATCACTTTCGCCGAAGCGCTCGCATGCATCGCGAAAGCGACGAGACGTGACATGCGGCTCGTGCCCGTGCCGCCCCATGCATTTCGCGACGCTCTGCTCGCGGCTGGCGTGCCGAAGCCCGAGACCGACCTGATTCTCCATCTCTTCACGACCGTGATGGATGGCCCCAACGACAAGCCCGCCGATGGCGTGCGCGCCGCGTTGCATCGCGAAGCCTGCTCGTTCGAGGACTACGCCACGCGAGCCGCGGCGAGCGGCGTATGGGATGTGTGACGCACGAAGCCGCCACTGTTTCGCGGTAGACTTGAGGGATGGAAAAATGTCCCTACTGCGAGCGAATCCGTGACGAATGGGACTGTCACGGTCAGGAATGCCGCACCGCCATCGCCCGCGCGCTGCGTCGACAACGCATGGGATTGCCGATGGTGCCGAAGGTCATTCGCAATGAAATTCCGCCGGGCGCGTCGACGGGCGAAGTGATCGCTCAGTTATCGCGTCAGCGCTTGCGCGCACGGCGCGCGAACGAGGAACGCCGCGCACGCAAGGAAGCCGAAGACCTCGATCTATAGCGTAGCGGCGCAGCGCATCAAACGCGTGCGGGCGGATCGGCATTCGATCCGCCGTTCTGCGCAAGCGCACCTTCCTCGCGCCATGCACGCCGCGACTTGCGCATCTTCGTAAGCGCCATGCGCGCGACCTTCAGCCAGCCATAGGGACGCGGATCGGCAACCATGCTGAGCGCGCGCGCATAGTCGAGCGTGAGGCCGGGCGTCCAGGCCATCGTCACCGCGCGCTTGCGTATCTGCGCCGCGACCCACAGTTCCGGCGTCACGATCATCCTGACGAGCGCGCCCCAACCCGCGCGCGAACCGTAAAGGCGCCCTGCCGCCCCTTCGAGCGCGGCGTCGAGTGCGCGCGACACGCTGCTCGAACAGTTGCGGTGCGTGAGGTTATAAGTCGTATCCGCGCGATAGTTGCGCCAGAAACTATCGAGCCGCGCCGGGTCGTAATTGCGGATACGCACGCGCACGGTCGATGGACACCATGCCTTCGATTCGATCGCATAACTCGGCTGGAACACGCCGGGCACATCGTTCTCGCGCGTGGCACGCAGCAGGCGCGCGAAGTCATCGGGCGAGCGGTCGATTTCAACCGCGGGATAGAGACTCACATAGATGCCTTCCGGCGATTCGAGCGCCGCGTGTCCCGTCGAGATCACGCCATTGCGATCCACCGCGGCGATATAACGATCGACGATCGGGTGCCATTGCGTTTCGGCCTTCGACGATCCGACCGGCGTCCACACATGCACGGTGAGCGCCGGTTCGTTATCGGCGGGTGGGCCGTCCCATTCGCTGGCTTGCAAGACGCGCGCTTCGTTATCGGGCGCCTTGTCCGCAACGCTCGCCGCTTCCGCGCTTGCATCGCCCCATACGGCCGGATTGCTCGTCAGCTTGCGCACGCGCATGCCGATCATGATCAGATTCCAGCCCGCGAAGATAAAGAACGCACCGATGCAATACGGCACCGTGCCTTTGTAATGCGTCGGATACGGTTGAATCATGAAGATGCCGAGGACGATCTCGAAGATGGCGAAGCCGAGTGCGACACGATAGCGCCGGTAACGCACGACAAGCGCCGATGTCGCCTGCAACAGGCCGTCGAAGATAAACGCGAGACCAATCAGGATCGAAAGAATGAAGTGACCGTGATGATCGCCTTCGAAGATCAACGCGGCAGTAAGAACGAATGCAATGCCCTTCGCATAGCGCAGTCTGCGCTGTCCGCCGACGCCCGCCCACGCGACGGACAATGTCAGCGCGCCCTCGATCAGCAGCAGCCAGCCGACGAACGCGACCGGAAAGCCGAGCGCGCCGTCGAGGGCATCGATGAAGACGCCGATGCCGACGGCCAGAAGCAACCAGCCCGTGACGGTCAGGCTGCGCCAACGATTGCGCAAATAGTCGACGCCCAGCAGAATCATCATCAGCTTGACCATCGTTCTCTCGATTCAAAGCGTGACGGTAAGTGTTCGTATGTTAATGCAGTCGACACAGAAAACCGTTTTCCTACGACCGTTCGTTGCCCTGCACTGTGTCACGCGCGGCAGCATGACGGCTTGCGCGCCGTGAAATACTTGCGCTGCCATCTTCACGCGACGCCAGACGCCATGTTCGAGCAATGCCGGTGGATCAACGAGCCCGCGCAATGGCGCGTCGACAACGACACGCTCATCGTCACCACCGACACGAACACCGACTTCTGGCGCGAGACGCATTACGGCTTCGTGCGCGACAACGGCCATGTTTTCGCGGCGAGCGTGGAAGGCGACTTTACGGCGGAAGTCGCCGTCGCTGGCGATTTCTCCGCGCTATACGATCAGGCGGGCCTGATGATCCGCGAAAGCCCCGAGCGCTGGATCAAGGCCGGCGCCGAATACAACGACGGCGCGCTCACGTTCAGCACCGTACTCACGAACGACCTCTCGGACTGGTCGCTCGGCTCGCGTGCCGGCGCAAACCGCTTCCGGCTTCGCGTGACGATCGCGCAAGGCGTGCTGAAAGTGCAATGCAGCGCCGATGAACGCAACTGGACGCTCATGCGTCTCGCGCCTTTCTCATCGAGCAGCGCGAACGCACGATGGCTCGTCGGCCCGATGTGTTGCACGCCCGAGCGCGGCGGTCTCACGGTCCATTTCTCAGACTTCACGATCGGGCCGCCCATCGTGAAAGACCTGCACGACATCTCGATGTAAGGCACACCGGCTCGCAAAAACACTCATTTGCAGGGCCAGGCCGCGCTTCCTCCAGCAGACCGACATGGGCAAACGCGGCTGGTTCAGGCGCTTCGACGCGAAGGAGTCATCACGCCTCGAAATCGATGCCTCGCGCGCGCAACTGGCGCATGCCACTCGCGAGATGCGCCCGCGCGCTTTCGGCATCGCCCGCGCGCATCTGTTCGTACGTGCGCTGCGCGATCTCGTGCGGCACCGGCTTGAGCGGCCGGTTCGCGCTCATCGCGCGCAATTGCACTTCGGCCGCGCGCTCCAGATAGTAGAGATCGTCCCAAGCCTCCGCGATAGTTGCGCCTGCAACCATCACGCCGTGATTCTTGAGGAACAGGATATCGGCGTCGCCCATCCTGCGCGCGATGCGATCGCCTTCCGCGTTGTCGAGTGCGAGACCGTTGTAGTCCTCGTCGACCGCCGTGCGGCCGTAGAACTTCAGCGACGTCTGCCCGAGCCACAGAAGCGGCGGGCCGTCGAGCAGGCACAGTGCGGTCGCGTTCGGCATATGAGTATGAAAAGCCGCCTTCACGCGCGGCATCAGCTTGTGCACGCGTGCGTGAATGTAGAATGCGGTCGCTTCGGGCTCGCCTTCGCCGTCGATTACGTTGCCGTGGAAATCGCAGATCAGCAGACGCGACGCCGTGATCTCGCCGAACGCATAGCCGTAGGGGTTCACGAAGAACAGATCGTCATGCCCTGGAACCATCGCCGAAAGATGATTGCAGACGCCCTCTTCGAACCCGTTCAGCGCCGCCAGCCGGAAGCAGGCTGCAAGCTGCCGGCGCGCTTCGGCGATCCCGGGCGCGTCGAGCCGTGCGGAAGCGGACGCGGCGCGCGGTGCGCCGCTGGAAAGCGTATGTGCCATATGAGCTTGCCTTTGTCGTTTGCGTGACCGTGAAGGCGAGGATAATCGAACGGACGCGTGCATTATGTCCGACAAAAAAAATCAGCGCGACCGGCGCCTGAGCGCGGAGTATGACGCGTGTATGTCATGTCTCTTAGCAGAAACGCTTATTTGAACTCCGACTTGTGGCATGGTAAAACTCTATGCCGCTCGAAATTCGAAGCGCATCTTCAACGTAATTCGTCTCAATAGGGTTTGGAAAAATGGCAACAGGTACTGTGAAGTGGTTCAACGATGCAAAGGGTTTTGGCTTCATCACGCCGGACGACGGCGGTGAAGACTTGTTTGCACATTTCTCCGAAATCCAGTCCAAGGGTTTCAAGTCTCTCCAGGAGAATCAAAAGGTGAGCTTCGAAGTCAAGCAAGGCCCGAAGGGCAAGCAAGCTTCGACGATCCAGCCGCTGTAAGTTTCAACGCTGGCGTCTCAGGCACGAAACGGCCCGTATGGGCCGTTTTTGCATTGGTGCACGCGGAGATTATTTATCTACCGGATGGTCGGGATTTTCGCGCCAGCGCAAACTGACCTCGGCGCGCATGTCCTTTGAATAAATCAGTAGAATAAATACTGTATTTGCAGCGCCGTTCTCATTGACGGTAATGCGAAATTCTTTCCTCTGATTCACGTGAACTCGGCAAGCAATCGGAAAAAATGCCGTCCGCTGGTTCGGCACAAAACAAAGGCATTGCTCGTCTTCGTTTGGTTCCTGACTTGCGATGCGCGCGCGCAATCGTTCGCGGCGAATCAAAATGCCGCGCGTTTCGTCTCGGAGGTTGTGATGAACGACTTTCGCACCGCCCAGGCGGGCGGCGGTTACGTGTTTTCCTACGATAGCCGCGAAACCGAAGCGTCCTTGTCTGCCAGGCTCGATCGCTGGTTTTCGGGCGCCGATCCCCAGGCCATCGCCATGGACCCAGCGGAAAAGCAGGCGCTCTTCGGCTTCTACTGGGCCGCCAGCATGATGCCGGCGAATTCGCCGTGCTTCCGCGACATCGCCGACCCGGCTTGCGGCGCGGATCTGTCCAAGTGGATGGCGCGAGAACTCGACGACGATCCGCGCTTCATCCGTGCCTACGAGTCCGCGAGAAAGCCGCTCGGCCTGCCGCCAATCGAACGCAACGCGCACTGAGCGGCATACGGGCGCGATGTGTTTCGTCGCGGATTCTCGAGCGAAAACATCCGATTCGCGCGCGCCTGATCGATGCGGATTTCGGCGTTTCGGGCTCGTCTTCCTCGCGCGATCCGTGCAGCAGGACGACCTTCGCCGCGATGCTTACGAGCAGCGATAGCGCCCCGATGGTCTCAAGCAAGGCGGGAATCATGTCGGTCTCCCTGAACGTCGACGCACTCGATCATCGATGCGAGAGCATCGGCCCGTAGGTCTTTACGAAAAATGCAATCGTGATACCGGCGCTGACGATCAAGGTGCCCGCGCGAACCCACTGCGGCGGCGCGCGCCGGCCGATCTGCGCGCCGCCATACCCGCCGGCGATCGCCGCGAGCAGCATCGCGATCGTCTCCGGCCAGCGCACCGCCTGCGCCGCCGCGAACGTCAGCACGGCCACCGAGTTGGCCGCGCTCACGAGCAACGTGCGCGGCGCGTTCAGGCTCTTCAGGTCGCGCGAATCGAGCAGGCCCCAGACGGCCATCATCATGATGCCGACCGCGCCGCCGAAATACCCGCCATACACGCCGAGCGCGAACTGGATCGACAGCACCGCCGCCGCGCCGATATGCCAGCGCCGCCGCAACATCTCGCCCAGCTTGCGGCCGAACGCAAGCGTGAAGCTCGCGCACAGAAGCAGCCACGGCAGCACGAACGAAAACGTCCGCGACGACGTGGACAGCAACAAGACTGCGCCGACGAGCCCGCCGGCGAGCGTCGTCACGAGCATCTTGCGGATCGACACCGAGCCGACCGGACCGAGCCCGTCGCGATAGGCCCACGCGCTCACGACACCGCCCGGAAACAGCGCGACGGTGCTCGAAGCGTTCGCCTGAACCGGTGGCAAGCCGGCGGCGATCATCGCGGGGAGGCTCACGAACGAGCCGCCGCCGGCCAGCGCATTCATCGCGCCCGCAAGAAAACCGGCGCCGATAACGACAATGAAGGGTTCCATGCGACAGATGCTAGCGACGCGGCCGTCCCCTTACAATCTGGCATTTCCAATGCGAGGCTTCGGCCAATCCGAAGGAAGCGCGATGCGTTTCGATCTGACCGACATGCGGCTTTTCCTGACCGTGGTCGAGCGCGGCAGCATCACGGCGGGCGCTCAGGCGATGCACCTCGCGCTGGCCTCGGCGAGCGAGCGCATCGCGGGCATGGAGGCCGCGCTTGGCGCGCCGCTGCTCGAGCGCAACCGCCGCGGCGTGCAGGCGACCGCCGCCGGCGATGCCTTCGTGCGTCACGCGCGCGCGATTCTCGGCCAGGTCGAGCAGATGCGCGGCGAGCTGCGCTCGTTCGCAACCGGCCTCAAAGGCCGCATCCGGCTGATGTCCAACACGGCGGCGCTGGCCGCCTTCCTGCCGCCGAGACTCTCGCGTTTTCTCGTCGCCTATCCCGATCTTTCGATCGATCTCGACGAACGCCCGAGTGTGGAGATCGTGCAGGCGCTCGCGGAGAGGCGCGCGGATCTCGGCGTCGTCTCGGACACGACCGATCTTGGACAATTGGAGACGCATCTGCTCGCAAAGGATCGACTCGTGGTCGTGGCGAATCGCGCGCATCGGATTGCGGGAGAAAGCGAGGTGGCGTTCGCGGAAATCGTCGGCGAGGCATTCGTCGGGCTGTCGGATGCCGCGCTCGAATTGCATCTTGCGGAGCGCGCCTCGCGACTTGGCCGGCAGATCGGCTACCGAATCCGCATGCGCAGTATCGACAACGTCGGGATGCTCGTCGAATCGGGCATCGGACTCGCGATTCTGTCCGAGGCATCGGCGCGGATGCTGGAGCGGCCGACGCTCGCGGTCGTGCCGCTATCGGAGCCGTGGGCGACACGCCGTCTGCATCTGTGTGCCCGCGACTTCCGCGCGCTCACGCCGCACGCGCGTTTGCTCGCCGAAACGTTGATGGACGGCGCAACCGCAAGCTAGAACGGACGCCCGACGATAAACGGATCGACCGCGCCGATCGCTTTGAGATCGCGATTCGCGTAGGGCAGCTTGTGCAGCACATAGCGCATCGCGTTGAGGCGCGCGCGCTTCTTGCAATCGGAGCGTACGACGGTCCAGGGCGTGTCCGCGCTATCGGTATGCGCGAACATGGCTTCCTTGGCGTCGGTGTACGCATCCCACTTGTCGAGCGACGCGAGATCGACCGGACTCAGCTTCCATTGCTTCAGCGGATGAATCTCGCGCTCCTTGAAGCGTCGGCGCTGCTCGGCGCGGCTCACGGAGAACCAAAGCTTGATGACATGCGTGCCGCTCTGCGAAAGATGCCGTTCGAACGCGGGCACCTGCTGCATGAAGTCTTCGTATTCGCGCGGCGAGCAGAAGCCCATCACGCGCTCGACGCCCGCGCGGTTGTACCACGAGCGGTCGAAGAGCACGATTTCGCCCGCCGTCGGCAAGTGTTCGACATAGCGCTGGAAATACCACTGACCACGCTCGCGCTCGGACGGCTTTTCCAGTGCGACGACGCGCGCGCCGCGCGGATTCAGATGCTCCATGAAGCGCTTGATGGTGCCACCCTTGCCCGCCGCGTCGCGCCCTTCGAAGAGGATGACGACGCGCTGACCCGTGTCGCGCACCCACGCCTGCAACTTCAGCAGCTCCACCTGAAGGCGATACTTCTGCTTCTCATACGCGCGCCGCGACATCAGGTTCCGATACGGATAGCCGCCATCTCTCCACGACGGCGACAGCTCGTCGTCGGGATCAGGCGTGCCGTTGGCGGCCCGCAGCATCGCGTCGCCATCGAAAAGATGGGCGCGCAACGCCGATACTTCGTCCGGCGACATACCGCCGATCAAGGTTCGGACGGTATCGACCAGCGATTCAGCTTGTGCGCCGTCTCGCGCGTCGAAGCGCTTCAGTATGTCGTCCAGGCTGCTCGTCAGCAGGTCATGCGCCGCTTCGACCGCGCGGCCCGTTTCTTCCTGTTCGATGGACGGCGGCTTCGTTCGCGCCGCGACGCCGCCGTCGCTCGATTCGGCAGTGTTACCTGGCGATATCAACTTCATTCCTTCCTCGATGTTGTTGCTCGGAGTCTCTGTCTCTCACGTCGTTTTGTCTTCAGGCGGCTTCGTGCGCCTTTCGCAAGACCGTGTAGAGCTTGTCCTTCAGCAGCAGCTTTTCTTTTTTCAGCGATTCGATGGCGAAGCCATCCGCAGGCGTGACACCGGTCTCCATGTTGTGGATCTGATGATCGAGTTCGTTGTGGCGCTCGAAGAGCCGCGAGAAGTGGCCGTCTTCGGTCTTCAGGCGCGAGATGAGATCGCGATATTCGGGAAACATGCTTGATCCTCCGGTTGATAAACAATTAGCAATTCGAAGTACATATTACCGACCGGAGAGGGCCTTTTCTTAGACAAATATCAAGCGATGCTGTGTCAGACCGCCGCGGATTGCATTTGCAAGCACCTAGGCAAAACCCTCTTTCGCCCGGGTATCGTCCTTGCACAGAATGATGTCGCCGGCCGGGCATCCGCGCGGCCGGCGTGAGCCAAGGAGGCCGACATGAAGAAAAGCCGCAATCGCGCGCAGGGACGCGCCCTGCACCTTGCGTTGATCGCCGGCGCTGCTGGCTTGTGCTTCGCCACGGCGGCCAGCGCGGACAGCCAAGCCGCGAAGAAGATGGGCCAGATGGGCGTCATCAACCAGACACTGCAGCCGAAGCCCCTGAAGCCGGCGACGCCGAACACGCCGAACGCGAATACGACGACGCCGAACTACAACGCGAACTCGAACTACAACCCCAACGCGGGCAATACGGCAAACGGCGCCGTGCCCGGAACGCCCGCCGCCGCGGGCGCGCCCCCGAGAAAGTAGGCGACATGTGCGCGTCGGGCCGCTCGTTGGATCGGGAGCGGCCCGAGCCCTTCCCAGCGAACCGGCGCGCGCGTTCGCACGGCCGCGCATTGTCGATCTCTTATACTTGGCTCAGGCATTGCCATTCAAAGCGCACATTCCTGAGTCCATGAAAAAGATCAAACCCGGTCTCGTGCTCGAACTCGTCGCTAACCTGCTGCTTCCGTGGCTTGCGTACCGGCTCGCGCTGCCTTACTGGGGCGATGTCGGCGCGCTGTATGCATCGGCCGCGCCGCCGCTCATGTGGAGCGTCGCCGAATTCGCGCGCTCGCGCCGCGTGGATGCGCTTTCCGCGCTCGTGCTGTTCGGCATCGCACTATCGATCGTCATGTTCGCGATGGGCGGCAGCCCGCGCATCCTGCTCGTGCGCGAATCGCTCGCGGCGGGCGCAACGGGCATCGTTTTTCTGATCTCGCTGTTTTTCGAGCGCCCGCTCGTCTTCTATCTCGCCCGCGCGACCGTCACTCGCGAGCAGGAAGACGGCGCGAAACGCTTCGAGGCGTACTGGAGCGAGAGCGCTTCGCTGCGCATGTCGTTGCGGCTGATGACGCTCGTGTGGGGCGTCGGGCTCTCGCTCGAGACCGTGCTGCGCTTCTGGTTCGCGTGGACGTGGCCGGTCGAGCGTTATCTGGTTGTCTCGCCGGTCGTGAGCTACGTGATCTACGGCGGATTGCTCGCGTGGACGTTTTGGTTCCGCGCGCGGCTCATCGAGCGTCAGGGAGAAAGCGCGTCGTCGCGCGACGGTCTGCTCGGCTAGCTAGGCCAGCGGCGCGCACGTCGCCATCGCGATGTGATCCGCGATCGCCGCGTTCACCGCACAGGCATGCGTGAGCGGCCCCATGTGTCCCGCATCCGGCACGACGATCAGCTTCGCCGCCGGCATCAGATCGGGCAAGGTTTCCGCGATCAGGCGCGTCGGCGCGGGCGCGTGCTCGCCGCGCATGACGAGCGTGGGAATGCGCAGCTTCGCATACGCGCTCGCCGGCGTCGGCTCGTGAATCAGCGCGCGAAAATCGAGCGGCGCTTTCGGCACCCAGCGCGTGAGCATCGCCTGTACGGACGGCCGCAACGCCGACCATGCGCCATGTCCGCCCCAATAATCGACGAAGGAACGCGCCGCGCCGCGCAGATCGCCGGCGACGACGCCCTCCGCCGTGCGCGCCGCGATCGCGAGAATCTCGGCGAATTCAGTCGCACCGCGCGCACCCATGCTCTTCAGCAGATGAAACGCCGACGGCTCGTAAAGCGTGATGCTCGCGACGCCGTGCGGCCGTTCCAGCGCGGCGCGCAACGCGACGCCGCCGCCATACGAATGTCCGACGAGATGCACCTTGCCGCGCTGACGATCGATGATGTCGATCGTGCGGGCTGCTTCGTCCGCGAGCGTGAAGGCGCGCTCGCCGCTCCACGGTCCGACGCTGTCGCAACCATAGTGCTCCGGCGCCATCAACGTGTAGCGCGCGTGATCCGCGTTGAGTGCGTCGAGCGTTTCGCCGAGCTGGCGCCATTGATTCGCGCCCGCGCCCGAGCAGTGCAGCGCGATGACCGCTGCGGCGGTGTGTTCGTCGTTCGAATCCATCATCGTTCGTTCTCGCTTTCGTGAGTGATCAGGCGTCGCCGTCGCACGCGCGCATACGGCGTTCGAGCTCGCCGATATCCGCGCACGATCCGAGATAGGCGTCGCGGCGGCTATGCTCCGCACGTTCCAGCAGCATCCCGGTCCAGCAGATCAGATGCGGCAGCATGAAGTCCTTTCCGACATTGATTAGGTATCCCAACATGATTCGCTCCACTTGCACCAACGAGACCTTCCATGAAATGCCGGCTGAGCGAACGTGCAAGACGGATGAATCGGAGAGTCGCTGAGGCGGCGGGTGTCGATGCAATGCAGCGACCGTGCCAGTTTCGCCGATGCCTTGCCAGTCAAGGCTCGGGGCGAAATCAGCCGCGCGCAGGCCGACGCGAGTGTCGGGCGCGAGCCAACGCTTCGTCTTCGGAAAGACGGCGGACGTCGAACACGTCGCCGGACCTCGTCGGAAGCGACTCCTTGCGTGAGATACGGAAAAGGCCGCGAAAATATTCCCTTTGCATGGGATCAAGCTTTCGCGCCGCCGCGCCGTTAATACGGCTGATTGCCGCGAAAGTCGCTTCGCCCGGCGCGCCTGCCCGTAGACCGGCCCGCTTCGGATGGCGCGATAAGATACGGCAGCGTTCGATCTTTGCGTCCCGCAATCGCTCATTCGGAGGCAAACGGCTTGCACAGTCGCCACTCGCTCACTTTCAGGATGACGGTGTTCATCGGCGTCGTCTGCGTGCTCCTCATCGGCACCGATCTCTGGCGCAGCGTCGCCGCACGCCGCGCGCAGATCGACGAGATGACGACGGCGACGTCCAACCTCGCGCGCGCGATGGCGCAGCACGCGAACGACGCGTTCAAGGAAGCCGATACGACGCTCATCGGCATGGTGGAGCGCGTCGAGGAGGACGGCACGTCGCCGGCCGACCTCGCGCGCCTGCACCGCTCGCTCGTGTCACGCGTGCAGCAGTTGCCGCAATTGAACGGGCTCTTCATCTTCGATAGGGACGGCGCGTGGATCGTCAATTCGCAGGCGAAGCTCGACTCGCGATTCAATAACTCGGACCGCGAGTACTTCGAATATCACCGCACGCATACCGATCAGGGCTCGCACATCGGGCCGCCGGTCAAGAGCCGTTCGACGGGAAAGTGGATCGTGCCAGTATCACGCCGCATCGACGCGCCCGACGGCAGCTTCGCGGGCGTCGCGCTCGCGACCATCGACATCGATTTCTTTTCGCGCTTCTACGACAGCCTCGATCTCGGCCAGTCGGGCGCGGCGGTTCTCGTGCTGAACTCGGGCACGATGATCGTGCGCCGCCCTTTCGAGGATCGTTTCGTCGGCAAGAACGTGAGCGACACCGCGCTTTATCGCTCGCATCTGGACGGCCGCTCGGGCGTGTTCACGACTAAATCGTCGCAGGATCACGTCACGCGTCTGAACAGCCTGCGGGAATTGCAGGACTATCCGCTCTTCGTCGCCGCAGCACTTTCGGAAGATGAAATCCTCGGCCCGTGGTGGCGCGACACGCTCTGGCACGCCTTCGTCACGACCGTGCTCGCGCTCGTCATCGCGATGTTCGGCGCACGGCTCGTGCGTCAGGTCACGGCGCGCACCCACATCGAGCAGGCGCTCGCTCGAAGCCTCGCGACGACTCAAACCGTCCTCGACACCGCGATCAGCCCGATCATCACCGTGGACGAGCGCGGCGCGGTCCGCTCCTTCAATTCGGCCGGCGAAAAGGTATTCGGCTATAAGGCGAGCGAAGTCATCGGGCAAAACATCCGGATGCTGGTGCCGCCGCCCCATCTGGATTTGTATAACGAATACATAATGCAATTCAAGGGGGAAAGCGGCGTCGCGACGGCCGACTGCGAACTCGCCGGACAGCGAAAGGACGGCACGTCGTTTCCTGCCCATGTATCGACGGGCGCGATGCGTCTCGATGGCGCTTTGCATTTTGTATCCGTAATTACGGATATCTCCAGGCAGCGGAAGGAACGCAGCGAACTGGCGCACGCGCGCGACCAGTTGCTTCTGGCTGCCGACATTGCCGAACTGGGCATCTGGTCGTGGGATCTGGTGACGGACAAGCTGCACTGGAACGCGCGCATGTTCGAGATTTATCAATATCCGCCGGAGATGCTCGATAACGGGCTGCACTTCGAGCACTGGCGCCTGCGCATACATCCCGAGGATCACGACGCGATCATGGCGAACCTGCGCGCGGCCGCTGCAGGAGAGACCGAGACCTTGCAGCCGTTCCGGATCGTCCTGCCAGACGGGACGACGCGGCGCATCGAGAGCGGGCTGCGCACGCAGCGCAACGCGAATGGCACGCCCGTCGTGATGACCGGCGTGAACTACGACGTCACCGACCAGTACGAACTGGAGTTCCATCTGCGCAATGCGAAGGAGCAGGCCGATGCCGCGAGCGCGGCGAAGTCTTCGTTCCTCGCGAACATGAGCCACGAAATCCGCACTCCGATGAACGCGGTGCTCGGCATGTTGCATCTCGTGCAGCTGACGGCGCTCAATGCGCGCCAGCAGGACTATGTGAGCAAGGCGGAAACCGCGGCCAGATCGTTGCTGAATTTGCTCAACGATATTCTCGATTATTCGAAGATCGAAGCGGGCAAGCTGCAGCTCGACAGCCATCCGTTCGAGCCGGAAAAACTGATGGAAGAGCTCGGCATCGTGCTCTCGGGCAACCAGGGCGCGAAGGATGTCGAAGTGCTGTTCGATCTCGATCCGTCCGTGCCGACTGTGCTCGTCGGCGATAGCTTCCGCCTTCAGCAAGTGCTGATCAATCTCGCGGGCAATGCGCTCAAGTTCACGTCGGCGGGGCAGATCGTCGTGAGCGTGCATCGGCTCGACGATTCGCCCGATGCATCCGGCGATGCGGTGCGCTTGCGTATCACGGTCAGCGATAGCGGCATCGGCATCAGCGAGGCACAGCTCGAACGCATCTTCGAGGGCTTCACGCAGGCGGAGGCATCGACTTCGCGCCGTTACGGCGGCTCGGGCCTTGGGCTCGTCATCAGCAAGCGGCTTGTCGCGATGATGGGCGGGCAGCTCGAAGTCGAAAGCCGCGTGGGCGAAGGCAGCCGCTTCTGGTTCGACATCACGCTTGGCGTCGAAACGGCGAGCGCGTTGACGCATGACGAAAGCGCGAACCTCGGACATGGCGCGCGCATTCTCATCGCCGATGACAACGCGATCGCAGGCGAGATCATGGCGCGCACGGTGCGCTCGCTCGGCTGGCGCGCGGACATCGTGACGAGCGGACGCGAAGCGGTCGAACGCATCGGCGAAGCTGCGCTGAACGATGCGCCCTACGACATCGCCCTCCTCGACTGGCGCATGCCGGAACTCGACGGGCTCAACGCCGCCAGGCAGATTCACGCGATGAAAGGCCGCGCTGCGCCGCCTCTCGTGCTGCTCGTCACGGCATTCGGCCGCGAGGTGTTGAAGGAGTCGCAGGAAGGCGGCGACGCGCCTTTCGCCGGCTTCCTGACGAAGCCCGTGACGCCGAAGCAACTCGCGGCGGCAATCCGTGCCGCGCTGCCTCGCGACACCGAAACGACGCGGCCCGTCACGCCGCTGCCGACAATGAAAGCGCGCCGCCTTGCGGGACTCGCGTTGCTCGTCGTCGAAGACAATGCGCTCAACCGCCAGGTTGCCGAAGGCGTGCTGCTCGCTGAAGGCGCATCCGTCACGCTTGCGCAAAGCGGCCGTGAAGGCGTCGATCGGGTCATCGCAGCAAACGCCTGCTTCGACGCGGTGCTCATGGACGTGCAGATGCCCGATCTCGATGGGCTCGAAGCGACACGCCTCATTCGCGCGGACGGCCGCTTCGCCGCGCTGCCCGTCATCGCGATGACGGCCAATGCATCGGGCGCGGATCGCGATGCATGCATAGCGGCCGGCATGAACGAACATGTAGGCAAGCCAATCGATGTGGAGCGGCTGGTCGCGGTGCTGCGCGCGCACACCGAACGCACGCTGCAAGCGCCGGATGCACATCACGCGAATGCCGATATCGAATCCATCATGGAGCCGCGTGATTCGATCGTCGCGCGTTTCGGCGGCAACGTCGATCTGATCCGCAAGGCGATCGACGGCCTCGACGCGCAGACTGGCAAGCAACTCGCGATGCTCGCCTCGGCGCTCGCGGCGCACGACGTGCGCGGCGCCGCGGCGATGCTGCATGCGATCAAAGGCAGCGCGGGCACGATCGGCGCTGCTGCGCTCGCGCGGCTCGCGAGCACGCTCGAGAAGGACGCGCATCTTCTGGAAGCTGCGCGCGTGGCGTTGCCGAGCATGCAGCAGTTGCTTGCATCGAGCGTGGCGCAACTCGTCGATGAATTCGGTCGGCCCCGATCGCCTGCACGGAACACTTCCAACGTTTCACCGCTGCAAGACTACGACTGGCGCGCACGCCTCACTGCTATCGTCGAATTGCTCGATGCATCGAATCTGCAGGCGATCGCGCTATCCGAGAACTTGTCGCCTTATGCGCCGAGCGCGTATCGCGAGCACTTCGAGCAGTTTCTCGCGTGCGTGCGCGCACTCGAATTCGCGCGCGCATCGGAGATCGCGCGCGATATGCTCGAACAGGTTTGAGCCGAACGAGAACGCTAGACGCTAGCGGCCATTTGCATCGCGAACATACACCGGAAACGGATGGACGTTCGCGCCGCATGCCGAGTCCAGCATCGCGCGCAATTCTTCCCGCGCCTTGCGCGCAGAAGCCAGCGCGCCCTGCACGCGCGCCTGCAACACGGCGGACCTGGCCGGCTTTGCAATGACATCCGCCGCGCCCGCATCGAGCGTGCATTGCTCCGTTTCGACATCGCGCGCATCGGCCAGCACGACGATCGGTACGTGGGCCAGTTCCGACAACAATGCGCGCACCGCCGCGCAAGGGTTATCGCAGCAACGCGCATCCAGCACGATCGCATCCGGCTCCTTGCTTTGCGCAAGACCTAGCGCGGCATTGCAATCCTTCGCGAGATCGAGTGCGCCGATGCCTTCGAGCGCATGCCGATGCGCCTCGATCGTGTCGTCCCCGAGGATGCCGAGCACGCGCACGCCCGTAGGTTTCGACGCCGCCGCTTTACCCTGCTCGTGCCGACGCGCCTGCGCCTCCATCACGCGATGCCGCAGACGAAGCTGTGCCCGCACACGTGCCTGCAGGCGCGGCGCGACCAGCGGTTTGATGACGTAATCCGCCGCGCCGATGTTGAAGGCGTCGACTTCGAGCGCGGGCGCGTCGTGACTGGTGACGAATATCACCGGCACGCGCGCGAGCTTCGCATCGCGCTTGAGGATTTCGCAGACATCGAAGCCCGTCATGTTGGGCAGATTGGCGTCGAGAAGGATCAGATCTGGCGTCGACTCGCGCGCCAGCGCGAGTGCCGCTTCGCCAGTGGTGGCAAAGCGCTGGTTGGGGAACTCCGCGAGCATGTCCCCAATGATGCGAATCATCGCCGGGTCGTCGTCGACGAGAAGCAAACGCGGCTGGTACGTTGAGGTGGAGTTCTCTGCTTTATCCATATTCGAACGGTCATTCATCAGACGAGATGCACCTTTATGAACTCTACGCCCGCAATGCGTGCGCCGCAAAGTGAAATGCGTGGAGGTATTAATTATCTGATATTTCAGTGCTCGCAGATTTCTGTTCCGCAAATACTTTCGTGCATGGACATATTCATAAGTGAATAAGTAACTTGTTCCGAGCGCTCCGCGCGCGCCCGGCCGTGTCACGTAGGGCACGGCCGGATAAAGCACGTTTGTTCCGCAGATTTTCGCACGGGCGTCCCGAAAAAAATGCTATGACGTTTTTAATCGAATCCGCCGATCAATGTAAACATTCAAAAACGGCTTATCGTTTGCGAGGCTTTTTACATTGCGACCTCAGGGCGCATACTTGCCGGAATATCTATAAAAGCCGGGAATAGCCATGTACGGGGAAGCCAGAACGCTCTACTTCGTGGGCCGCGCATTATCGGACGATGTCTCCGAGCGTTTATGCGCTCGTGGCTGGACCGTCGAGCGCATCGACCCGGCCAAGCCGCCCAAGTCCGCCAAACACGGCAAACGCGCAGCGGCGGGTATCGTCGATCTCACCAGTCGCGGTTTTGCACAGGACGCGGCCGCGCTCACCGCGATGCTCGCAAGTTATCAGATCGGCTGGGTCGCGACGGTCGACGCCGAGCATGTCGATAACCCCGATATCTGCCGCCTCATTCGCGATTTTTGTTTCGATTATGTGACCGTGCCGTCCACCGCCGATCGAATCGTCGATGCAGTGGGACACGCATACGGCATGGTTTCGCTGCACGATGCCGCGAGCAACGATCCGCGCAAGGACGAATGCAAGGAAGGCAGCATGGTCGGTTCCTGCGATGCAATGCAGGCGCTTTATCGCTCGATTCGAAAAGTCGCGATGACCGATGCGCCCGTCTTCATCTCCGGCGAATCGGGCACGGGCAAGGAACTCACCGCTGTTGCGATTCACGAGCGATCCGTGCGGCGCGAGCGGCCTTTCGTCGCGATCAACTGCGGCGCGATTCCCGCGCATCTGTTGCAGTCGGAACTCTTCGGTTATGAGCGCGGCGCATTTACCGGCGCCAATCAACGCAAGATTGGTCGCGTTGAAGCGGCCGACGGCGGCACGCTCTTTCTCGATGAAATCGGCGATCTGCCGCTCGAAAGTCAGGCGAGTCTGCTGCGCTTTCTTCAAGAGCGCAAGATCGAGCGTCTCGGCGGACAAGGTTCGACGGACGTCGATGTACGCATCATTTCGGCGACGCACGTCGACATGCAGACGGCCATGCTCGAAGGACGCTTCCGCGCGGACTTGTACCATCGCCTGTGCGTATTGCAGATCGACGAGCCGCCGCTGCGCGTGCGCGGCAAGGATATCGAACTGCTTGCGAATCACATGCTCGATCGCTTCAGAAAGGACGCGAGCCGGCGGCTTCGCGGCTTCGCGCCGTGCGCGATTGCAGCGCTGCATAACTATGGCTGGCCCGGCAATGTGCGCGAGTTGATCAATCGCGTGCGTCGCGCAATCGTCATGTCGGAAGGAAGGCAGATTCTCGCCAGCGATCTCGAACTGGGCGAATATGCGGAAGCCGCGCCGATGACGCTCGCACAAGCGCGCGAAGCAGCCGAGCGACAGGCTATCGACGTGGCGTTGTTGCGTCATCGCGGACGTCTCGGCGAAGCGGCGGACGAACTGGGCATCTCGCGCGTCACGCTGTATCGCATGTTGACTGCCTATGGCTTGCGTGCCAAGGCCGACAGGCCGCTGGAGGCATCAGGCGGCTGACCGGTGCGCGAATCATGATTCGCTTAAAAGGGCAATAAGGAACCTTCATTCGCCTTCGCCGCTCCAATCACGGCGTCATGAAAGCGTGAAGCGGCATTCACACCGCATTCGTACCTCACGCACGTCGCAGTTCCTCTCGTAGCGCTCCCGCGCTACGCAGTCTCGTTTCAATCATTTGCGGCCCGCCTGCGTATCTTCGGCGCGCTCATTCTGCGCTAATGCGCCATGCCATAACATTCATTCGCACGCATGATGCGTCGCGAATTCTTATGGGCGTGCCTAGCGAGTAACGTCTGGTTGTCAGTCATGGCTTTCAATAACAACGCTTCTCTCATTCGTCAATTTTCGAACTATGCAGTGCCCACCGTGCTAGCTGCATGGGTGTACTGCATGCACTCGGTCATCAGCGGCATCTTCATCGGACGCCATGTCGGCCCAGATGCGCTTGCCGCGTTGAATGTGCTCGTTCCGTTGCTCTATCTGCCTTACGCATTCAGCGTGATGATCGGCGTCGGCGGATCGACGCTCGTCTCGAGATTGCTCGGCGAGCAGCGCGAACGCGATGCCGCCGAAGCATTCACACAGGCGCTCTGGCTGCTCGGTCTATGCGGCGTGACATTCGCGATGGCGATCCATTTTTATGCCGATACCTTCGTGCAATGGACGGGCGCGCGCGGCGAGCTTGCGCTGCTCGCGAAAGACTTCCTGCACGCCTATGCGCCTTTCGTTCTGTTTCCGACCGCATGTTATGCGCTCGAACTGTTCTTGCGAATCGAAGGCGCGGCGAAGTTCGGTCTCGTCTGCCTGATCGCGGGCGGCACCGCCGATGTCGCCTTGACATGGTGGATGGTGAGCCACATGCAATGGGGCATGCGTGGCGCGGCGCTCGCATCGGGCATCAGCCAGGCGCTCGCCTGCATGCCGATGCTCGCCTACCACTTCGTCAAGGCCCGGCACGTTCGGCCTGTTGCCCATGCTTTCACGCGGCTCGATCACGCATGGCGCATGGCTTATAACGGGGCATCGGAGTTTCTCGGCGAGATCGCGCCAAGCGTCACGCTCTTCGCGTTCAATCACGCTGTATTGCGCTGGCTCGGCGACACCGGCCTCGTTGCGTTCGCAGTCGTGGAATACATGACGATGATCGCGTCGGTCATGATGGTCGCGCTCGTACAGAGCATGCAGCCTATCGTGAGCTTTCAGCGCGGCGCGGGCAACGCGCATGCCGTGTCGCGCGCGTTTTCGATCGGCGTCATCGTTACGGCAGGCTTCGCACTCGCCGCCGCTTTCGCGATCCTCGCGCTCGCGCAACCGCTCGGGGCGCTCTTCGTGCCCGACAGTCCTGCGGCACAAGCGCTTCTGCGCGACGCATTGCCGTGGTGCGCGCTCGCGTTCCTGCCTGCCGCGATCAACGTAGCGATCAGCGGCTATCTGACGGCCATCGAAGCGCCGCTCGCGTCGATGATCGTCGCCCTGTTGCGAAGCTGGCTGCTGCTCTTGTCGATGCTCTGGCTTCTGACCGAATGGTTCGGGCCGCGCGGCATCTGGATGACCGTCGCCATCACCGAGCTTGCGACGCTGGCTCTGAGCATCGTGCTGTATCGCACGCGCGGAAGGCGGTTCGAATTGCCCGCGCCAGCGACGACGAATCAGGCGCTTTTGTAGGCAACGAGTCCGACCCACTCGCGGCCATCGAGAGGGAAGTATTCCGGATTCACGCCCCGAGGACACGGCGTGAATTCCACGCACTCGATGCGAAAACCCGCGAGCATGAATTCGCGGGCGAGTATCGTCGGGTCCATGAGGTTGACTGTCGCGGGCAATAGCTTTGGCGCGAGTGCATAGCGATCCGAGTCCTCCGTCAATCCTGGCCATGCATTGCCCGATACGATCGCCCGCTCGTAGTCGGAAATCATCTTCGCCATGAAACGATGATACGGCGTGAAGCACAGCACGAATGCCTTGCCGTTGGGTTTGAGCCAATCGAATAGCCGGGCGACGCCCGTGCGGAAATCATCGGGCGCGAGGAAATGGAGTACGTGAGACGCGAGAATCACGTCGAGAGAAGAGGCTTCGAGTTCGTAGTGCGGGAACGCGCCTTCCAGCAAGACGAGATTACTGACGTACGCGGCCGGTGCAGCCTGCCGGATTTGCTCCAGTTGCGCCCGGGAAATGTCGTTCGCGATCACGCGCGTGCGTTTGCTTAACGTAGGCAGGGACGCGGTTCCATAACCTGCGCCGATATCCAGCACTACGCCACCCCGCTTGCGAGCGAATC
This sequence comes from Caballeronia sp. ATUFL_F1_KS4A, assembly GCF_023630905.1. Taxonomy (NCBI): domain Bacteria; kingdom Pseudomonadati; phylum Pseudomonadota; class Betaproteobacteria; order Burkholderiales; family Burkholderiaceae; genus Caballeronia; species Caballeronia sp. ATUFL_F1_KS4A. The sequence continues at coordinate 85,753 of NZ_JALQEB010000034.1, read as the reverse complement.
GAATGAACGCGCGCGTGTACTTTGACAGCGGGAAAGCCGAGCCATGCCGGCTTTCCGTCAGGCGTTCTGCGCTCATGCTTATCCTCGCGATCAGGCGTCGCGCGTCAGATGAAAGCGTCGATCGACCGATGCGAGCAGGCGTCTCGACAAGCGTGTAGCACGCCCTTGAATCAGCCGGTCCGACACACGCGACAATGCATAAGAGACGACGAGCACCGCGATCAGCGTCGCGCCGAACAACGCGAGCGACGTCTCTCCATTCTTCTGTCCGAATGAGCGATCGAAGAAATGAAACGTCACGTAGACGCAGATGAAGTGCCAGAGATAAATACCATAACTTTCGCGGCCGAGCGCGGCGGCGGCGCGTCGAACGAGTGTGATGCGCGGCACGGCATGCTTGTTATCGCGATGCTTGCGGGCATGACGTGAACACACGAAGAGCAGAAAGGCCACGGCGCTGCATGCCGCGAATACGGGCGCGAGCGCATGCGCCTTGTCGAGCCACACGCCGAGCGCTGCGGTCGTGAGCGCAAAAGCCAGCGCCAGTGAAAAATACAGTAAAGACACGCGCGCCGTCACGTCGGACGCGCCGAGAAGATGCGAGCGAAATGCATACCACGCCCACATGCCGACGATGAAGCACGGACCCTGCACGGGCGGCCAGAAATAGCTGAACGTGTTATTGGCGACATTGCAATCGAGCGTGCCGTTGCAATCGGCCATCGACATCACGGCATACGAGAGGCCGAGCAACAACACCGTAGCCAGCAAGAGGCGCGCGCGATTCATCGCGAGAAAAAATAGAAGTGGCGCAATCAGGTAGAACAGCATCTCCACGCCGATCGACCATCCGCCTGGCACGACGTTATTGATCGCTGTCGGCGAAAGCGCATGCAGAAAGACCAGGTTGAGCAGCACGTCCATCGGCCCATGTGCGCCGAGAATCCATGCGCGTTCGATGCCCGAGCGCGTCGCGCCATAGCTGATGAGTCCATAGACCGCGATCGCCGCGTAGTACATCGGCGCTATGCGAAAGAAACGCTTGATATAGAAGCGCAACGTGACATGACGCGCATCCGCGCAGCGCGCGTGATCCACTTCGAGCGTCATGAAGATCGTGATCGCGCTGATCACGAAGAACAACTGCACGCCGTATTGGCCCATGCGCGCAATGAGCGTGACGGTGCCCGGCAGATTGGGAAACTGAAACGACAGGTGTACTGCGACTACCCCGACGATCGCGAGCGCCCGGCCAGCGTCGAGCGCGGCAACACGTCCTTTATCCATCGATACTCTCCTCGCGGTTCATGCCGACCTACAAAAAAGGCCGCGAGGCTCGTGGACAGCCGCGATTTCAATGAAGTTCCGCCGGACAACTCATTCAGATGACACTCTTACAACAAGAAACTTCATACACGTATGGATACATTTCTATGGCGCATTCTGACGGAGAAACCGCAGTATGCGGCTGACGACGGTGCTCGGCTGCTCCTGCTGCACCCAATGTCCTGCGCCTTCGATCAGATGCGTCGCGCGAAAATCGGTGCAGGCCAGCACGCGCATCGCTTCGAAATCGCCCGGCCGCTGGTAATAGCCCCAGTCGCTCGCGCCTGCGATAAAGCATGACGGCACGTCGATAGTGCGCCCCGACCACATCCGCAGTGCAGCAGCAAGACTCGGATCGGTGCCGCACCGATACCAGTTCAGTCCACCCTGAAATCCCGTGCGCGCGTATTCGCTCGCATAGACGTTCAAATCGCGGTTGGACAGCCAGGCACATCCGGCGATTTGATCGGCGTCGGGCGAATGTTCGGCGACGGTTTGCGGCATCGTCGCATCCGCGTTCATTACGTAGTACGTGGGCAGCAAAGCCAGTTGATCGGCAGAAACGGATGCGAGCGGATGCGGATCATTGTCCGGCCAGTCCGCGCTCTTCATGTGGTAATACGCGCGCAAGAACGCGGCGAGTCCTTGCGGCGGGTGCCACATGTCGTCATTCGCCTGCGCGCCCGAGTAATACCATTGATAGTGCTTGCGCGGCGGATCGAGCGACGCGAGCCCGGCGACCGCTTCGGCCATGAGCGATTGCGCCGTCTCGACGCGCGCGAGCCTTGCATCGTCGTTCGCGGTATTGAAGGCGAATGCGGGCGGCCCCGCAAAAGGCGCGCTCATCATCACGACCGATGCGAATATATCGGGACGAATCAATGCACACCACGCGGCAACGGGCGAGCCGAAATCGTGACCGATAACCGATGCGACTCTGCGATAACCCAGCGCCGACACGAGACCCAGTACATCGCGGACCAGATTCGGAAATGTGAACTCTTCGAGATCGGTATCGAATGAAGCAATACCGCCGATAGTGCGCCCATAACCGCGCTGATCCGGCGCGACGACATGAAAGCCCGCATCGGCAAGCGGTTTCATGATCTTGCGCCAGCTATAAGCGAGTTCGGGAAAGCCGTGAAGGAGCACGATGCAAGGCCGACCGGGGATATCGAATCCGGCTTCGAGCACATGCATCGAAAGGCCATTGCCATTGTCGATCATGCGCGCGCGAATGCCGTCCGGTAGCGGCAGATCGTTCGATGTTTCATTCATGCGTGTCTCCTTGCGATGCGATCATGCGCTCATGCTTCGAGCAAGGCCGCGAAGCGATCCGCGAGCGTCGGGCGGGAACGCATCGGCCATATTGCGCTGAGTTCGAATGGTGGCAGGTTATCGCCGTCGCGCACGTCGCAGAAGCGCACGCCGGCGAACTGCAACGCAGTCACGGATTGCGGCAGGAGCGATGCGCCGCATCCGGCCGCGACGCAAGCCAATACCGTCAGAGAACGATTCGCGTCCTGCACGACGTTGGCTTCGCAACCCGCTTTACGAAAAGCACTGAGGATGCCCGCGCGAACTACCGGCAATTGATCGCTCGGAAACCATACGAGGCCTGCATCGGATAACTCCTTCAAACCGACTTTTCCATCGTCGCCAATAACAAAAGACATCGGCAGTACCGCGAGCAAGCGCTCTCTCACGATCAACTTTTCGCGCATGCGCCCGCCCACGGCAACAGGCGTATGCAGCAAGCCGATATCGATCGTTCCTTTCTCCAACGCGCTTGCCTGCTCCGCATTGCTCATTTCTCTTAGCATGAGTTCGACGTTCGGCACCTCTTCGCGCAGCGCCGCAATCGCGCGAGGCAACAGGCTGAAAAGTGCCGCCGATGCAAAGCCTATCGTCAGACGCCCGCCGCGCTGCGCACCGATTTCACGCGCACGATGCGATGCCGCGTCAATGCGCGCCACGCTCAATCGAATGTCTTCGACGATTGCGTCGCCCGCCGGAGTCAATTGCGCGCCACGTCGCGTGCGCTCGAAAAGCTTCACGCCAAGATCGCGCTCCATGCGCGAAAGCGCCTGACTCAACGCGGGTTGCGCAATATCGAGTACCTCGGCCGCGCGCGTGACGCTGCCTGCATCGACTACCGCGAGAAAGTATTTGAGGTTGCGCGTCTCCATCTTGCGAGCATATCAAAATGCTATGAAAGATGAACGTATCCATAGTATGCGCGGCCGCGATTCGTTTTTAGAATTCAGTGGCATATTGAACAAGAGCCGGCCAGAGGCCAGCACAGGAGACGCGAGATGAATTGGTACCGTGAAATTTCCACGGCGGAAAGACGCACGCTATGGGGATGCTTTGCAGGCTGGGCGCTCGACGGCGTCGATACGCAGTTATTCAGTCTCGTCATTCCGACACTCATCGCGACATGGGGCATCGGAAAAGGACAAGCCGGTCTGATCGGCGGCGCGACGCTCGTCGCGGGCGCATTGGGCGGACTCTTCGCGGGCGTGCTTTCCGATCGAATCGGACGCGTCAAGGCCTTGCAAGTCACGGTTCTCTGGTTTTCGCTTTTCACGTTTCTCAGCGCCTTTGCGCAGAATTTCGAACAGTTGCTCGTGCTCAAGTCGCTTCAGGGACTCGGCTTCGGCGGCGAATGGACGGCGGGCGCAGTATTGTTGAGCGAAACGATTCGCGCGAAACATCGCGGCAAAGCTATGGGCATCGTGCAAAGCGCATGGGGCTTTGGCTGGGCCGGTGCGGTTCTGCTCTATGCAATCGTGTTTTCATGGGTATCACCCGACTGGGCCTGGCGCGTGCTGTTCGCCGTCGGCCTCATTCCGGCTGTGCTCGTCATTTATATGCGCCGCAATATCGAAGAGCCGCCGCGTGAATCGAAACCTGCCGAAAAGGAACATGCACAACGTCAGAGCGCTCTCGCCATTCTCGCTGGAATCTTTCATCCTTCTGTGCTGCGCACGACGATCGTCGGCGGATTGATCGGCCTCGGCGCGCACGGCGGCTATCACGCCATTACCACATGGCTGCCCACCTACCTGAAAACCGAGCGGCATTTGTCGGTGCTCGGCACGGGCGGCTATCTGGCTGTCGTGATTACGGCATTCATCATCGGATGCTTTGTCAGTGCATGGCTGCAAGACAAGATCGGTCGCAGGAAGAACGTGATTCTCTTCGCTGTCTGTTGCGCGGTCACGGTCAACGTCTATGTGTTCCTGCCCATCGGCGATATTGCCATGCTCGTATTGAGCTTCCCGCTCGGTCTGTTCTCCGCGGGCATTCCCGCAACGCTCGGCGCGCTCTTCAACGAGCTCTATCCGCAAGGCGTGCGCGGTACGGGCGTCGGCTTCTGCTACAACTTCGGACGCGTCGTGTCGGCGGCGTTTCCGGTGCTCGTCGGCCACATGGGCAATTCGATGCCGATCGGACAGGCAATCGGCATCGACGCGGGCGCGGCCTATGGACTCGTCGTCGTGGCCGCGTTGCTCTTGCCTGAAACGAAAGGCCGTCGCATTGCTGTTGTGCCTGGTCAAGCTGCGTCGAACGAGCGTTCGCCCAAGCATGTCTGAACTTTCCATGACGCGTTCACTTCATTCCACGCTCGGCGATGAGCAATGGCTCGAATCGAAGCCTGCCGCCATCGAAGCGATCGACAGTCACGCGCATGTCTTCGTGCGCGGCCTGCCGCTGGCACCGCATCGTCGACACGCACCCGACTACGACGCAACGCTCGATGCCTATGCGGAACACTTGCGCACCAACGGCGTCTCTCATGCGGTGCTCGTGCAACCGAGTTTTCTCGGCACCGACAATTCGTTTTTTCTCGATGTGCTGCAGCGCTATCCGCAACGCTTTCGCGGTGTGGCCGTTATCGATCCTTCGATCAGCGACGCGGAGTTGTATCGCCTAGCGGCACTCGGCGTCGTCGGCATGCGGCTCAATCTGATCGGGCTTGCGTTGCCCGATCTGCGTGAAGCGCGTTGGCGAGCGTTATTCGAGCGCGTCAACGCGCTCGGCTGGCACGTCGAGATTCATCGCGATGCCGTGGACTTGCCGATGCTTATCGCGCCATTGCTCGAACAAGCCTGCACAATCGTGATCGATCATTTCGGCCGTCCCGATCCGGCATTTGGCGCCGACGATCCGGGCTTTCGCTATCTGCTGACGACGGCGCAATGCGGCCGCGTGTGGGTCAAGCTATCGGCGGCTTACCGCAGCGTGGAAGGCGAAACCGGCACGTCGCTCGGTCAGACGCTCACGTCCGCCTTGCTCGATTCATTCGGCGCAGCGCGGCTCGTGTGGGGCAGCGACTGGCCGCACACGCAACATCAAAGCCTGATGGACTACGGCGCATCGCGCGATGCGCTCGACCGCTGGATTCCCGACGCATCGCTGCGTACCATCGTGTTGCGCGATTCGGCGCGTGCGCTGTTCCGCTTCGAATGACGTTCGTGCGAGCGCCGAAGCGCATCGCGCGTTAGCATTGCAGACGCTGGCGCATGCATCGACGCCGAACACGAACTATCTTTCCGGAACCTTAGCCATGACCACTTCTTCCTCGCGCCGCCGCGCGGCCTTTCGCGAACGGGTCAACGCTCGCAGCGCCCTGCTGCTGCCCGGCGCATTCAACGCAATGAGCGCGCAAGTCGCCGCCGATCTCGGCTTCGAGGCGATCTACATCACCGGTGCAGGTGTAACCAACATGTCGCTCGGCCTGCCGGATCTCGGCTTCATGGGACTCGCGGAAATCGCGGAGCATACGTCGCGCATCCGCGATGCAGTGGACCTGCCGCTTATCGTCGACGCGGACACGGGCTTCGGCAATGCGCTCAACGTGCGTCACACGGTACGCACGCTGGAGCGCGCGGGCGCGGACGCCATTCAGCTCGAAGATCAGGTTATGCCGAAGAAATGCGGGCACTTCGCGGGCAAAGCCGTGATATCGACGAATGAAATGGTAGGGAAGATACGCGCAGCGGCGGATGCCCGCGAAGACGATAACTTTCTGATCATCGCGCGCACCGATGCGTGCGCGGTGGAGGGCTTCGATGCAGCGATCGAACGAGCACGCGCATTCGTCGAAGCGGGCGCCGACATTCTCTTCGTCGAAGCGATCGAAACGCCGGAGCAAATCGCGTCACTGCCGAAGCTGCTCGACGCGCCGCAACTGATCAACATCGTGATCGGCGGAAAGACGCCTGTTACCGACCGCGCGGATCTCGAACGCCTCGGCTTCAGCCTCGTGCTCTATGCAAATGCGGCATTGCAAAGCGCCGTGCGCGGCATGCAGACCGCGCTCGGCGCCTTGAAATCGCAGGGACGTCTCGACGAAAATCCCGCTGTCGTTGCGCCTTTCGCCGAGCGTCAACGGCTCGTGAACAAGCCGCTCTTCGATGCACTCGACCGCAAATACGCTGCGGACTGAATGCATCGCCTGAGGCGGTCATATAGACCGCTTCAGTCATTCACGCATTTAGCGCGAGTACATTGCGTTCCACTCGGACTGCGACACACGTGCGCTACCCGATTGCGATGCACCGTTGGCCGCGCCGCCATAGGCCGTCGCACCATCGCGTGCGGCGAGCTTCGCTTCGGCCGCTTGAATGGCTTCGGGATAGTGCGCCTGATCGCCGTCGCCGACGTGGTAGCCGACGCTCTCCAATGCCGCCAATTCCGCGCGCACTTGAGCGCGCGTGATCTGGCTTTGCGCGAACGAAGCGACGGGAATGACGAGAGCGGTTGCGACGAGTGCTGCGCGGATGATCGACTTCATGATGAAACTCCAGTGTTATGAGGTGCCCGGCTTCGAACACAGTGCCTTTCGAAGCAGTGAAAGCAGTTTATGACGCAGGTGCTCTCGGGTTAACCCCTAGCGCAAGAAAGCACCTTTCACCGAAACGCGCTTAATCGAGAATTTGCTATGCTGTCCGCCGGACTGAATGCAAATGCACAGTGCGTTCGCCTCATGGCGCAAGGCGCCCTTCAAACACTGGAGATAAAGATGGCAAAGGGATATTGGGTCAGTGTGTACACAAAAATCATGAAGCCCGATCAGGTTGCGGAATACTCGAAGATCGCAACGCAGGCTATTGCAGAAGGCGGCGGCCGTCCGCTCGTGCGCGGCGTTGCGTCGATGGTGCAAGGCGAAGGCGTGCTCGAGCGCACCGTCGTCATCGAATACGATTCACTCGAAGCAGCCGTCGCCGCCTATAACAGTGCAACGTATAAGCGCGCACTGGAAGTGCTGGGCGATTCCGTCGTGCGCGACTTCCGCATCGTCGAAGGCGTCGCTTAAATCCAGCTCGTCATTGGCCGATGCTCGCAGCGCTCACGCACCCACGGCATCGGCCAATTCGTTCATATCCTTGGCAACGACATCCCAATCGCTTTCGGCTTTTAAATCCACTGTCTGAGCGGGACCGCGTTCATAGGGCCGTGCGATGAACGCCGTGCGCAACCCACACCTTCTTGCCGCCGCGAGATCGTCGTTATGCGCAGCGACGAGACATACTTCTTCCGGCGTCAGCATCAACACTTCGGCCGTGCGTAGATACGCCTGCGGATCGGGCTTATAGATTTGCGCAATCTCCGCGCCGAGAATCGCATCCCAAGGCAGACCGGCGCGCTTCGCCATATCGACCATTAATCGAATATTGCCGTTCGAAAGCGGCGCGATGATATGGCGCGCCTTGAGCCGTTGCAAACCCGTTATCGAATCCGGCCACGGATCGAGCCGATGCCATGCAAGATTCAACTCTTCAAGCGCTTCGGCAGCCACGGCATTCGGATCGATGCCGAACTCCGGCAGCACGTCGAGCAGATTCTCGCGATGCAGCACATCGAGCCGCACGAATGGCCGCTCCCCGTTGATCACCTTGCGCATCGCAGGCACGTAGCGGCTTCGCCATGCATCGGCGAACGCTTCGGGCGTTGCGTCGATTGCGCCGTGGCGTTGAAGAAATGGCGCAGCCTCGCGTGCAACTCCGCCGCGCCAGTCCACTACCGTGCCGAATACGTCGAACACGAAGGCCTTTACGTTTTGCAGCGTCACGTCGTTTCTCCTATCGGTGATTCATTCGTCTGATCGATTTCGCTGCGGCCCATTTGTTCCTCGCACGCAAGACTGATTGTCCATCACGGGTGTACGCAAGGAATCTCGAAAGGCCTAGATTACGAGCCATCGGAGCCGTCGGTCCGATCCGCAACAGGCCCAAACCAACATTCATCGAGGTTCATCATGAGCAACGCAAGCAAAGTCGCTATCGTTACCGGTGCATCGCAAGGCATCGGCGCTGAAATCGTCAAGGCATTCCGTGCGCAAGGTTATCGCGTCGTCGCGACCGCCCGTTCAATTCAGCAACCGGACGATCCGAACGTCGTCGCTGTCGCCGGTGATATCGGCGATCGCGCCACCGCGCAGCGCGTGGTCGAAGCGGCAATCGCAAAGTTCGGCCGCATCGATACGCTCGTCAACAACGCCGGCATATTCGTCGCAAAGCCTTTCACGCAATATACGCAGGAAGACTATGCCGCGGTTCTGAACGTGAATGTGAATGGCTTCTTCCACATCACGCAACTGGCTATCGAGCAAATGGAAAAGAACAAGAGCGGCCACATCGTCAGCATCACGACGTCGCTCGTGGATCATGCGGTAAGCGGCGTGCCTTCGGTATTGGCGTCGCTGACCAAGGGCGGTCTGAATTCCGCGACAAAGTCGCTTGCTATCGAGTATGCGAAGTCAGGCATTCGCGCGAATGCAGTGTCGCCCGGCATCATCAAGTCGCCGATGCATGCGCCCGAAACGCACGACGCGCTCGGCGCACTCCATCCGATGGGACACATGGGCGAAATGAGCGACATCGCGAACGCGGTGCTGTATCTTGATGCGGCGCCGTTCGTGACGGGCGAGATCCTGCACGTCGACGGCGGTCAAAGCGCGGGACATTGATCGATTCTTTGCCCGTTGACGATGCGCCTCTCGCAGGCGCTTCGTCGTTTCCCACTCAAGGAGATCGTCATGCCGATCGTAACGATTCAGGTGACACGCGAAGGCAACAAGCCCGGCACGAACGCGGTGACTGCCGAGGAAAAGAAGCAACTCATCGAGGGCGCGAGCCAACTCCTTCTCGAAGTATTGAACAAGCCGCTCGATACCACGTTCGTCGTCATCCAGGAAGTGGAAATGGAGAACTGGGGCGTGGGCGGCATGACAGTACCGGAATATCGGCGGCAAAAGCAGGCGAAGAAGGATTGACGCGAACCGAAACGCGGGCATCGCTACATGACCTTTGACGATGCCCGCCGTTTCATCGGCTCATTGCCCCGGCGAATAGAGATCGAGCAGTTTCAGCGTCACGCCATTCGTCCATCCGAAACCATCCTGTAACGGATATTCCCCACCTCCTCCGCCGCCCGTTCCACTACCTTCCACGATGTACTTCTCAACGAGCTTATGTTGAGTGTTATAGACGTTATTCACGTCGGCAAGAAAGCGCGTGCCGATCTGTTGCGCGAGATCGCTGCGCCCATAGCGCTTCAATCCTTGCACGGCGATCCAGTGCAATGGCGCCCAGCCATTCGGCGCGTCCCATTGCTGCGTCGTGTTGTACGTGGTCGTCGTGAGTCCGCCCGGCTTGAGCAAGATCGCTTCGACGGTTTCCGCGGTCTTGTGCGCGCGCTCCGGCCACGCCACGTTGGCGAAGAGCGGATAGAGCATAGCAGCCGATGGGTTGTTGCGCGGCTGACCGAGTTTCCAGTCGTAATCGCCGTAATACCCGTTCTTGTTCCAGAGATATCTGTTGATGCCGATCGCGCGTTTGGCCGCACGCCCCACGAATTCGCCGACACAACGGAAATCACGCGCCTCGCCGCAACCGATTGCGATCGTCGTTTCGAGGTGGAACATCAGGCTATTCAAATCGACGGGAATGATCGATGTCGTGCGGATCGTCGCAAGCGTCATATTGTCGCCGAACCAGCGCGAGCTGAAGTCCCAGCCGCTTTCGGCCGCCGCACGCAAGTCGCGATACACCTCGTTCGCCGGACGGTTCGTGACCAGCTTGGCGGTCGCCACGTCTTCCGAGTAGGACTCGTCGCGCGGCGTATCGCGTTCGTCCCAATACCGATTGAGCACGGTCTTGTCCGGCATCATCACGACGTTGCGTACCGCGCCGCCTGGCCGCAGCGTATCCGCTCCTTGCATCCAGTAATCATGTTCGCGGCGCAATTGCGGCAAATACTTCTGATAAACACGTCCACCTTCCTTGTGCGCGGCAAGTTCGACCATATAGGAGAAGAACGGCGGCTGCGAACGGCTCACATAGTATGTGCGATTGCCATTCGGAATATGGCCGATCGTGTCGATCAGATACGCGAAGTTATCGAGCATATCGTCGACGAGATCTTCGCGGCCTGCCTCCTGCAGACCGAGCATCGTGAAATAGGTATCCCAGTAGTAACCTTCCCGAAAGCGTCCGCCAGGCACCACGTACTGCTTTGGCATCGGAATCAGGGAACTGTTGGCGGGTACGTTCGCGGTCGTCGTCAGACGCGTGAGTTCGGGCCAAAGCCAGTCGATATGTTCGCGCAGGCTCTGATTCGGCGGCGGCGTAATCACCTGATCCGTTGGCGGCGTGAAGTATTGTGCGACGAACGTCGCGAGCGAGAAGCCCGGCACCGACATCTGCTGATGATAAGCCTGCACGATCTGCGCGGGGTCAATCTTGGGTATGGCATCGACGAAAGTCTTCTGATCGGGATAGACGCCCTGCGTCTGCACGGCGACGAAAAGGTCACCGTATAACTCGCTGGGTGGCGGCAGAAGCGTATACGCCGTTTGTGCGTCGGCATAGGCGACATTGGCAGCCGAGCTCATGACGAGCCAGGCGCACAGCATTCCGCGTGCCTTTATGCGGAAGCGCCGCGACGCGTCGTGCGCCGCTGGATCCGATGACAGTACGATCATGTTCACTCCTTCGAAGGGTGATTAAACCGGACTGGTCTCGCTCGGGCCTTTCTTGTTGTTATCGATTTACAGCACGGCGAAGCATCGCACGCTTGTACGAAGCTGGCAACCCTCGAAGAAGGAAGCGAACGGGCTATTGAATGGCCAGCGCCTTGTGCGCTTCCGCCTGGAATCGGGTCGGCGTGACGCCGGTCTGCTTGCGAAAATAGCGGCTGAAATAAGCGATATCGGCAAAGCCCAGTCCATGTGCGATCTGCTTGACCGACATGCTGGAATAAACGAGATCGCGCTGCGCCTCGCGCACAAGATGCTCGTTGATCATTGCGAGCGGCGAACTCGAGATCTCTTCGCGGCATATCCGCCCGAGTTGTGTGACCGTCATGCCGAGCTTCTGCGCATAGAACTCGACAGGTCGATGCTCGCGAAAATGCGCGGCCACCAGTTCCCTGAAGCGCTTGATCTGCTGCGCCCGCCTTTCGGTCGATGCGACACTCGGCGCAGATGCGCTTTCGCATAGGCGCACGACATGCACAAAGAGTGCAATCAATAGCGACATGCCCGCCGCCATGTGACCGCGATTCGTCGCGCGGAATTCCTTCTCGAGCAATTCGACGATCGGCACGAATGCGCTTTCCTCCACGGAGTGGGCACTCATGCGCGAGACGCCTGCGCGTTGCAACACCGGAACGAGTCCCGGCGCCGCGATCGATGCCAGCGCCTCGATCGATCTTTGCGCGACGGTCACGACGAGACCATCCACGTTCGGCGCGAAGTTGAATCCATGAACCGTTTGCGCGGGCAGCATGATGACGCACGGCGGCACGAGATCGATCATGCTGTTCTCGATCAGCACTTGCCCGCCGCCGCCGCGAATGTACAGAAATTGCAAGAGCGCATCGTGGCGATGCGCGTCGATATGCCAGTCGTTGGGCGCGCTGCGCTCGACGATCCATTCGAAGTTGAACGCGTCATACCACGGCGGACGCGCCGATTCCCCGTACAAGTTGTAGTTAGGGATTTTCCTCATATCCTGCGTCTCCTGATGCACAAATTGTCCTGTCGTCTGCGTCCTTTGTCCAATCTTTCGTGCATGGCCGTGAATATACTTTTTTCACAGGCAAGGCTATCGGCGCCTTTGCATCGAACGAACTCAGGAGACAAGGATGACTAATCAGGCCGCGCGGGATCACACCGCGCAGCATTGGCTCGGCCTCGAATCGAGCGTATGTGTAGTGACGGGTTCGGCCGGCGGAATCGGGCGCGCCATTGCATCGACATTCGCCGATGCGGGCGCAAGGCTCGCGCTACTCGATCGCGATGAAGCGGGCTGCAACGATGCGGCGCAAGCATTGCGCGCAACTGGCGTCGATGCTATCGCCATAACTTGCGATATCGGCGATGCAACGAGCGTGAACCGCGCACGCGATCAAGTTGCACGCAAGTTCGGTCAGGTCGATGTGCTCGTCAATAACGCAGGCCTGTTGCGCGCGGGCGGCATCGAAGATATCGGCCTCGATGCATGGAATGCGATGCTCGCCGTCAATCTCACCGGCTACATGTTATGTGCGCAGGCATTCGGGCGCGACATGCTCGCGCGCGGCGCCGGAAGCATCGTGCATATCGCATCGGTGGCGGCGCATCATCCGCAGACGTGGAGCGGCGCATATAGCCCGAGCAAGGCGGGCATCGCAATGTTATCCCGTCAGATCGCCGCCGAATGGGGCGGGCGCGGCGTGCGCAGCAATACGGTCTGCCCCGGCATGATCCGCACGCCGCTTTCGATGGCGTTCTATGAGCAAGGCGATGTCGAAGCGCGCCGCAGCGCAATGATCGCAAGCCGGCGCATCGGCGAACCGCGCGATATCGCCGAGGTGGTTGCATTCCTCGCAAGCCAGCGCGCGGCCTATGTGAACGGCGCGGAGCTTGCCGTCGACGGCGGCTTCGAATGCATGTTGATGGATCTCGTTCCACGTCCCGGCTTCGAAGCGCCGCGCAACGCCTGACACGCTGCTTCTCATCTCACGGGCGTGCGAAGCGCCCGGCTTCAATCAAAGGACTTCATCATGACTACCGTAACGCGGTCGTCCGATCTCGCTTGCGATGTGCTCGTGATCGGCTCGGGCGCCGGCGGCCTTTCCACGGCGATTACAGCGAAGAAGCAAGGGCTCGACGTGATCGTCGTCGAGAAGGAGGAATACTTCGGCGGCACGACCGCGTTCTCGGGCGGCGTCTTGTGGATACCGGGAAATCGCCACGCGAAAGAAGCGGGCGTGCAGGATACGCGCGAAGCCGCAGTTCGATACATGCGCAGCGAAACGGGCGCGATGTATGACGAAGCAGCCGTCGAAGCGTTCCTTGAAAGCGGCCCACGCATGATCGAATTCTTCGAGCGCGAGACCTCGGTCGAATTTCTGCCGACGCTCTACCCCGACTATCATCCCGATGCGCCGGGCGGTGTCGACGTGGGACGTTCCGTCGTTGCAAAACCGTTCGACGCACGCGCGCTTGGCAAGGACATCGTGCGCCTGCGCCCGCCGCTCAAGACGATAACTTTCATCGGCATGATGTTCAATTCGTCGAGCGCGGATCTCAAGCATTTCTTTAACGCGACGAAATCGATCGAATCCGCGTGGTATGTCGCGAAGCGACTCGCGAGCCATATCCGGGAACTCGCACAATACAAGCGCGGCGTGCAGATCACGAGCGGCAACGCACTCGCCGCGCGCCTCGCGAAATCCACGCTCGATCTCGGCATTCCGATTCACACGCGAACGGGCGCGAAAGAACTGATTACGGTGAAGGGCCGCGTGACCGGGGCGATCGTGATTGCGAACGGACATGAAACGCGCATCGTTGCGCGACGCGGTGTCGTGCTGGCGTGTGGCGGCTTCTCTCACGATGTCGCGCGCATCGCAAAGGCCTATCCGCATGTGCGGCGCGGCGGCGAACATGTATCGCCTGTGCCGGCATGCAATACCGGCGACGGCGCGCGCATGGCCGAGCGCGTGGGCGGACGTGTCGATATTCGCTATCCGCAGCCCGCTGCGTGGATGCCGGTCTCGCGCGTGCCGCTAAAAGGCGGCAAATACGGCGTGTTCCCGCATCTGCTCGATCGCTACAAGCCGGGCGTGATCGGCGTGACACGCAGCGGCGTGCGCTTCACGAACGAATCGAATTCCTACCACGATGTCGGCGCAGCGATGATCGAAGCCTGTCGCGATGAAAGCGAAACAGCCATGTGGCTCATCTGCGATCACGCGACGATTCGCAAATACGGCCTCGGCTTTGCAAAGCCCGCGCCGCTACCGGTCGGTCCTCATCTGAAGAACGGATATCTCGTCAAAGGCCGCACGCTCGCGGAACTGGCACGGCGGACAGGCATCGACGCCACAGCGCTCGAAGCGACGGTCCGCGACTATAACCGCGATGCCACGCAGGGCAAGGACACTGCTTTCGGCCGTGGCACGACATCTTTCAACCGCTATCTCGGCGATGCCGCTCACAAGCCGAATCCTTGCATCGCACCGATTGGCGACGGTCCGTACTACGCGCTCAAGGTCGTTATGGGCGATCTCGGCACCTTCGACGGAATCGCGACGAATCCGCATGGCCAGGTACTCAAGGGCAGCGAGCCGATACCAGGGCTCTATGCCGTCGGCAACGACCGCGCGAGCGTCATGGGCGGCAACTACCCCGGCGCGGGCATCACGCTCGGTCCAATCATGACGTTCGGTTATCTCACCGGATTGCATCTCGCGGGCAGCGTCGACGCGCACGCGAAGTCCAGCGAATTGAGGAGCGCAGCATGAGCAAGCCTTTCATCGATCACCGCATCTATACGATCAAGCCGCGCGGCATGTCGGAATTCATCGACGTATTCGACCGTCTAGCGATGCCTATTCAGACCAGATATCTCGGCGCGCCCGTAGGTTTCTATATGAGCGATATCGGCGCGTTGAATCAGGTCGTGCATCTGTGGGGCTACGAGAGCATCGCGGATTACGACCAGCGGCGCACCGCGCGCGACAACGACCCCGAATGGCCCGCTTATCTGCATGCGTCGGCGCATCTCATCGTCGCCCAGGAAAGCCGCATCATCAGGCGCGTCGAGTTCAAGAGTCTTTCGCCAGCAGTTCGATAAGCGCGCGGCATAGCGGCACGACGAAGGCCGCATTCTTCCGCTTGCACATGAATGAATGGAGACATAACGGCATGGAAAAGAACGTCGGGACCATCGAGGTCCAGAGCTTTATCGACGGCGAGCGCTTCTCGCCCTATCAATGGGTCATTCTGATCCTGTGCTTTCTCGTCGTCGCGGCCGACGGTTTCGATACCGCGGCAATCGGTTTTATCGCGCCGTCGTTGATCGGCGACTGGGGCATCACGCGCGCCGCGTTAGGTCCGGTGATGAGTGCGGCGCTCGTCGGTCTCGGCATCGGCGCGCTCGTGGCCGGGCCGGCCGCCGACCGTATCGGACGCAAGGCGGTGCTTGCCATTTCCGTGTTCTTCTTTGGCGTATGGAGCCTCGCATCGGCACAAGCAAGCTCAG
Organism: Caballeronia sp. ATUFL_F1_KS4A; assembly: GCF_023630905.1. Classification (NCBI taxonomy): domain Bacteria; kingdom Pseudomonadati; phylum Pseudomonadota; class Betaproteobacteria; order Burkholderiales; family Burkholderiaceae; genus Caballeronia; species Caballeronia sp. ATUFL_F1_KS4A. The sequence continues at coordinate 69,884 of NZ_JALQEB010000034.1, read as the reverse complement.
TCGAAACACTAACCGCGTGGCGCTTTCTCACCGGCCTGGGTCTCGGCGCGGCAATGCCCAACGCGGTCACGCTGATGTCCGAATACGCACCGGCGCGCGTTCGTGCTATCGCCGTCAATGCGATGTTCTGCGGCTTCTCCGTAGGACTATCGCTTGGCGGGCTCTGCGCCGCATGGCTCATACCGCATTTCGGCTGGCAAAGCGTGCTCGTCGCCGGCGGACTCGGTCCTATCGGGCTCACCGTGCTGTTGCTCGTTCTGTTGCCCGAGTCCGCACAGTTCATGGTCGTGAGACAACGCCCTACGCGAAAGATCGGGCGCGTCCTGCGCCGCATCTCGAACGATCCGCGTCTCGCGGAAGGCGCGCGCGTCATGTTCACTTCTGCCGATACGCGCACGGCCGGCGCCGACAAATCTTCGCTCGGCATCATCGTCTCGCGTCCCTATCGCTTTGGCACGTCCATGTTATGGCTCGCCTATTTCATGGGGCTGATGATCTTCTATCTGCTGACGAACTGGCTTCCTACGCTTTTCAAGGATGCAGGCTTCTCCGCCGAGCGCGCTGCGCTCACGACATCGCTCTTTCCGCTCGGCGGCATTCTCGGCAACCTGTGCCTTGGCTGGGTGATGGGCAAGGCCAATCCGCGACGCGTGAACGCGTGCGCTTATGTGCTCGCAGCGGCGATGGTGCTGACAATCGGACGCGGCATCGCGGATCAGTTCTGGCTTGCTGTGCTGATCTTCCTGACCGGAACAGCGGTGACGAGCGCGGTTACATCGATGTCGGCGCTCGCCGCGTCGTTCTATCCGACGCGAAGCCGCGCGACCGGCGTCGCATGGATGCTTGGCATCGGCCGCATGGGCGCGGTCGCGGGCGCAATGACCGGCGGCGTGCTCATGAGCATGGGGCTGCAATTTGGCGCGGTCTTCACGCTGCTCGCGATTCCCGCAATCATCGCCGCGTTCGCGTTGGGCGCGTTGAGCCGGCGCGATAGAGCGAGTGAAACCACTCAACGTTTGATGACTTGATGTGCTTTCGAGGCATCGTCGGTATTTGCAAGCGCAACTATGTTGACGATGCCTTGACGCGCCATCTTCGTATAAGGGCAAAAGCGTTCCGTGCTGCGCACGAGTTCCTCAGCTACGCTGCGTTCGATGCCGGGCATCTGCACGCGTGTGTGGGCGGTCAACACGAAGAGCCCGTCCATCGGATCGCGGCTGAATTCGACCGTGACGTACACGCTTGCAGCCTCGACAACGATGCCGGCGCGCGCCGCAAGCAGGACCATCGCGCCATGAAAACATGCAGCGTAGGCCGCGGCGAACAGTTGCTCGGGGTTCGTGCCGCCGCCGGGACCGCCGAGCGCCTCGGGCATACGCAGGTCAAGAGCGAGATTGCCGTCGTCGGATCGTGCCTCGCCCGTCGCGCGGCCATGTCCCGCATCGCCACCCGTCACCGCGACGGTCGTCGAATACAGGGGTTGCACGTCGCGTCCTTGATACCTGTCGAGCAGGCTGACGGGCGGCGGATCGATATGCTCCATGGCGGTCATCCATTCTTCGCGCGAACGTTGCACGATCGCTCAACGCGCCGCGACCTCGCGCGCGTCCTGCAACCCTTCTTGCAGGCCCTTTCCTGTCATCGTGTCGACGCCAGATGCCGGCGATGCCGCGATTACTTCGTGCCCGCGCGCACGCAGACGCTCCACGACCTTGCTGCCGATGAGTCCGCTTCCGCCGATGACTACGATGTTCATGATTTCCTCCTCGAAACGATCCGCGAATGCGCGAATGCGCGATGATGACGCATCGTAGGCGTGCAGGCGTGCATCCGGTAGCGCCTCGCACGGATGCGCAGTGTTGCCTTCGATGCATCAATCGGTTGAGATGAGCTGCTGCACGCCCGCACGTGGGTTCGTGATGAACGTCGTCAGGCAATGCAGATCAAGCGCGCGCGTCTGCTCGGTCATGTAATCGACGAATACACGCACGCGCGCGGGCAAATGCTTGCGGCTGAGATAGCAAAGATAGTGGCCGCCATCGTCGGGCGCGTATTGCGCGAGACAGGTGACGAGGCGCCCCGCCTTGAGCGAATCGCAGACGAGATACGCAGGCAGTTGTGCGATGCCCTGCCCGTCGAGCACTGCTTGCAGCATCAGGTCGATATCGTTGAAGGTTTGCCGGGCCGCAGGCGAGCGCTTTCGCGCAAGGCCGTCGACCTTGAATTCCCATTCAGCGATGCGCCCCGCCGGCGCGCGGAAATTGATGCAGCGATGGTCGTCGAGATCGTCGACATGACGCGGCAGGCCGTGCTCGCGCGCATACGCCGGCGATGCGCAGACGATCATCTGCATCGGAATCAATTGCTTTGCAACGACTTCGCTATCTTCCATGTGACCATCGCGAAACGCGACATCCACCCTATCTGCCGTGAAATCGCACGGACGATCGTTCAGCAGCAGTTCGAGTGCGATGTCCGGATAGCGTGCATTAAAGCCGGCTAGAAGCGGCGCGACGACCTTGCGGCCGAAGCCCGGTGCCGACGCGATGCGCAAGTGACCGCGTGGCGGCCCGTTGCGCAACTCGCGCATGTCCTCCAGCGCCTGCACGATGCGCTCCACGCCTGGCTGACAATTCTTGTAGAAGAGCTCGCCTTCGCGTGTGAGCGACGTGCTGCGCGTCGTGCGCAGGAAGAGACGCGCATCGAGCTGTGCTTCCAGCTTCTGCACGTTGCGGCTGACGGCGGAACGGCCGATGCCCAGGCGGTCGCTCGCTTTCGCGAAGCTGCCTTCGTTGGCGACGGCAAGAAAAGAAACGACGCCCGCATAACTCGCTACGAAGCTATACGCGAGAGAATCGTCGGAATGACACACAAGGTCTGATGGCATGGCGGCACGAAACGTAGTGGCTCTGTCCAACAAGACGTTTGCGCCACACGGTTTGTGACGCGCCATGCCGAATTTTTTATTTAACGGGCGTCAGAACGGGCTTGTCCTTGTCTTTGAGAAGCAGCACGATGAATTTCGCGCGCTTCGTGTTGCTCGCGTTGCGTCGCACAGTGTGAATGTCGTCAGGGCCTTCATAAAAGGTATCGCCGGCTTTGAGCGTCACGGCCTTGCCGCCGCGAACCTGCATGACGATCGTACCTTCCAGGACATATACGTAGGCATGAGCGTCGTGACGATGCACGGGATCGACCGCGCCCGGAGGATACTCCACGCTGATCATCAGCGCCTCCTTGCCGGGATATTCCGGAAGCGGCTTCGTCATGAGTTCCTTGACGATGGCCTCCGGCGCCGCGTGCGCCGTGCTCGCCGCGAGCGCCGCGCATCCGAAGACGAGTGCAAGTCCCACGCGTTTGATGCTGTGCATGATCCGTTCTCCCATGATCGAACGACGGCGCGAACGCACTACGACAGGTTTGCCTTGTCCAGGCCGAAAGCTTTATCCGACGAACCCGGAACCGTCTGAAACGCGACATTCGCACGGTTCCACCCATTGATCTCGATGATGATGTACGTCAGATCCGACAACTCCTTCTCCGAAAACTGCTCACGCACGCGTGCAAAGAGATCGTCGGACACGCCATGCTCGGGAATGCGCGTCAGCACTTCGGTCCACGCGAGCGCGGCACGTTCGCGCGGCGAAAACAGCGGCGATTCACGCCAGATCGCAACGTGATGCGTGCGCAGTTCGCGCTCGCCATGAATCTTCGCTTCCTTCACATGCATATCGACGCAAAACGCACAGCCATTCATTTGCGATGCGCGAAGCGTCACGAGATCGCGGGTCGTCTGCTCGATCGAGCATTCACGCACCGCCTGACTGAACTCATAGAACTTCCGGAAAAGCTCGGGAGATTGTTGAATGTAGTTGACTCGCTGCGTCATGATGACTCCATGTCTGGTTGAAGATGGATGTCATCCTAGGTTTGCGCGGCTTGTCGCGGTAGACACGCGAACGTGCCCACGCTGTTGCCTCGCACGCATCAATCGAATCGCGAGCGTTCATGCATTGCCATGGCGAGCCGCAATGCGTTCGAGCTTATCCGGATTGCGCTGCACCTGTATGCGTACGATGCGTTCATCTTCGATATCGAAAGTCTGCGCGGATTCGAGCTTGCCGTCGATGAAACGCAGCAGCGCCCATTGCTCATTCAGCATGACGAGTTCGAGACACACGCCGTTTCCATACCGCAGAAAGGCCGCATAAAAAAGCTGCGCGATGCGTTTGCCGCCCAAAAGCGGTTTGGGGAAACTCTGCACGCGCCCGCCGCCATCGCCGATCAGCATGGCGTCCTCCGCGAGCATCGCGTGAATCGCTGCGAAATCGCCGAGCTCCATCGCGTGCGCGAATGCATGCAGCAAGCGCCTTTGAATCTCTCGCGACACCGAACGTCGCGGACGCTCTTCGCGTAGTTGTGCCTTGGCTCGGCTCACGAGCTGGCGGCATGCGGCCTCCGTCTTGCCGATGATGTTCGCGACCTCCGCATAGTCGGCGTCGAAGACCTCGCGCAACAGAAACGCCGCGCGCGCTTCGGGCGTGAGGCGTTCGAGCAGCATGAGGAACGCGACGGATACGTCGTCCGCGCGCTCCGTGACTTCCTCCGGCGTTGCCGGCGGCTCGGTGATCTGCGGCTCGGGCAGCCAGATGCCGGTGTAGTGTTCGCGCTGCAACTTCGCGGCGCGCAACCGGTCGATCGAATGGCGCGTCGTCACTGCGACGAGCCACGCCTCGGCATTCTCGATCGCTTCGTGAGCCGCCGCATGCCAGCGCAGCCATACGTCCTGCACGATATCCTCGGCTTCGGCGACCGAACCGAGCATGCGATACGCAATGCCCTGCAGACGAGGGCGCAAGCGGTCGAATTCGCGCGTGGCGTCATCCATGAAGGCGATTCCTCGTTACTGAACGTCTGTGAAGTCATCGGCTTGAAAGGAGATCGTATATTACGCGTGCGCGATATTCCTTTAAAGATATGAATAATACGGCCGTTAATATCGATGGCCGGAATCGAACGCGCCAATCTCATTCATGACTGAAATCGAACGTCCACAAGCGCCCGCGAATCTGACCCGCATCATCGTAGCGACGGTGATCAGCAACGGCTTCGTCGCATACGACTTCACTGTGTACGGCTTCTCCGCGGCGATCATCGGGCGGCTGTTCTTTCCCGCGCATGATCCCGCCTCGTCTCTGCTGCTATCGCTCGCGACATTCGGCGCCGGCTTCGTGATGCGTCCGCTCGGCGCAGTGCTCATCGGACGATACGCGGATCGATGCGGACGCGAAGCCGGCATGCGGCTGTCGATCGCCGTGATGGCGCTGGGTACGTGGCTGATCGCATGCTTGCCGACGCACGCGGCGATCGGCGCGAGCGCGACCGTGCTGATCGTGGTCGCGCGGCTTTTGCAAGGACTCGCGGCGGGCGGCGAGATCGGACCGGCATCGGCGCTGCTGATGGAATCCGTGCCTTATGAACGGCGCTGCTTCATCGTCAGCTGGCGTGGTGCGAGTCAGGGCGCGGCCGCGTGCGTGGCGGCGCTCGTCGGCGCGTGCACATCGGCGCTTCTGTCGCCGGAGCAACTCTTGCAATGGGGATGGCGCGTGCCCTTCTTCATCGGCGGACTGATCGCGCCGCTCGGATGGTTTCTGCGGCGCATGCCGGGCGACGCATCCACGTCGAAGCCCCGACCCGCGCGCACGCCGCTCGCAACTGTACTGCGCGAGCACGCGCGCCCGCTCGCATGCGGCATCCTGATGATGGCCGCGCCATCGTCGAGCATCTACATCGCCGTGCTGTACATGCCGAGCTATCTGACGCATACGCTGCAGCGGCCGCCTGTCATCAGCTTTCTGATCGCGTCGCTCTCCGGCCTCGTTATTCTGATCGTCACGCCGCTCGTCGCGCTTGCGGCCGATCGGCTGATGAGCCGCAAGACGCTGCAATATGCCTCGCTCTTCGCCGCGCTCGCGACGGCTTATCCCGCGTTTTATGCGCTCACGCGAGGCGCACCGGATGCGCTCGCGCTCGTCATCATCCTGCTCTATGTCGCAGTCGCGCTGAACAGCGCGGGCGCCGCTTCGGTGCTCATGCTCGAAGCCTTCCCGAGGGATCGGCGCGCGGCGAGCCTCGCCGTGATCTATACCTTCGGCGTCGTCATCTTCGGGGGATTCTCGCCGTTGACGGTCGCATGGCTCGTCGGCGCGACGGGCAACGTAATGACGCCCGCGTGGTATCTGCTCGCCGCGAACTGCCTGACGCTTCTTGCGCTCAGCCGCTTTCCGGAAGGCCGCGCGAGTGCGCGGCGCGCATCCGCATGACGGGATCGCCACTCGTCGCGCGCAACAGTTCGAGCGCGCGCAGGCGCATCTCGAGCGGACTGACGTCGAACGCGCGGCGAAACGCGCGCGTGAAATCCGATGCGCTCTTGAAGCCGAGACCGAATGCGATATCCGCAATCTGCAGATTGGGAAACAGCGCGAGTTCGTCGGCCGCTTCGCGCAAGCGGCGAAGTCGAATATATGCGGCGAGCCCGCCCTCCTGCTCGAACCACCGATAGACTGTCGCGCGCTTGAGCCCGAGTGCCTCGACGATCGCGGTCGGCGTGAGATCGGCCTCATGCAGGCGCGTTTCGATGTAACGCTTCACCTGGCTCTTCACGGCCGTTTGCAGTGCGGCGCGTGAATCGCTCGCGGCATTCGGCTTGTCGGCGAATGCCGCGAGCAGGAGCCGCGCGCCGGCATCGAGCGCGTCAGCGGCGTCGGGCCGGTCGAGCACCGGCAATTCTCGCGCGGTGGCCTCGAAATGTTCGAACACGAAATGCACGAGCGGCGCGTGATCGGGCAGCACGCGACCGTGCAACGCGTCGCAGTCGCCGATATGCGCGGCGACGATTGCACGCGGTACGAACATCGTCAGCACGCGGCACGCCGGACGTTCGACGCGAAAGCGCTGATTCAGATCGAGTGCGATGATGCCGCGCACAGAGCCAGGCGCGCTGCGCTTGACGCTCAGCCCGCTGACGTGACCGGTCTCGCCTTCCACATAGACGTGAAATGCGAAATCGCGACGCGTGTCAGTGGAGACGCGCGCGATAGATCGCTCGAGCACGAGCGCGTCGGTGCGCGCTTCCGTGAACACGAGGCCGCCCGCCGCATGCAGATCGATGCTGCCCGAGAAGCCGCGTGCAATCTGATCCTTGTCCGGCACGACATCGACCACATGCCCGACCCGATCGCGCCATGCGAGCAATTGACGCTCACGCGGACAGGCGCGCGTCGAAAAGTGCGTGGAAATCTTCGGCGGATCGGAATCTGCGGGCATGTGCGGCAGTCGATGTTGTCGGGTCGTCCTTCGCGCTGTGGCGCGCACGATACGGGCCAGCAAATGAGACGCATGGTAAAGCGTATTTTGAATGCCGGTATATCGTGCTGGACGAGGAGCAGCGTGTGCGGCGTCGTGGGCGGCCAGGTCGGCGATTCCTTGCCTTCATCCCGCCGTCACATTGCTGACTCCCCATCCTAGGGTTTACGGCTAGTCAAGATAAAAAATTCAGCCGCACATAAAGAGAGAAAAGACGTTTCGGGGCGTCACACATGGAAAAGTCGAAAATTGTGCAAGTCGGGCGCGCCGCGCAGGCCACGCGAGCGATGCTCAAGCCCGCGCGTCTCGCGGACACCCAGCTCGATCATCTCGAGCACATGATCCGTTCGCTCGCGCTATCGGGAAATTCAAAGGCGGTCGACCAGTTCGATCATGCCTACTGGAAAAGGCGGCTCGCCGCGGTCGGCGACGAAAGCGATCTCGTCTCGACGCAACGCGCCCGCGTGCTGCGGCTCCTCGATCTTCTCGAACAGAACCGAGCAGCAGACTCCGACAAGGCGGCCGCCTAGCGCTCCGCCAGCAACGCATGCGAAATGCAAAACAGGACAAGGCATTTCGAATGCAAAACGCAAAATTCCGTTTGCGCCGAACGAATTCCGAGGGCCAGCCTGAGAGGGAGCACTCGACGCGGGGGCCGATTCCGACCACCGCGTCGAAAAGTGCCTCTACGTGTGGCTTCGCGTCCCGGGGTGCGATTCGCACCCGACACATGCGCTAACGCACACCGATCTTCCAGACGGTGACTTCGTGATACTCGTCGCCGGGCTTGAGTTCGGTCGATGGGAACGTGGGGCGGTTCGGCGAGTCCGGGAAATGCTGGGTTTCTAGCGCGAAGCCATCCGTTTGTCGATACGCCACGCCCGACGTGCCGATCGCGCTGCCATCGAGACCGTTGCCCGTGTAGAACTGCAAGCCGGGCTGCGTCGTATAGACATCGAGCACGCGGCCGCTCGACGGATCGTAGGCGCGCGCGGAAAAGCCGGGTTCTCCAGTGCGCTGTCCGTTCTTGTTGAGCTTCCAGTTGTGGTCGTAGCCGCGCGCATAACGCATCTGCTGATTCGACGAACGCAAACGCGCGCCGATCGGCGTCAGCGCTCGCAGATCCAGCGGTGTGTTCTCGACGCTCGCCATCTCGCCGGTCGGAATCGAATCGGCGCGCGTCGGCGTATAGCTCGATCCCGCGATCATGATGAGCTGCCCTTCGACATTGCCGCTGCCCTCGCCCGCGAGGTTGAAGTAGCTATGGTTCGTGAGGTTCAGGACGGTCGGCTTGTCCGTCTTCGCACGATAGTCGATACGCACTTCGTTATCGTCGGTGAGCGTGTAGGTTACGTCGACAGTAAGCGTGCCGGGAAAGCCGTTCTCGCCATCGGGACTCACATAGCGAAGCTGCACGCCCGCGCCTTGCGCGCCCTGAAACGTCTTCACCACGGTCCAGACTTTCTCGTCGAATCCATGCGGACCGCCATGCAGTGTATTCGGTGGCTCGTTGACGGGCAGCTTGTAGTCGCGGCCATCAAGTTCGAACTTTCCATCGGCGATGCGATTCGCATAACGCCCGATCAGACCGCCGAAATGGATCTTGCCGTTGTACTTCTCATAGTCGTTGAGCGAGCCAAAGCCGAGCACGATATCCGCGCGACGCCCGCGCCGGTCCGGCACATCGAGACGCGTGACGATGCCGCCATACGTGATGCAGTTCATCGACACGCCGCGCGCATTGGACAACGTGAATTGCGTGACCGCCTGGCCTTGTTGGGTCGCGCCATAGGGCGCCGAGGCAATCGAAGCAGCGAAGCCGCGCGGCGATAACAAAATCATGCATGCGATAGCGGCAAAACGAATGAGCGTGTTTTTCGCGAACTGCATAAGAGCAATGAGAGAAGACCGTTCGATCGATACATCGGAGTGTGAATCGAGCATCGGCTGTACCCGGTACGGCGGGCACGTCGGATGCGACCTCTTCATGTCATCCGACGAACACGACAAGGAGCCGCTCATGAATCAGCAAACCGATCGACCGACGCCGCCCACCCAAACGCCAGAAGATCCGAACATGGCCGACCGCCGCTTGTCCGACGAGCAAAAGCGCACGATGAGAAATGAGCCCGAGCCGCCGAAGCGCACCGATGAAAGCAAGGAAGAAAAGCTGCCGAATCCGAAAGACGTAGGTGAGGCCGGCTGATCTTGCGTGCTTGTTATCGTCCAATGAATCAATAAGGCGACGCGCTGATTCATAAGACGAAACATTCTTTGATACGTATAAATTACATATAACCTTTCGGAGCGATGATGGCTGCATCGCCGTATCGCGATGAAGCCCATCGCTTTTGTTGTATGGTATCCCTAAGCTATCAAAGCCTTGGATGGCGTGCGCGGCGACGCTTTTCGCCGGAGTAAGGAAGCAAGGACGCCATGCACGATCCTGCTCATTTCCTGCCGTCGTTTGTGTGGCGCGCGGCACGAGACGGGGTAATCCAGTACGCCAATCCGTGGGCTTGCCGGTATCTCGGCATTCCGTTTCCCGAACTGGTCGGGCAGCATTGGAAAGCTTTTGTTCACCCCGACGACATCCCGCCGGTTCTCGAAGCACTGCGTCAGATGCGCGACGGCACGCTGCTTCGCAACGTCGATGTGCGCCTGTTACGCAACGATGCCGCGTTCCGCTGGCATACGCTCCATCTTCAGGCGCGGCGCGATGAGGAAGGGCAGATCGGCGAGACGGTCGGTGTGGCCATCGACATTCATGAGTGTCGTCACGCATGGGCAATGTATGAAGCCAGCGAGCGGCGCTTGCAGGCCGCTTTCGCGGGCGCACGCATGGGCGCGTGGGAATGGGACATGAAGACGCGCGTCGTACGCATGACCGCACAGCTCGCCGCGCTCTATTCTTTTCCGCCCGGAACCGAAGCGGTTCTTCTTTCGGAAGTGTGGGACCGCGTCGCGCCCGAACATCGCGAGCCGTTTCAGCGCAAGTTGACCGAAGCATTGCGCGATGGCGGACCATTCGAATTCGACTTCGTTCTGGAAAGCGAACAAGGACAACGCCGATGGCTGCGCATGCGCGGGCATCCCGAGTTCGACCGTCATGGCGTGCTCACGCGCGTCTATGGCGTGAGCTTCGATATCAGCACGCAACGCGCCGATGAAGATCGCCTGAGCCTTTCCGAACGACGCTATCGCGCGCTCGTCGAAACGACGGGCGCGCTCGTCTGGTCCGCCGATGCAAACGGCGAAATTCGTCCTTCTGGCGGCGAGTGGGAACAGTTCACGGGCACATCACCGGACGTGTTGTCCGGCTGGGGCTGGCTCGATTACATCCATCCCGACGATCGCGAGCGCACGCATCAGGCATGGCTCGATGCATTGCGCGACGGCGTCGCTTGCACGCTCACCTTTCGCATGTACCGTCGCGACGGCGTTTATCGCATGGTGCAGGCGCACGCCGCGCCACTCTACGACGACAAGGGTAGCTTGCAGGAATGGTTCGGCACGACGACCGACGTCACGCCGCGCTTCGAAGCGCAAGCCGCAATCGAGGCGCGCAGCTTGCGCCTCACGGTGGCGATGCAGGCCGCGAACATTCATATCGCGTCGCTGGAACTCGCGACGTGGACGTTGTCGCTCGAAACCGGCGGCGAGCGTCAGACCACCGAAACGCTCAGCTATGAGGCAGCGCTCGCACGCGTGCATCCCGATGACAGCGCCATGCTCGATCGCTATGTGCGCAGCATCGCGGCCGGTGAAGACGCCGAGGGACATTTCGAGTTTCGCGTGCGCAACATGCACGGAGAACAGTGGATGCAAGGCAGCGCCCTGCTCCAGCGCAGCAAGGACGGCGAGCCGCTGCGCATCATCGGCAGCGTGATAGACATCACCGAACGCAAGCATATGGAGCTGATGTTGCGCGAAGCGGGACGACGCAAGGATGAGTTCCTCGCGATGCTCGCGCATGAACTGCGCAATCCGCTTGCGCCGCTGCGAACGGCCATCGCGCTCCTGCAAAAGGATCAGGATGGCGACACGCATCCGCGCGATCTTATCGATCTCATGCGCCGGCAAGTGGAGCACATGACGCGCATCGTCGACGACTTGCTGGAGGTTTCGCGCATTACGCAGGGACGCATCGCCTTGCAACTCGAACCGATTCTCGTCGGCACGGCGGTATATCACGCAGTCGAAGCCATTGCGGGCATGGTCGAGTCGCGTTCGCAAAACATTCAAGTCGATGTTTCCGATGCGACGACATGGGTCTGCGGCGATCCCACGCGTCTCTCGCAGATCCTTGTCAACGTGCTGAACAATGCGAGCAAGTACACACCGGAGCAAGGCCGTATCAGCGTCAGTGTGCAGGCTGCCGACGATTCGGTGTCTATCGTCATCGCCGATACGGGCACGGGCATTTCCGCCGACCTTCTGCCGAAAGTATTCGAACTCTTCTCGCAAGGCGAGCGCACGCTCGACCGCTCGAACGGCGGCCTCGGCATCGGGCTTTCTCTCGTGAAGAAGCTCGTGGAAATGCATAAAGGCACGATCACCGTGCAAAGCCCGGGACCGGGCCTCGGCACGACGGTGACCGTGCGGCTGCCGCGTTTGCATCATCACGAAAGGCATTCCGCGCTCGCACTTTCGGAGACGAGCATGCGCGAGACGCGCACGGCGCTGCGCATTCTCGTCGTGGACGATAACCGCGATGCCGCCGATTCGCTCGCGATGCTGTGCGAGTCGGAGGAACATGTCGCGCGCGTCGCGTATTCATCGGCGGAAGCGCTGGAAGCCGCGCCGCTCTTGCAGCCCGATGTGGCGCTGCTCGATATCGGCCTGCCAGATATCGACGGCTACGAACTCGCGCGTCGTTTGCGTCGCAAGGGAGACACGACGCCTTTGCTGATCGCGATCACGGGTTATGGCCAGGCCGAAGACCGATTGCGCGCGCAATCGGCAGGCTTCGACTATCACTTCGTGAAGCCCGTGAATGTCGAGAGCCTCTTGAAGCTATTGTCGTCGCTCACAGTCACGCGTTGACGAACTCTCGCTCTACAATGGGCGTTCGATCAAGCCTTCGAGGACGTCATGACGCCAAAGCCCATCAGCCGCTATCCCGTTCCCGATCCGAAAGAATGGCCCGACGATATCCGCGCACGGATTCTCGAAGTGCAGGACAAGGCGGGGTTCGTGCCGAACGTGTTTCTCACGCTTGCGCACCGGCCCGATGAATTCCGCGCGTTCTTCGCTTATCACGATGCGCTGATGCTCAAGGAAGGCGGCCTGAGCAAGGGCGAGCGCGAGATGATCGTCGTCGCGACGAGCGCGGTGAACGATTGCCTTTATTGCGTTGTCGCGCACGGAGCGATTCTGCGCATCTATGAAAAGAACGCGCTCGTGGCGGATCAGGTGGCGGTGAATCATCGCAAGGCGGATATCACGCCGCGTCAGAAGGCGATGCTCGATTTTGCGCTTAAGGTATGCCGCGCATCGGGCACGGTGGATGATGCCGATTTCGCGGCATTGCACGCGCATGACTTCAGCGATGAAGATATCTGGGATATCGCCGCGATCACCGCATTTTTCGGGTTATCGAATCGCATGGCGAATGTCATTTCAATGCGGCCCAACGACGAGTTCTTTTTGATGGGGCGCGTGCCGAAGGAGCCGAAGTAAGCTTCCATGCGCCTTCCTCCGCTCAAATCCATCATCGCGTTCGAGAGCGTCGCGCGCACGAAGAGCGTCAACCGCGCAGCCGACGAACTCGGCCTCACGCCTTCGGCCGTCAGTCATCAACTGGCGAATCTGGAGAGCATCGTCGGTCGGCCGTTGTTCACGCGGTTCGGCCGCGGTCTCGTCCTCACGCCGACCGGCACGCAATATCTTGCCGACGTCACCGGCGCGCTCGCCGAATTGAATCGCGCGACGGAACGCGCATCGAGCGAAACATCCGTCGAGATACTGCGCATTCATTCGAGTCCGAGCTTCGGCCTGATGTGGCTATTGCCGCGTCTCGCCGCGTTTCAGGAAGCCAATGGCGATATTCAAATGAACCTCGCGTGTTCGTATGAAGACGTGTCGTTCACATCGGGTTACTACGATATCGCCGTGCGTCATGGCTATGCTCATTGGACCGATGTCGAAGTGAAGACGCTGCGGCATGAAAGCATTGCGCCGCTCGCTTCGCGCGCCTATCTCGAACGCTTTCCAGTCGCTACGCCCGATGATCTGCTCGACCGTCGTCTGATTCTCTCCGAATCGCCGCTCGTTCAATGGCAGCAGTGGTTCGGCAAGTTCGGCGTCGCGGTGAAGCGCAAGGCATTCGACTTTTCATTCGACCGCTCGTACATGTCGCTCGAAGCGGCCGCGCTCGGTCACGGCATCGCGCTCGAAAGCACGATGCTCGCGTCCGGGCATCTGGAACGCGGTTCGCTCGTGCCTGTATTCGGCAAGGAATACGCGGTCGAAGTCGGCGCGCATCATCTCGTTTACCCGAGTCAAAATGCCGGATTGCCGCGCGTCGCAAAGTTTCTGGCGTGGATGGATCAGCAAATCGAGCGTCGCGGCGATACCTGAAAATTTCTCAGCAATAGTTGAGCCAAACTGCGTTGATCGTCAGGTCGAAGGCGGGGAAACTGCGCCTACACCAGACAACCAACGGAGACAACGATGTTGCTCGAGAACCAGGTAGTGATCGTCACGGGCGCGGCTTCGGCGCGCGGTATCGGCAAGGCAACGGCGAAGGCGCTTGCGGCGCAAGGCGCGCGCATCGTCGTGCTGGATCTGAAGGAAGCAGACGCGCAAAGCGCCGCGAACGATCTGGGCGATGGCCATCTCGGTCTCGCTTGCGACGTCACCGATAAGAACGCATGCATCGCGGCCGCCAATGCGACCATCGATAAATACGGACGCATCGACACGCTCATCAACAACGCGGGCATCACGCAGCCGATCAAGACGCTGGAGATAGGCGCGGATAACTTCGATGCCGTCATCGACGTGAATCTGCGCGGCACGCTGTATATGTCGCAAGCCGTGATTCCGCAGATGAAAAAGCAGAAGAGCGGCAGCATCGTATGCATGTCGTCGGTGTCGGCGCAACGTGGCGGCGGCATCTTCGGCGGGCCGCATTACAGCGCGGCGAAGGCCGGCGTGCTGGGCCTCGCGAAGGCAATGGCGCGTGAATTCGGCGCCGACGGCATTCGCGTGAATTCGATCACGCCGGGCCTCATTCAAACCGACATCACCGGTGACAAGCTCACGCCCGAAATGCGCGCGGACATCATCAAGGGCATTCCGCTCGCGCGTCTCGGCGATGCAGCGGATATCGCCAACGCGTGCCTGTATCTCGCGAGCGATCTTTCTTCCTATCTCACTGGCGTCACACTCGATGTCAACGGCGGCATGCTGATTCATTGATTGCACGTACGGGCGCACCTGGAAACCAGGGCGCCGAACATGGATGGAGACACACATGAAACCAAAGTTATCCGCGGCGGCGGTAAGCGCTGAGTTCACATCGTCCGACGATGCCGCCAGCTTCGAAGCAAAGACCTATGCCAAGGTCGGACGCCGCCTGATTCCCTTTCTGATGCTGTGCTATCTCGGCGCGTATCTGGATCGCGTGAACGTCGGCTTCGCCAAGCTGCAGATGCTCAACGATCTGCGCTTCTCCGAAACCATCTACGGCATCGGCGCGGGCATCTTCTTTCTCGGCTACTTCCTGTTCGAAGTGCCCAGTAACGTCATCCTTCATAAAGTGGGCGCGCGCAACTGGCTCGCACGCATCATGCTGACGTGGGCCGTGATATCCGCGAGCTTCGTGTTCGTGAAGTCACCGACAGTCTTCTATGTCCTGCGATTTTTGCTGGGCGTCGCAGAAGCGGGTTTCGCGCCCGGCGTCATTCTCTATCTGACGTACTGGTTTCCCGCCGCGCGCCGCGCCAAAGCGCTCTCGCTGTTCTTCATGGCGATTCCGCTCGCAGGCATCGTCGGCGGACCGCTCTCGGGCTACATCATGCATGCGTTCCAGGGCGTGCAGGGGCTCGCCGGATGGAAGTGGCTCTTCATGCTCGAAGCGCTGCCTTCGCTCTTCCTGGGTGTCGCGATCCTGTTCTACCTCGACAACGGCATCGCCGGCGCGAAGTGGCTCAGCGACGAAGAGAAAGCATTGCTTCGGCGCAATGTCGAGAAGGACAACGCGCAGACGGTGAAGCACGTATCGATCCGCGCATTCATCGGCGATCGTCGTCTTTGGCTGATGGCCGCGATCTACTTCTGCGTCGTGATGGGTCAATACGGACTCACGTTCTGGCTGCCGACCATCGTGCGCCGCACCGGCGTAGCGGACCCGCTGTGGGTCGGCATTCTCACCGCGATTCCGTATCTCTGCGCCATCGTCGCGCTGCCGCTGATCGGTGCAAGTGCCGACAAGCGTCGCGAACGCCGCCTGCATCTCGCGATTCCGATGCTCGTGTCCGCAGCCGGCTTCGCCACCTTGCCGATGCTCGGCAGCGTGGGCGCATCGATCGTCTGCGTGAGCATCGCGGCAGCAGGCATCCTCGCGTCATCGTCGCAATTCTGGTCCTTGCCTACGGCCGTGCTGGGCGGCATGTCGGCGGCGGCGGGCATTGCCGCGGTCAACTGCTTCGCCAATCTCGCGGGCTTCTTCTCGCCTGCCATCGTCGGATGGCTCAACGACTTCACCGGCAAATCGACCGCGGGCCTGATCTTCATTTCCATAGCCATCGTGATCGGCGCGGCGCTCGTGTTCTTCGTGCCCGCGAAAACGGTCAATCGCTAATTTTATTAATCAAGGAGACAACGCATGAATGCTCCCGTTATCGAAGAGGTGACGCTCGCCGAGCGCGCCTATCGTATCCGCCGCAACGCCCTTCTGATGGGCGAAGTGCAAGGTCAAGGTTATATCGGCCAGGCGCTCGATATCGCCGATGTGCTGGCCGTCGCCTACTTCGGCGCGATGAACTACCGCCCCGACGATCCCGAATGGGAAGGCCGCGACCGCTTCCTTCTGTCGAACGGTCACTATGCAATTGCGCTGTATGCCGCGCTCTTCGAAGCAGGCATCCTGCCGCAAGAGGAACTCGAAACGTATGGCAGCGACGATAGCCGTCTGCCGATGTCCGGCATGGCAAGCTACACGCCCGGCATGGAAATGTCCGGCGGGTCGCTCGGGCAAGGTCTCACGATCGCTGTGGGCCGCTGCCTCGGTCTGAAGCGCAAGGGCTCGAAGTCTTTCGTGTACACGCTCTTCTCCGATGGCGAGCTCGATGAAGGCTCGATCTGGGAAGGTCTGATGGCGGCGGCGCACTGGAAGCTCGACAATCTCATCGCAATGGTCGATGTGAACAATCAGCAGGCGGATGGCCCGTCGACGCAGATCATGTCGTTCGAGCCGCTCGTCGACAAGCTCGAAGCATTCGGCTGGTACGTGCAGCGCGTGAACGGCAACGACATCGATGCGGTGAAGAACGCTTTCGACAACGCGCGCAATCTTGAGGACGCGAAGCCGCGCATCATCGTATGCGATACGCAGATGGGCCGTGGCGTGCCCTTTCTCGAACAACGCGAGAAAAACCACTTCATCCGCGTCGATGCCCATGAATGGCAACTGGCGCTGCAAGCACTCGAAGCAGGGAGACAAGCATGAGCACTCGTTTGAAGACATCCGCGATGATCGCGTCGATCGCAAGCGAAGGACAGGTCACGCGTTCGGCCCCCTTCGGCCATGCGCTCGTGGAAGAAGCGCGCACGAAGACGAATATCATCGGCATGACGGCCGATCTCGGCAAGTACACGGACCTGCATATCTTCGCGAAGGCATTCCCCGAGCGTTACTACCAGATGGGTATGGCCGAGCAGTTGCTGATGGGCGCGGCTGCGGGCTTCGCACACGAAGGCGCGCAGCCGTTCGTCACGACGTACGCGGTATTCGCGACGCGCCGTGCGTATGACTTCATCCATCAAACGATTGCGGAAGACAATCTCGATGTAAAGATCGTCGCCGCGCTGCCGGGACTCACGACGGGTTACGGCCCGAGCCATCAAGCCGCGGAGGACCTCGCACTGATGCGCGCGATGCCGAACATGACCGTGATCGATCCGTGCGATGCGCTCGATATCGAACAGATGGTGCCCGCGATCGCCGCGCACAAAGGTCCGGTGTATGCGCGTCTCTTGCGCGGCAACGTGCCCGCCGTGCTCGACGAATACGACTATCGCTTTGAACTCGGCAAGGCGAAGCTGCTGCGCGATGGCCGGGACGTGCTCATCATTTCGTCGGGCATTCTGACGATGCGCGCGCTCGAAACCGCGAAGGCATTGCAAGCCGATAACGTCGATGTCGCCGTGCTGCATGTGCCGACGATCAAGCCGCTCGACACGGAGACGATCGTCCGCGAAGCGAAGCGCTCGGGACGTCTCGTCGTGGTGGCGGAAAACCATACGGTGATCGGCGGGCTCGGCGAAGCGGTGGCAACCGCACTGCTGACGGCGGGGGTCGCGCCGGCTTATCGTCAGATCGCATTGCCCGATGCGTTCCTCGATGCAGGCGCGTTGCCTACGCTGCACGATCGCTACGGCATTTCGACGAACGTGATGTCGAGCACGATCAAAGGCTGGCTCGCGTAACAGACTGCACGCCGCGCGATCGATGAATCGCGCGGCGCTTCATCACTTCTTCTTGCGTCCGCCCTTCTTCGCACCCGACGCTTCTTTCGCGACGGTCACAGTCGGCCCGTTTAACTCTTCCATCCACGAAAGCGCATCGACGTAGGCAAGAAATTGCTGGAGATAACCCGGCGATACTTCGCGCATCAGCGACAACGAACGATGCACGAGACTGCTCGAATTGAGCGGTCCTGCGTTTCGGGGCACCTGTGCGAGCGAATCGCGCAACTGCTTTTCCGCACTGACTTTCGACCATACCGCGCGAAAGTAATCGAGCAACTCCGCATGAGATGTTCCATGCATCGAAGATGCTTTGGCGATGTCAGCGATCAGCGTTGCCAGCGGACCGCGCACATCGGCATCGCTTATCGGTGCATCCGAAGATGCAGCACGTTCCATATCGCTTCGATACGCATCGAGCAATTGCGCGACACGTTCATCGAGCAGGCGACGCGCCTCGCCTTCATACGCGGCCGCGCGCTTGTCCAGCGCATCGATCAGATGGAAGCGCACGGGATTCGCGCGATCGTCGCCATTCGCGCGCCATGCTTCGAGTATCGCGCGTGCAGAGGCCACGTTACTCATGCGCCTTCACCGCGCCATCCGACGAGCGCGGCACAGCTGAAATCTCCACGCGTCGATTCTTCGCGCGCCCGCTTTCATCGGCATTGGAACTCACCGGCTGTTCCGAGCCGAACGCCGCCGCGAACACCGACGACGAAGGCACGCCCGCATCGATCAACGCGCGCATGACCGTCAGTGCGCGTTTCGCTGAAAGCTCCCAGTTGTCCGCGAATCGGCGGTTGCCTTCGTGGACTTGCTGATCGTCGGCGAAACCGCTCACCATGAGAATCTCTTCATGCGCACGCAGATACGTCGAAAGCGGCGCTGCGAGACTCTTCAGCACATCGCGGCCCTGCGGCTGCAATTGATCGGAATTGAGCGCGAAAAGCACGCTGCCGCTGATGCCGATGCGACCGTTCACGAGCGTCACGCGTCCCGATGCGAGCGGTCCCGCGAGCGCCTGTTCCAGCGTCTTGCGGCGCTGCGTCTCTTCCTGACGATGCTTCACCTCTTCGTCGAGCTTGTTCTCCAGCTGCAACTGCACGCCGATCACGCCGACGAGTATCAGCACGAACGCGCCCAGCAGCACCGACATCAGATCGGCGAACGCGGCCCAGATCGGCGCGGCGTGTTCCGCGCCGCCGTCGATTTCCTCGTTCATGCCGCGCGCGCTCCGGCCACGCGTTGCCCGGCGATATGCTGCAAGTCCTCGACGATCTGCTTCTGCGACATCATGCTCAGATCGATCACTTCCTTCGCCTGCGCAACGTAATACGCGAGCTGTTCATCGCTGCGCGCAAGCGATTTGTCGAGCGCGCTTTCGATGCGTTCGAGATGCGCGACGAGCTTGTCGTTCGATTCGCCGAAAGACTGCACGGCCGCGCCGAACGCATCCGAGAGGCTCGCCATTTCGACGGCGCTCGTCGTCACTTGCGCGGCCATCGAAACGAGTTTGCCGGCCTCGGCTTCGACCGTGCCGGTGAACTGCGCGCCGACGCGTTCGAGCAGCGTCGCCGATGTGTCGACGAGCGCATCGATCGCGGCGCGTTGCTCGTTCGATGCGAGGTTCACCGCGCCGAGCAATGTCTCGACGGTGGCGAGCAAGCGGCTGCGTTCATCGAGCATCGCGGTATCGCGGACCATCGAATCGGACAGCTTCTGACGCATTTCGGCGACGACTTCGGCGGCTGCCTTCGGTGCTTCCGATGCAGCCTGCACGAGCCGCTCGATCTCCGCGATGGTCGCGCTCGCGTGTGTCTGCGATTGCGCGGACATGTCGCGCGCGGTCTGCGCGAGGGCATCGCAGATGTCCTTCTGACGATTCGCCGCGACGTCGCTCGTTTGCTGCCATTGCTCGCGCAACGAGCCGGTCATCCAGTCGAGCGCGCTGCTCCATGCGGCGAGGCGCTCTTCCCCGCTTTGCGCGAGTTCGGCGCGTAAATCCGCATGCGAACGATCGACCGATTGCACGAGCGCCGCTGCATGTTGCTCGAAGCTGGCCGCCGCGGTCGTCAACGCGTTCTGGTTCTGCGCGGCTGCCTGCTCGCTCGCGCGCGCGTGCTGTGCGAGCGCATCGGTCCACGCTTGCGACATGTTTCCCGTCGCGGTTTCGAGGCGCGCGGACACATCGTCGATCAAGCCGGACGAACGCGTATCGAAAGTCTGTGCGAAGCGTTCCAGCGATGCATCCATGCGTGCGACGAGCGCATCGCGCGATTGCTCGTGCTTCGCAACCGACGACGCCAGCGCGCCCGACACGCGATCCATTTGCGCGGACACGCCGTCGACGAGATGCGTCGAACGTTGCTCGAATGCTTGCGCGAAGCGATCGAGCGACGCGCTCATCTCGCCGACGAGCGTTGCGTTCGACTGCGCGTGCTTCGCGAGCGATGCGTTCCAGATGTCCGCGACCTTCGCCGACGATGCCTCGAAGCCGCTCGACAAGCCTTCCAGTTGACGCGCCACCGCCTGCTCGACATTGCCGTGCAACGCGGTGACTTCGCGCGCGATGCCGTCCATCGTCGCCTGCATGACGGGCTGCAACGCGGCGCTCGCGGCGCGCGCGCTATCGGCAACGCTTTGCTTCAACGACAGTTCGACCGATGTTGCGAGCCGCCGATACGACGTCTCCGCTTTCGCATGAAACGCATCCTGACTCGCGATCTGACGCTCGCTCGCGGCGAGGCTTTGCTGTTCGATTGCGATCGTCATCGACTGAAGACGATCGACGAGCTTCGGCATCAGTTCGGTCTGAAGCTGCAGCAGCTTGAACGTTTCGTCGCGTTGATGCGCCTGCGTGAAGACGCGAAGTGTCGTCGCGATCTTCACGTCGAGTTGCTGCGTGACATGAAGACGCTCGCGACGGCACAGCGCCGACAGCAGGCCGAGCATCGCGGATGTCGCGACACCCGCGATCGACGTGCCGAACGCGAAGCCCAGCCCAGTCACGGGCGCGGAAAGCGATGCGCGGATCGCCGTCAGATCGGATGCGCTTTGCAGCGCCGTGCCGGTGCCGCGCAAGGTCGCGACCATGCCGAGCAGCGTACCGAGCATGCCGAGCAACACGAGCAGACCGACGAGATACGGCGCGAGCACCGGACCGGGCAACGGCGCGCGCTCGCCTTCGACACGCAGACGCACCGCATTGCGCAGGCTCGGATCGAGGCTGTCGAGCCACACGGCGAGGCTGCGCGGCGCGGTCGAGAGTTGTGCGACGGCCTGTTCGAGCGAGCCGGTGATCTGTTGATAGCGGCGCAATTCCGCCGCGCCCGCGAGATAGCATGCGGCGATCACGAGCGTGACGGCGAACGCGATCGCATTCGACGTGACGTATGCAATGCCGATGCCGAGCACCGCGGCGAGGCCAATCGAAAATACAGCGATGTTCAAAAGATTTCGGGGCATAGCGAGCCAGTTAGCGGGGCCGAAGAGCCGCGAGCAAGCCTTCGATCGGTTGAAAACGAACATCCAGTTCGGCGAGCAGCACGCTCTGCAGATCCTTGCGAAACACGTCGAGCCATGCATTCGGCGCCGATGTCTCGACAGCGGCTTGAGCGCGCTTCAGACGCTCGAAATGCTTGCCGAGCAGCGCGGGCACGTTGCCGAGCAGACTGCGTTCGCGCGCGCTCAACGCCTGTTCCATCACGGCATCGACGACGGCCAGACGCGCCATGTCCGGCGATTTCGTCGCGAGCGTCGATCGCAGACGCGTGCGCAGCGCACCGATGTCGGATTCCATCGCTTGCTGCAAGGACACATAGCGCTGACGAAAGTCCGCGTAGTCGATGGGCGCATCGTCGGACGACGGCTTCACCGGCGCACGATTCCTGCGGCGCACGGCCGCTTCCTCGCGTGCGAATGCGCCTGCGAGCGAGTTGCGCACGCGCGCGCACTCTTCTTCCACCTCGCGCGCAACGGATCGCGCGCCCGACGCGGCGGGCGGATCGGATGCGAGCGCAGTGGACAGCGCAATCGCATCGGTCCAGCCGAGCCATTGGCTCAGGCGGTCCGCGAGCGATTGAGCGGGTTCGTGAACGTCGAGATCGGCAAAATGTGCCAGCAGGCGAACGAGCGCCGGGCCGCTGAATGCCGTGCGCTTCATGCCTTGCACAGGATCACCGGGGGCAAAAGGACACTATTTTACCTGCGCGGGCGAAATCGATGCCCCGTTTCGTGCGGAGCCGCGACAACGTCGAGGCAAATGCTGGCTCATGGCGCCTTCGCGGGCATGAACGCGAAAGGCTGCGTCGCGACGAAGCTGCCCGCCGTCTCGCCGGAGAAGACCTGTCCCGAATCGATCGTCAGCTTCATCACCGGCGCGCCTGGATTCAGGTTGAGCTTCTTGAGCGACACCCAGAACGTATCGGGCCGCGTCGCTGAATCGAAGTAATAGATCAGGTTCTGCTGATCCGAGACCGTGCGCCATATCGTCGACGACAGATTCGGCTGCTCCGGCGTGCTGATGCCGAGCGGCACGCTCACCGAACGCATGAGACTCATCACGCTCGCGACGGCCTGGAACGCGTACGACTGCTGCGGCACGCCCGCCATGTAATTCGCATCGGCCTGCTTCGGAATCGCATCGAGCAGAAACGACGCGCGCACGAAGCGGTCCGCCGCGCGATTCGTGCCCGGCAAGAAGCCCATGCCGCCGACGCTTCTCCAGTAAGTATCGATAGCAAGCTGTTCATCGTAGATCGGCGAGTTGGTCATCACCTTGTACTTCTTGCCTTGATGAATGATGAGCTTGCCGTTGATGTACTCGAAGATCGCAGAGTCGCCGCGCGCATCGGAAAGAGAAAGATGGATCGTCAGCGGCTTGCCGTTGGGCAGGGGCGGCGCGATGATCTGGAACGGTTCGCGCGACATCACATACACGGCTTGCCCGACGGTCGCGAAGTTATCGAGCGCATATTGCGCCCACAGACTGATAGACATCGGATCGCGCTTCGGGTCGGGCTTGCCGTAATCGGTCTCCGCGAGATAGAGCGCATTGGCGACGAGCCCGCGCTCGTTCATGCCGTCCACCGTGCCAATTTCATAACCCGACACCACCACGCTGCCGTACTTCGATTTCCATTTGATCGAGCGCGGCCCCGCGTTGCCATCGCGTTCGATGCCCGCGGGCATCACCCAGAGATTGGAACGCATGTCCTCGGACCAGTCCATCGAACGGCCGGTGATGACGAGGCCTTTGTCGCCGACATAGAGCGTGCGCGTGCAGGCAAGCGCGAGCGACGTGGAGAGCAATGCCAGCGCGAAGAGGAAAGCGAACGTTCGAATCAGACGGGTCATGGCCGTGTTCCCTTTTCGTTGGTTCGTGAAGCCGCCTTCAGAAATATTGGATTCGCCCTGCTTTGTAAAGCGCACCGGTGGCAACAAGGGCGTCGTCTTTATGATTACCCGATGGTGACAATTACCTGAAGACATTCGATCGGCGCATGGGCTAAGGATTTATTTCCGATTCGTCCGTCTGCGAAGAGGAGATGTGAGGCGCCCGGCTATCATGGATGTCCCCCCATTTGTTCATTGCATGCGTTATGCAGAATGCCATCATCCCGCCGATCAGACGCCTGACGTCCGCCGACGCACAAGCGTTCCGCGATATTCGTCTCGAAGGCCTGCAGCGTTATCCAACGTCGTTCGGCGCTTCGTATGACGACGAGCGCATGCAGACGCCCGAATGGTTCGGCGCGCGCATCGCGGATCACGCGGTGTTCGGTGGCGACGGCCGCGATGGCACGTTAGCCGGGGTAGCCGGGCTGCTGGTGCCGACGGGCGCAAAGCTCCGGCACAAAGGCGTTCTCTGGGGCATGTACGTGCGCGAGAGTGCGCGCGGCACGGGATTTGCCGCTGCGCTCGTCGATGCCGTGCTTGCGTACGCGCGGGGCGTCGTCGACGAAATCAAGCTCGAAGTCGCGCCGGACAATCTCGCTGCAATGAGGCTGTATCGCGCGGCGGGATTCGTCGAATACGCGCGCGAGCCGCGTGCGCTGAAGATCGACGGCACGTATCACGATTCGGTCCTCATGACGCTCGACTTCGCGCGCGGTGCATAGCGCGTCGATCAGGAAATCACGAAGAAGGGAATCCCAGCGCAGTTGCCTTGGCGCGCAAGTCGGCGAAGCGCCCGCCGGGCGTCGGCGTCTGCGATGCGCCCTCCGCTGCTTTCGCCGTCCGCGACTTGTCGATGGTCTCGAGACCCGATCCTGTCGACGCCGTGTTCGAGCATTCGAGTCCGAACGGCCCTTGCGCCACCGTAATCGCGGGCGCATCGGTGCGTGGCGCATCGCTCAGATCGAGCGCGTAAGCCATGTTGAACGTGGTCGGATCGCTCGCGCGCACGCCCAGCGGATCGAGCCCGAAGCGCCAGGCAAGCAGTTGATGGATCGAACTCGGATCGAACGGATAGCGCGCCACGTTGTTCGCGCGCACGCGCGGTCCGAGCAATACGCATGGCACACGAAACCCCAAGCGGCCGTCGTTGCCGAGCTTCTGTTCCGCCTCCGACAGCGACTTGACCGGCGGCGCGACATGCTCGAAGAATCCGCCCCACTCGTCGTAGACGACGATCATGAGCGTCTTGCTCCAGTTCGGGCTCGTGCGCAGCGCTTCGTAGATTTGCGCGAGCAGGACCTGGCCGTTGCGGACATCGGCATGAGGATGATCGTCGTTGGACGTGCCGTTCGCCTCGCCGGCAAAGCTCGGATCGACCATGCAGAACGACGGCAGATTGCCGCCCGCCGCATCGGACAGGAAATCGGAAAAGAGCTTCGAGCGGCCGACGTAACGCGTGCCGTAAAGCGCCGTGAACGGCACGTCATGAAAGTAATACTTCGACGACACGTTCTTCGCATCGAGCCGGTCCCAGATCGTCGATAGCGACGATGTATCGAGCGTATCGCTCAAGCGATCCGTTTCGCCGCTATGCAGATAGACGCGGTTCGGAAACGTGTCGGCGAGAATGCCGCTCATGTAGTAATCGCAGACGGTGTATTGCGTCGCCGCCTGTCGATAGAACTCGAGATCGCTGCCGGTGAAGTAACCGATCGGCAGCAGATCGCCGCGCGTCTTGTTCGTATCCGGCGTGAGCAGGAAGCCGTTCATCGCGCCGTTCGCGAGATGCGTGCGGCCTGCGTCGTAGGCGTGATCGGGATCGGCAAACTGGCAGCCTTGATAACCAAACGCAGCGTTGGCGGACAGCGCGAATGTCGATTGCACCGTGCCGAACGCATCGGTGAACTGCTTGCCCGCCTGCACGCCCTCCGCGCCCGGCACCCAGCCGAGCATGTGATCGAAGGAGCGGTTTTCCATCGTCACGAGCACGATGTGATCGATGCCCGAAGTCTCCGGCGCGGGCAACGCCGGACGCGGCAGATTCGCGCGATCGGACGGAATCGTGCCGATAGGACTCGTCGGCGTGACGGTGCCCGAGTCATCGTCGCTGCCGCCGCCACCGCAGGCCGACAGCATCGCCGTGCTGGCGAACGCGGCAAGCAGACGCCGGCGTACCGCGTCGGGTTCGTTGGAAGGCTTGTGTGCCATGACGGCGCTCCATGTGAGTGTTGTTATCGAACGCCGTTCTCGGAAACGCGGTTGCGCCTTGAACATCGAACGCGAACGGCTTGTGGGTGCCGGGTTGTAGCACGCCGCGTTCCCGGCACCCTTCACTCACATGGCGACGCTGCTATGCGCGCCCCACTACCGAACTGCTCGCGCCGTCCTTGACGGGTGCATCGAGCGAATACGCATCCACGCCATCGACACAGCCGAGGTTCACGCGCCATTCAGCAGGATTCGAACGCGTTTGATGGAACGTGTAAATTCCACAGCGCTTGCAGAAGTAATGCTTCGCGACCTGCGTGTTGAATTGATAAAGCGTGAGTTCGTCCTCGCCCGACAGGATGCGCAACTTCTCTTTGACAAAGGGCGGCGACATGACCGCGCCGCGCCTTCGGCAGAAACTGCAATTGCAGCGCGCGGCGGGTTCCGGCGAAGTTTCGACTTCGAAGGTGATCGCGCCGCAGTGACACGCGCCTTTCAGGGTCGTCGGGTTCATCGTGGATACGGCTCCTTTGCGGTTTTCGGTCAGGCCGCGTCCTCCACGTACTGCGCGAGTCCGCGTCCGAACGACCAGTCTTCGCGGCGATTCGGCGCGAGCGCGATCATCACGTCGTCGGGCCGCAGTCCGGGCGATGCCGCGAGCTTCGCCACCAGTGTCTTGTAGAACGCTTTCTTCGTCGCCGTGTCGCGCCAGTCGCTCGCGGTGATGTGGATGAACACGACGTCGTCGCTGCGTTCGACACCGAGATAACCGGGATCGTAAATGAAGTGGTCGCGCTCGTGTTCGTCGATCAATTGAAAGCGGTCGTCGGCGGGGACCTTGAACGCTTCGACGAGCGCTTCGTGCACGCCGTTCGAGATCGCGCGGATATGCTCGCGCGGCTTGCCTTTCATGAGCGATATTCTGACGAGCGGCATGATGAAACTCCTTCGAGATCGAGTTCGGGTGATCTCGACTCTACGCCGCACAACGCATGTTGAATATTGAATACTTTCGGAGCGACCGTTCGACTAAACGGGATCATCGCGCGCGCAGCGCGTCCACGATATTCATCCGCGACGCCCGCATCGCCGGCAGGAATCCGCCGACGAGTCCCATCGCGAGCGAGAACCCGAGTGTCTTTGCGATCACCGAAGGCGTCAGGATGAAGCGGAACGACAAGTCCGCGAAGGTCTGAAAATTGGTCGTGGAAAACGAAGCGAATTGCATCAGCGCGGCGCACGAAAGTCCGGCCACGCCGCCGACCAGCCCGAGCAACAACGCTTCGAGCAGGAACGCCCCGAGCACGTCGAAGCGCTTGAAGCCGAGCGCGCGCAACGTTCCGATCTCCGCGACACGATTGGCCACCGACGCGTACATCGTGATCATCGCCCCGATCATCGCCGCGATCGAAAAGATGATCGACAGCGTGAAGCCGAGGATATTGATGAACGTCGACAGCGCCTTCGACTGATCGCCGTAGAACACCTGTTCGCGCTTCGCTTCGTCGGCGAGGCGCGGGTCCACGTCGATATCGCCGCGAAAGCGCTCGAATGCATCGCTGCGGGCGAGCCGCACGACCATCGACGAATAACTCGTGCGCCGGAACGATTGCATCAACTGATCGACGTCGCCCCATATTTCCGAATCGAAGCCGCTGCCGCCCGCATCGAAATAGCCGACGACGGTCCAGTCGCGCTGCGCGAAACGCAGGGAGTCGCCGATGCGCGTGCCGCCGAACCCCTTCGCGATGCTGCTGCCCACGATGATCTCCGACGAGCCGCGCCTGAACATGCGCCCCGCCGTGAGCTTCACTTGCGGACGCAATTGCACGCCCATCGGCGAGACGCCGCGAATCACGACGTTGGCGGGCGTGTTGGTGCCGAGCTTGGTGAGCGAGATCAGCACGACGGTTTCTTTCGATGCGAGCGGCTCGCCGTCGCCGTTCATCGCGACCGACGGATGCATCTCCATCGCGTTCGCCTGATTGCGGTCGATCGCGCTTTGTATCTCCGTCTCCGCGCCCTTTCGGATCACGACGACGTTGTCCGCTTCGCCCGTCGATACGAGCGTTTTCTTCAGTCCCGCGTCGAGCATCAGCACGGTCGCGAACACGAACACCACGAGCGCGAGACCGCCTGCCGTCAGCATGGTCGTGAGACGGCGCGCCCAGAGATTGCGTGCGACGTATGAAACGGGAATGGCCATCGCGCGTCCTCAGCCGATCGCCCGCAGGCCTTCGACGATGCGCACGCGGCTCGCCTGCACCGCCGGCACGATCGCCGCTGCCATCGCGACGGCGAACGCGCATGCCGCCTGCAGAAGCATCGTCTCGTGCGACACCATGAAGACCGGGAACACGCCGCCTGTGGCGTGCTTGAAGACTTCGGCCATCGGCGGCGTCGCCAGGATGCCGATGCCACCGCCGATCGCGCAGATTGCCATCGATTCGCCGAACACGAGCACCGATAGAAATGCGGAGCCGAAGCCGAGCGCCTTCAATGTCGCGTATTCGGTGATGCGCTCGCGCGCGCTCATTGCCATCGCGTTCGCCATCACCGCCATGATGATCAGGATCACTACATATGACACGACGCGTATCGCCGCGATGATCTGATTCGACATTGCGACGAAGCCGAGCTGAAACGCCTGCTCCGTTTCCGTCAGCGTTTCGGCGAGCGAGTTCTTGAAGACATTGTCGATCTTGCGCGACACGACAGCCGCTTCGTCCGGATACTTGATGCCGACCACGTACACGCCGACCTGATCGACATTGCGCTTGGTCGTCTTGCGGATCGTCTCGTTCAGATAGTCGTAATGAAAAATCAGTTGCCGCGTGATGGTCGATTCGTCGCGCCCTTCCATGATGCCGCGCACGACGAAGTCCCATGTTCCCGGATAGATCGTGCCCTTGAGCGGAATGACGTCGCCGACCTTGAAGCCGTATTGATCCGCGAGCTGCCGGCCGATGAGCGCGCCTTTGCGATCGCGTCGATAATCGGCGCGTTGCTGCTCGGGCACGATGAACTCGGGATAGAGATCGAGATAGTTGTCGGACACGGCGAACTGCGCGAAGAAGTTCTTCGGATCGCGATACACGCCGCCGAACCAGTTCGAGCGCGCAACGAGCGTCACGCCCTCGACGCCGCGTATGCGGTTCTCATAGGCGAGCGGCAACGGAAACACGAGCGAGATTGCATTGCGCGTGACGAGCCGCGCGTTCGATGCAGCCGCGGCGCCTGCATACCACGCATCGACGACGGTATGCAAAAGACCATATGCGAGCACCGCGATGGTCAGCCCGAGCACCGTCAGCGTGGTGCGCAGCTTGTGCCGCATCGCGTTGCGCAGGATCAGCTTGAACACGAACATGATGGCTTAGCCCACGGTTCCATCGATCAGCTCGCCTTTCTCCAGATGCACGAGCGCCTTCGCCGCGCCGGCCGCGTGCGCGTCATGCGTCACCATGATGATGGTCTTGCCGAGCTTGTCGTTGAGACGTTGCAGCATCGCGAGGACATCGGCGGCGGAGCTGCGGTCGAGATCGCCGGTCGGTTCGTCGGCGACGATCAGCTTCGGGTCCGTGATCAGCGCACGCGCGATCGCGACGCGCTGCTGCTGCCCGCCCGACAGCTCCGACGGATAGTGACTCATGCGATCGGCCATGTTGACCATGTCGAGCACCATCGCGACGCGTTCCTTGCGCTCGTGGCGCGTGAGGCGCGTGAGCATCAGCGGCAACTCGACGTTCTCAAACGCGGACAGCACCGGCATCAGGTTATAGAACTGGAAGATGAAGCCGACGTTCGCCGCGCGCCAGTCGGCAAGCGCGGCTTCGGGCAGGCGCGTGATATCGAGTCCGCCGACGAGCAACTCGCCGCTATCGGGCCGGTCGATGCCCGCGATCAGGTTGAGCAGCGTGCTCTTGCCCGAACCCGACGGCCCCATCAACGCGACGAAATTGCCTTCCGCGATGGACAACGTGATGTCGGTGAGCACCGGCACGGTCTGCACGCCGCGCCGATACGACTTCGCGACGTGGCTGATCTGAACGAGAGGCGTCGTGCTCACGTTATTTCTTCGCCAGCGTGACTTTGGCGCCGTCCTTGATCTTGTCGCCGGGCGCGAGCACGAGCACGTCGCCGGGCTTCACGCCCTGCACGGCCAGCAGATCGCCGATGCGCTCGCCCGTCGTCACCGGCACTTCGCGCGCGGCGTCGTGATCGACCACGTAGACCACTTTCCTGCCATCGCGCGTGACGACCGCCGATGGCTGCACGGCGACAACCGCCTTCTTCTCCTCGGGCGGCACCGGCTTCGACAGGAACGCGACTTTCGCGGACATATCGGGCAGCACGCGCGAATCGCGTTCGACGAAACGCACTTTCACGAGCACGGTGGCTTTGGATCGATCGACCGTCGGCACGATGCGCGACACGCGGCCCGCGAAGCGCGCGTCGGGCAGCGCATCGAGTTGAATCTCGCACGGCTGATCGACAGCGATGCGCGCGATGTTCGACTCGGCGACATCGGCTTCGACTTCGAGCGTCTTCATGTCGGCGATGGTGACAACCGCGCCCTTGCTGTCCGACGCCGATGAGAACGGCGTGATGTTGTCGCCGACATTCGCGTGCTTCTCGATCACGACGCCGTCGAAGGGCGCGCGAATCACGGTTTGATCGACGGCTACTTGCGCTGCCTGCGCGTTGGCTTGCGCGGAGACGATCGCGGCTTCGTCGCTGTTGATCGACGCCTTGGCCTTGTCGAAGCGGGCGAGCGCGGCATCGTACTGTGTCGCCGGAATCGCGCCTTGCGGTGCGAGGATCTTGTAGCGCTTGAGATCGACTTCCGCGTTCTTCAGTTCGGCGCGCTGCAGCTCGAGATTCGCCCGCGCGACCTTGACCTGCGCCTGGGCCTGCGCGAGCGACGCAGCCACGTCATTGCTCTCCAGCCGCGCGATGATCTGCCCTTCCTTCACCGGCGTGCCTTCGAGCACGCCGAGCCATTCGACGCGCCCTTGTCCTTTCGATGCGACTGCGGCCTTGCGTTGCGGCACGACATAGCCCGTGGCGTTCAGAAGCGTATAGCTCTGCGACGGATACACCGACGTGACCGTGGCGGTTTCGACGGCCTGCGGGCCGGTGAGACGAAACGCCACGCCGATGAGCGCGAGCAGAATCGCAACGATGATGGCGTAACGAAGCCAGTTGCGCCGGCGCCGCGGCATCGCGGCAGACGGACCCCGGTCGATCTTGAGTTTTTCTAAGTTGTGTTCAGCCAATTTTGGACGTGCGCCGCGGGATGGGCCCGCGGATCGGCATGCGGTGAAAGGATGGTCAGTATAGCGCTGTCCTTTCAATCAGCTTCCCAAGGCCACCCGCTCCGGCTCGTCGGGCTCGAACCAATCGGGATTGCGTTCCGCGATCGGATGCAATGACACCAGAATCTCGCGCAGATGCGCGCGCATCGCTTCCTCGGCGCCATCGGGATCATGCGCCTTCAACGCGCTCACGATGCGCGCATGCTGCTTGATGAGCAGATCGAGCGGCGATACATCCGGCAAGCTCAGATAACGCACTCGATCCATCTGCGCCTTGATGTCCTGGATCGTGTCCCATGCAGCGACGCAGTCGATCGATTGCGCGATCTGCATGTGGAACTGTTCATCGAGTGCGAGAAAGGCAGTGGTGTCGTTCACTTTCGATGCGCTCTTCTGCTCGCGAAGATTCGCGGCGAGATCGTCGAGTTGCGAATCGGTGATGGCGACCGCGGCCTTGCGCGCGACCGCCGTTTCGATCGCCTCGCGAATGAAACGCCCTTCGCGCACCTGACGCGGCGATATTTTTTTCACGAAGGTGCCGCGCTGAGGCAACACTTGCAGCACGCCCGCCTCGACGAGCTTGATGAAGGTCTCGCGCACCGGCTGCCGCGAAACCTGGAACATCTCCGCGACTTCCTTTTCGGAAAGCGGCGTGCCGGGCACGAGTTGTCCCGCGAAGATAGCCTGACGCAGCGCCCGAAAAATCTGCTTGCCGATGGGCTCATGCGAGTCGTGCGATATCGCCGAAGTCAGATCGGGCAATTCGAACTTCTGCGATGCGAGCGGCCTGCGTACGCGCGCACGCCGCACTGCAGCCGAGCCATTCGACACGATACCGTCTTGCATGATTGAACCTGAACGCTAATGAGGAGAAAGCGAGCCACGTTCGCGCGCCTCGCTTCCCGATACTATCACGCAGCACTCGCCGCGCTTTCACGCTTCGCGCGCGCTTTCGGCTCGCGAATCCATACGAGCGAACACAGCGCGCCGAGCACCGCGATCGCGCCCGCCAGAACGAAGGCGCTGCCATACGCCCCGTGCGTCGCCTCGACGATGAAGCCCGTCACCGCCGGTCCGATCACGCCCGCGAGATTCGCGAGCAGATGCACGAAACCGCCCACGCCGCCGACGTTCTCGCGCCGCACCGTGTCCTGAATTACGGCCCAGTACACGGACCCGGTTACATAGAGGAAGAAGATCGTCACGGACATCAACGCCACCGCGCCCTGCGTGCTCTCCACACGCCCCGCGAACGCGACGCACAGCGCCGCCATGCCGAGGCACACGGTCAGCACGACGCGGCGCGACATGAGCGGCTTGCCTGTGATACGCAGAATCGCATCGGTGATGAAGCCGCCCGCCGCGAGCCCGATGCTGCCGAGCAGCCACGGAATCACCGTCGCAAAGCTCATGTCGCGCAGCGACATGTGATGCGCTTCGGTCAGATACGTCGGGAACCACGAGAGAAAGAAGAACAGCACGTAGTTGTATGCAAAAAACGCGAATGCCGTGGCGAGGATGATCGGCTGACGCAGATAAAAGCCGAGATTCGCCTGCTTGCCGTGCGTGCCGTGCTCCATCGACGCGGCGTCCTGCTGGCCCGCGACGATCAGATCGAGTTCGGCCTGCGTGACGCGCTTGTTCTGTTGCGGATGCTCGGTCGTCGAAAGCGCCCAAAGCACGAGCCACGCGAAGCCGATCATCATGATGATGACGAACGCCCAGCGCCAGCCGAACTGGATCGCCATGTAACCGACGACCGGGCCGGCGAGCGCGCCGCCCAGCGGCGTCCCCGAACTGATGACCCCGATCGCGCTCGCCACTTCACGACGCGGAAACCAGTTGTTCACCATCTTGCTGTTCGACGAGCTGAACGGTCCCTCTCCCATGCCGAAGAGCACGCGCAGTACGATCAGCGACACGAGACTGCTCGCCAGCGCAGTCGCACCGCAAAACAGCGACCAGATGCCCATTGCGCCGCCGAAGACTTTCTTCGCGCCGATCCTGTCCGACAGCACGCCGCCGACAAAATTGAATAATGCATACCCGATGAAAAAGCTGCTGAACACGATGCCCATCTGTGCATGCGTGAAATGCAGGTCTTTCTGGATGAGCGGAGCGGCGATGGAAAGCGCCGCGCGGTCGAGATAGTTGACGACGCCCGCGAGGAACAGCAGGCCGACGACGAACCACCGCTGACTTTTGATCATGTCGAGTCTCCGATGCACCGCTTCTTGTGGCCTTCCGGTCCGGCGGTTTCATGAATGATGAATTTTGAATGCCGATGCCAAGTGGCGCCCGTCAGTCGAACTGGAGATGCACCTTCATCGATTGAGAGCGATCCAGCGCGACTACGAATGCACGATTCGCTTCGGCGAGCGGAAATGCGTGCGTCATCAGCGGACGAAGGTCGATGCGCTGCGAGGCGATTTCATCCGCGGCGATCGCGTATTCATCGGTGAAGCGGAACGAGCCCTGATAACGCAGCTCTTTCGCCATCACGAGGTTCGCCGCGACCGGCGACTGACCGGCCGGCAGATTTCCGAGCTGGATCACCGTGCCGCCCGCACGCACCGAGCGCAACGCGGTGTCGAGACCGGCGGGGCTGCCCGATGCCTCGATCACGACGTCGAAGGTGCCGCGTTCGCGCGACCAGGCATCGATGCGCGCCTGATCGTTTGCGAGCACGGTCTCGTCGGCGCCGAGCGACGCCGCCATCGCGAGCGCCTTGTCAGCAAGATCGAGCGCGACGATGCGATGCGCGCCCGCGCGCCGCGCGGCGGCCAACACGATGCAGCCGATCGGCCCGCAACCCACGAGCAGCATCTTCGCGCCGACGAGCGGGCCGGCGAGCTTCAACGCGTGCAGCGCGACAGCAAGCGGCTCGGCCATCGACGCCTGCGCGAAATCGAGTGTATCCGGCACCGGAACGCATTGCCGCGCGGCTGCCGTGATGCATTGCCGGAACATGCCCTGCATATGCGGGAACGTCGACGCGCTGCCCATGAAGCGCATCTTCAGGCAATGGTTCGGCATGCCTTTCACGCAAAAGCGGCACGTTCCGCAATTCAGGCCCGGATTCACCGCGACCCGCTGGCCGACTGCAAGGCCCGTCACGCCCTCGCCCAGCGCGGCAATCTCGCCCGCGACTTCGTGACCGAGCACGAACGGCTCGCGCACGGCGAAGTCGCCGCTTTTGCCCTTGAAGTAATACGAAAGATCCGACCCGCAGATGCCGCCCGCGCGCACGCGAATCTGCACCTGTCCGGGTTCTGGTTCGGGCCTGTCGATCTCGTCGATGACGAGCTTCTTCGGTTCGTGTAGAACGGCTGCGAGCATGATCTATGTCCTGGAATCTGCGGTTTGCACTTTGTATAAAGCGTTTTGCATGCAATCAACGGCGGGCGGCGAGCGCCGGTTCTGCGTTCGATCCGGCGATCGCGGCATCGTGTTGCGGCGCGCCCCAGTCGTGCAGATCACGGCCGACGCGCGCCGGCGCGGTCTCGGGCAGAAGCAGAAGCGAGATCGTCGAGACGATGCCGAGCGCGGCAACGTACACGATGAGACCGATCGAGCTTCCGCCCGTCGCCTGAATCAGCTTCACCGCGACGAGACCTAGCACGCCGCTGCCGATCAGCGAACCGATCTGCCAGATGAGCGCAATGCCGCTGCATCGCACGCGTGCCGGAAAGAGCTCGGGAAAGAGCGATGCTTGCGGTGCATAACAAAGGCTGTGGCCGACGGTGATCGCGAGAATCATCACGGTCTGGATCGCGAGGCGGCTGCCGCTATCGATAGCGTGAAAGAGCGGCATGACGAGCAGCACATGCAGCACTGCGCCCGCGATGAATGTCGCGCACCGACCGATGCGATCCGACAGTGCGCCCGCGAGCGGGATCGCAATCAGTTCGAGCACGACCGCGACGATGATCGTCTGCAGGAGCAGCGAGTCCGCGATGCCGTGCGCGCGGCCGTAGGCGAGCACGATCATCGTGTACATCGCGAACGTGCAAGCCTCGATCAGCTTCGCGCCGACACCCTTCACGATCGTCGCGCCGTGCTGCTTCACCACTTCCACGACGGGCCGCGATTCGACCGCCTTGGTCTCGCGGATCGCCGCGAACACCGGCGATTCCTCGGTGCGCAGTCGAATATAAAGCCCGACGACGACAAGCACGATGCTGCCGAGAAATGGCAGACGCCAGCCCCAGTCCATCAGTTGTTCGTGCGTGAGCATCGCGGTGAGAACGGCGAAGATGCCCGATGGGATCAGAAAGCCCGCGGGCGCGCCGAGCTGGACGAGGCTCGCGAAGAAGCCGCGTTCGCGCGGCGGCGCATATTCGGCGGTGAGCAAGACCGCGCCGGCCTGCTCGCCGCCGACGCCGAAGCCTTGCAGCACGCGGATCAGCACAAGCGCCGCCGGCGCCCAGATGCCGATCTGCGAGTAATCCGGCAACAAGCCGATGGCGAACGTGCCCAGACCCACGATCAGAATGGTGACAATCAGCGCTTTCTTGCGGCCGATCTTGTCGCCGAAATGCCCGAACACGATACCGCCCACAGGCCGCGCGACGAACCCGACCGCATACGTGGCGAACGCGGCCAGCGTGCCGATCAGCGGATCGTGGCTCGGAAAGAATTTTGCGCCGAACACGAGCACCGCTGCCGTGCCGTATACGAAGAAGTCGTAATACTCCGCCGCCGTGCCGATGGTCGATGCCGCTGCCACCCGGCGCAGCATCGCGCTGGTTTCCCTGTGTGCCATGTCTGTCTCCGGTATCTTGTGTTTTGAATGCCTTAGACCGAACGCGATTACCAGTTCCAGAGCGTGCCGTCTTCGAGGCGCGCCACCGGCAAGTACGCCGGATCGTACGGATACCTTGCGGCGAGCTTTTCGTCGATGTCTACACCGTGCCCCGGCGCTTCGCCCGGGTGCATCATCCCGCGATCGAACGACCATGCATGCGGGAACACATCGAGCGCTTCCTTCGGAAAGCCCATGTACTCCTGCACGCCGAAGTTGGGCACCCACAAGTCGAAGTGCAGCGCTGCGCCCATGCAGACCGGCGACAGATCCGAAGGACCGTGGCAGCCCGTGCGGACCTGATACAGCGATGCGAAATCGGCGATGCGCTTCAGATGCGTGATGCCGCCCGCATGCGTGAGCGTCGCGCGGATGTAGTCGATCAGTTGCTCTTCGATCAGCTGCTTGCAGTCCCAGATGCTGTTGAACACCTCGCCCACCGCAATCGGGGTCACGGTGTGCTCGCGGATCAGACGGAAGCCGGCCTGATTCTCGGCGGGCGTCGGATCCTCCATCCAGAACAGGCGATACGGCTCGACCGATTTGCCGAACCGCGCCGCTTCGATCGGCGTAAGCCGGTGATGCACATCGTGCAGCAGATGCGTGTCGAAACCGAACTTGTCGCGCACGGCTTCAAAGAGTTTCGGCACGAAATCCAGGTACTTTTCGGAGGACCAGCTCTGCTCCTCGACCGCACCCTTCGTCGCCGGCTCATACATGCCGTCGCCCTTCGCGACGCCATAAACCGAACGCATGTTCGGCACGCCGCACTGGATGCGAATCGCCCTGTAGCCCTCTTCGATATGCTCCGCGTAGCGGTCGAGCGCTTCGGGGATGTCGCGGCCGGTTGCGTGTCCGTAGACCATCACGCCGTCGCGCGACGCACCGCCGAGCAGCTTGTAGAGCGGCATGTTCGCGGCCTTGCCGAGGATGTCCCAGAGCGCCATGTCGACGGCGGCGATTGCGGTCATCGTGACGGGGCCGCGTCGCCAGTACGCGCCCTTGTAGAGAAACTGCCAGGTGTCTTCGATGCGGCCCGCTTCGCGCCCGATCAACAGCGGACATACGTGATCCTTCAGATACGACGCGACAGCGAGTTCGCGGCCATTGAGCGTCGCATCGCCGATACCGTAGATGCCCTCGTCCGCTTCCACCTTCAGCGTGACGAAGTTGCGGCCGGGGCAAGTCACGATCACGTCGGCGCGGATGATCTTCATAGGTATTTCCTTGAATGGGCATTCGATGTGCCGGATACTACCATACCAGTATGTTACGACGTCAATAACGGGTTTTCCCCATTCCTAATTCAAAATGCCATCGAAAAGGCCTGAGAAATCAATGCTCTCCCGTACATCGCTCAATGCACTCGAAGGCCATTGCCTGTCGCGCGAGTGGCACGAGCCAGCTATCGGCATCGTGCATCTGGGCATCGGCAACTTTCATCGCGCGCATGAAGCGCTCTATACCGAAGAGGCGATGCTCGCCGAGCCGGGCGATTGGGGCATTTGCGGCGTCACGCTGCAGGGCGACGTCACCAAGCGTGATGCGTTGATGGCACAGGACGGCCTCTACAGCGTCGTGGAACGCGGGCCGGACGGCGTGCGCGTGACGGTCGTGCGTGCATTGCGCGAAGTGCTGGCGATGCCCTTCGATCGCGCACGTCTCGTCGAGCTTTTCGCCGACGAACGGGTCCGCATCGTGTCGCTGACGGTTACGGAAAAAGGCTACTGTCGCGATCCGCGAACCGGCGATGCCGACTTTGCGCACGCGGGCGTCGCGCACGATCTCGCGCATCCGGACGAGCCGTCCACCGTGCCGGGCATACTCTGCGCCGCGTTGCGAGCGCGACGCGACGCGGACGCCACGCCCTTCACCGTGCTTTCCTGCGACAACCTCTCGCACAACGGCGATGCATTGCGTCAGGCGGTGTGTTCGTTCGCACGCAGGCTGGACCCGGCGCTCGCGACGTGGATCGAGACGCGCGTCGCGTTTCCGTCGACGATGGTCGATCGCATCGTCCCCGCCACGACCGACGCGGATCGCGAAGCCGCCCAAGCGGCGCTGGGCGTGGGCGATGAAGTGCCCGTGCCGTGCGAGCCGTTCAGGCAATGGGTCATCGAAGATCGCTTCCCCGCCGGGCGTCCTGCGTGGGAAACGGCAGGCGCGCAACTTGTCGACGACGTCGCGCCCTTCGAGATCGCGAAACTGCGCATGCTCAACGCGACACACTCGACGCTCGCGTATCTGTCCATGCTCGCCGGTTTCGACACGATCAGCGACGCCGTCGGCCACCCGCCGCTGAAGTCACTGATCCACGCGATGATGACGCGCGAGATAGCGCCGACGCTCGCGGTACCGGCATCGTTCGATCTCGCCGCATACCGCGACGCGCTCCTCGACCGCTACGCGAATCCCGCGCTGAAACACCGTTGCAGCCAGATTGCGATGGACGGTAGCCAGAAGATGCCGCCGCGAATTTTGTCGACCATTCAGGCAAGGCTCGACGCGGGTCAGCCGTTCGAACGGCTCGCGCTTGCGGTGGCGGCATGGTTCACGTTTCTCCGCGGACGAGCGGACGACGGCACCCGTTACGCGATCAGCGATCCGCTGGCCGAACGTCTCACGAAAGCGGCGGAGGATGCGACCACGCCGGCAGGCCTCGTCGATGCGCTCGTCGGCGCAAGCGATGTTTTCCCCGCATCGCTGGCACGCAATCCGGTTCTCCGGGAAGCGCTTCTGCGCGCCGCGACAAGGCTCGCGAACGGCGCGCTCACGGCGATCGACGAATATGTGCGGTTGGATTGAATTCATTATCACGCATGCAAAATGCCGAACAGTCCGCTTCGTTTTAAGATAGCCACTTCCATCATGAGCGGCCCTGACGCGCCAGGAGTGGCAGGTGTATTTATTGAAACGTGGACGTAGCTCTGCTCTGTGCATCGCATGCGCGCTGTCGTGGGTATCCGTATCCGCTCTGGCGGCCGCGCCGCAGCCTGGCCGTGCAGCGAGCGCTGCCGACATCGCGAGCGGCGCCAAGGCGCAAGGCATCATGTCGGCCGACGCGCTTGCACCGAACTTTACCGGCGACGATCCGGAACACGTCCGCGATGCGCTGGCAGGTCATTCCGCACCGGGACAGCCTGCATCGATAACCGGCCGCGTACGGGCGTTTCTTTCGCGGCCTTTCACCAAGGCGCAGCATGCCGCGAGCCAACCCGGCGCGCAGACAGATCGCACCTTCACGTTCGTCATTCCGGTTTCATACGGCGTGCGCTATCTGTCGAAGAAGAAGGTGCTGACGGTGAACGTCTCCCTGGCGGCGTCTCACGATCCGGATGCCATCCTGCTGAAGGAAACGGTGAAGGGGCAAAGCGGCCGCAAGCTCGTTGTTGCGCCCGAAGCGAAGGAAAAGGGTTTCGTTCAGACCTTCGACAGCATTGAACTGAAGCAGGAAGGCAGCGCGAGAACCACGGTCAGAGGCAGCATCGTGCTTCCGAACTTCGACCGCGCGCATGGCAGCGATGACTTCGCGATCGTGCTCATCTGCACGCTCGCGCCACCCTACGTGACGGACGACATCGAGCATAACGCGCCCACCGATGAAGAACCCACGGATATCACGCGCAGAACATCGATATTGATGGGCCATGTCGATGCAGCGTGGCTCATCGATCGCAAGGAAGGCACGATCATTACGAAGCGGTTGCGCCTCGTGAAGTGAAAGGCGCGCCGCTCTTCTGTTCGATCAATATTCGACGTTCGAATCCAGCGGATAGACGGGCCGCTTCAGGTTCTCGAATGCGAAGAGTCCATAGTCCGAACTCGTGACACCGCGGCTATCGCATTCGACGAGGCCACCCGATATCGGCACGAAGACGGGGCGGCAATACATGCGCGACTTGAGAATCAGAAAGCGCGCGCCGCGTGGATCGATGCCGACACTCTCGAACACGCCCAGGTCCCACGGCTCGTGCGTGCGTTCCGTTACAAGGATGCGCGCCGCGGCGGTCTCGATCACGGCCGCGCGGCCCATGAACGCGCGCTGCCCCGTATACGTCGGTCCGCTGATGATGTATTCGCCATCGGTCAACGCCCGCACTATGCCGGTAACCTCGAGCGGCGGCTTTGCTCGCGACGCCACGCTCGCTAGCTTGTTGCCGACGCCGATCGTGACCGTTGCGCCCTCGCCGGCTGCGAAGAGTTGCGCGACAGCTTCGGGATCGCATAAAGGTCCGACGACGATGCCATCGAGTCCTTGCTTCAACGCTTCTTCGAATGCGTCGGTCGTGTCGCACGTTCCGCCCGACATGCAGTTGTCGCCGTGGTCGAGCAGCAGTACGGGCTTGTCCGTTTCGCGTGCGAGCGCGGCGCCCTCGCTGATCGATTGCGCGAGCGGCACGCTGCGATAAACGAACGCGTCACGCTCGTTCCAGATTTGCCGCGCGATGCGGTCCGCCACGCTCTGCGCCTTCGCGCGCTCGTCATCCGCCACCACGACCACGCTGATGCAAGGGGCGGCGATATCCGCCAGCGAGAAACCGGATAGCACCGACACGGCCAGCACGCCATCTTCAGCTTCGGCTGCGCGCGCGGCATCGACTGCACGTTTCATTGCACCGTCCGCTGTCGAACTCCTCAGCGTATGCGTGAGCAGCGGCGGCTGCGCCCAAGCGATCACGGGCTTCGCCTTGTCATGAATCAGATCGAGCAGCAGTCGCGCCGCATGCTCACCGCTCTCGTACATATCGACGTGAGGATAGGTCTTGAAGCTCGTGATCACGTCCGCGTTGTCGATCATCTTCTGCGTGACGTTCGCATGCAGATCGAGCGATACAGCAATAGGCGCATGTGGCAGCGCGCGTCGCACGCGTTCCAGCAAATCGCCTTCGCCATCGGGTGAATTCTCCGCGACCATCGCGCCGTGGAGGTCGAGCATCACGGCATCGCAGCCTTCTGTTGCATCGACGATCGACTGGCAGATCGCGTCATAAGCGGCAGCAGCGACGGGACCGCTCGGATTTGCCGAAGCGGATATCGGCGTCACGATGTCCGCATGTTCGCGCTTCGCAGCATCGATGAATGCGGACATCGCCGTACGCATGCCGGCATTCTCGTTATACGCTTCGGCGCCATGACACGGACCGTCGCGCCCGAATGCTTCGAGCGGCGTCGCAACGGGCGAGAACGTGTTGGTCTCGTGGTTCATGCGGGCGATGAGTATCTTCATGCTGCGTCTCCTTCGGACGCGTTGGCTGCGCGCAGCATCGCTTGCAGAAGCACATTGCAGCCTGCTTCGAGATGATCGGCGCGCGCATCCTCGATCTCGTTGTGGCTGATGCCGTCCTTGCACGGCACGAAGATCATCGCTGCCGGCGCCACGCGTGCGAGATAGACGGCGTCATGACCCGCGCCGCTCACAACATCCATCGACGTGAAGCCGAGCGCATCGGCGCTCTCGCGCACCGACGCAACCAGCGATGCGTCGAACGGTTGCGGCGCGAAGTAGACAACTTCGTCTACCTTGACCGGCAGATCCGCTTGCTCGCATGCGTCGCGCATTGCACGGTCCATTGCGAGAAGCGTCGCGTCGTCTGGCGCGCGCAGATCAACGGTCAGCTTGACGCGCCCCGGAATGACATTGCGCGAGTTCGGATGCACGTCGACCCAGCCGACCGTTCCGCGTCCATGCGGCGCATGATCGATTGCGATGCGATTGACGGCGCGAATGAGATCTGCCGCGACGAGCAAGGCGTCGCGGCGCAGTTCCATCGGCGTCGGACCCGCGTGCGCTTCCATGCCTTCGATCGTCACGTCGTACCAGCGTTGACCGAGCGCGCCTTGAACGACGCCGATCACCTTGTCCTTCGCCTCCAGCACCGGACCCTGCTCGATGTGCGCTTCGAAATACGCACCCACGTCATGCGCCTCGACGCGATCTCCCGCATAACCTATCGATGCCAGCGCGTCCCGCACGGACACGCCGTCGCGATCCTTCTGCGCGAGTGCATGATCCAGCGTGAACGCGCCCGCGAATACACCGGAACCCATCATCACCGGCACGAAGCGCGAGCCTTCCTCGTTAGTCCAGACGGCAACTTCGAGCGGCGCAACCGTACGCACGTTATTGTCATTCAGCGTGCGCAACACTTCGAGGCCCGCCAGCACGCCATAGTTGCCATCGAACTTGCCGCCCGTCGGTTGCGTATCGATATGGCTGCCCGTCATCACAGGCGGAAGATCGTCACGCGTGCCCGCACGGCGCGCGAAGATGTTGCCGATCGCATCCACGCGCACGGTGCAGCCGATTTCCTTTGCCCACGCGATAAAAAGATCGCGGCCTTGCTTGTCGAGTTGCGTCAATGCGAGACGGCACACGCCGCCCTTCTCCGTCGCGCCGATGCGCGCGAGTTCCATCAGACTGTTCCAGAGACGCGCACCGTCGATGCGCAGAGCGGCCTGCGCCGGCATATCATGAGCTTGCATTCGAGGTTCCTGAGCTGAGTGATGCAGATATGAGGTTCAGACGACGCCCACGCCAAGATAGCGATCCTTGATCGATTCATCGGCGATGAACGCATCGTTCGTTCCTTCGTACACGATGCGCCCTTGCTCGATGATGTAATGGCGGTCGGCGAGTTGCGTGCAGACTTCCAGATTCTGTTCGACGAGCAGAATCGTCACGCCCGCTTGGCGAATCAGCTTCAGTTGCGCGACGATTTCCTCGACGATCACAGGCGCGAGTCCTTCCACCGGTTCATCGAGCATCAGCAAGCGCGGATGATTCATCAATGCGCGGCCGATCGCGAGCATCTGCTGCTCGCCGCCCGAGAGT
Organism: Caballeronia sp. ATUFL_F1_KS4A; assembly: GCF_023630905.1. Taxonomy (NCBI): domain Bacteria; kingdom Pseudomonadati; phylum Pseudomonadota; class Betaproteobacteria; order Burkholderiales; family Burkholderiaceae; genus Caballeronia; species Caballeronia sp. ATUFL_F1_KS4A. The sequence goes on along the minus strand of NZ_JALQEB010000034.1, from coordinate 27,262 downwards.
TGGCCACCGCCGTTCGTCCGGCGCTCCTTGAGACGCGGAAAGATGCGATAGATATCCGCGAGTTGCCATGGAGAATCTTTGCGCGCGCCGAGCCGCAGATTCTCTTCGACGGACAAGAGCTTGAAGATACCGCGATGTTCCGGCACGAAGCACACGCCGCGCGCAGCGATCTTGTGCGGCGGCATCTTCGCGAGCTCGACGCCCTTGAACTTCACGCTGCCGCGCTGCGGCGCCACGACGCCGGCGATGCTTTTCAGCGTGGTCGATTTTCCCGCGCCGTTACGGCCGAGCAGCGTGACGGTTTCGCCTTCGCCCATCGTGAGCGAGACGCCTTGAAGAATATGGCTCTTGCCGTAATAGCCGTGAATGTTATCGACATCGAGCATCATGCGCGTCCTCCGGTGATCATGTTGCCGAGATAGGCGCTGCGCACACGTTCGTCCCCGCGGATATCGGCGGGCTTGCCTTCGACAAGCACGCGGCCTTGCTGCATCACCGTGATGATGTCGGAGATGTCCATCACGATATCCATGTTGTGCTCGATCAGCACGACCGTGTAGTCATCGCGCAGACTGCGGATCAGATGCTTCATGTCGTCGAGATCGTCGATGCCCATACCCGAGGTCGGCTCGTCGAGAAAGATCGCCTTGGGCCGGGCGGCGAGCGCCATGCCCACTTCGAGACGCCGCTGCTGGCCATGCGATAACGCGCTCGCCTGCGTCGACGCCAGGCGTTGCAGCGCGAGACGTTCGAGAATGCCATCGACCGTATCGCGATGTTCCAGCGCGCCGCGCGGCGGCGTCCATGCGTTGAGTGCGCGCTTCGAGTCCACGCCTTGCGCGGCGAGCCGCAGATTCTCACGCACCGACAGATTCGTGAAGAGGCTCGTCACCTGAAACGATCGTGCGATGCCACGCTTCACACGACGATGATCGGGTTCCTGTGTCACGTCGTGACCATCGAACACGATATTGCCCGCGGTGATCGGCACGGTCCCGGTCAACACATGAAACAGTGTGGTCTTGCCCGCACCGTTCGGTCCGATCACGGAATGCACCGTGTTCCTTGCGATGCGCAGATTCACATCGGTTAGCGCGGCGAACTTGCCATAGCGCTTCACGACGCCCTTTGCTTCCAGTATCGACGCGCTCATGCCGGCTCTCCTCGATCGCGCTTCATCGCGCGCCAGATGCGTTCACCCAGACCCCACAAACCGCGCTGCATGAAGAGACTTACCGCGATCAGCACGAGCCCGAGCAACAGCAGCCAGCGCGGCCATAGCGTTGAAAGCCAGTCGGCGAATAGCACATAGAACGCTGCGCCCAGTACGGAAGAAAAGAGATTGCCCGTACCGCCGATAACGGTCATCACGAGAATCATCTCGCTCGTGTGGTAGTCGATGTTCGACAACGGCGCGATGCCCGTCATCATCGCGTGCAATGCCCCGGCCAGGCCAGTGACCGCACCCGATACGACGAACGCGGCCAGCTTGAAACGCTTTACGTCATAACCTACGGCAGCGGCGCGCGCCTCGTTATCGCGGATTGCGAGCAGCGTGCGGCCGAAGACCGAATGCGACACGCGCAACATGAACCAGAATGCGATCAAGAACAATACGGCGACGAACGCGTAGTACTGCCACGGCGACACGAGCGAAACGAGTGGCTGCCCGAAGAATGACAACGCGGGCCGCGGAATATCGAGCAAGCCGTTGTCGCCGCCGGTGAGATCGGGTGTCGTATAGGCAAGGAAATAGAACATCTGCCCGAATGCGAGCGTGAGCATCACGAAGTACGCGCCGCGCTGACGAATGGAGAACCATCCGACGAGAGCCGCGGCGAGCGCACCCGCGATGATGGCGCCGAGCAATGCCGCAGGAATCTGAAGCCCTGACTTCGTGAGGATCAGACCCGCGGCATAGCTTCCTAGACCGAAGAATATGCCTTGTCCGAACGACAGCAGGCCCGTATGCCCGAGCAGCAGATTACAGCCGAGCGCGGCGAGCGCATAGACGAGCACTTCGGTTGCGAGCGATCCGGAGCGGATCGTCAGCGGAAGAACGCAGACGACGATGGCCGCGAGCAACAGAAAGCGATAGCGATGAAGCGACTGCCTGAGAGATCGCGGTGGCGCGCTCATGTCCATTGTCTTCGAATCCAGTTTGGAATTCACGCGGTCCTCCCGAGTAATCCGTTCGGACGCAGCAGCAGCACCGCGGCCATCGCCACATAGATCATGAGACGCGCGCCTTCCGGCCACAGCGTACTCATCACGCTCTGCACGATGCCGACGAGCAGTCCGCCGACGAGCGCACCCAGAAAATTGCCCATGCCGCCCACGACCACGACGACAAATGCGACGCCGAGTGCTTCGATCCCCATGAACGGATCGACGCCGCGTATCGGCGCGGCGAGCACGCCCGCGAGTGCCGCTGTTCCCGCACCGAGCGCGAATACAAGACTGAAGATGCGCGTCACGTTGATGCCGAGCAGCGATACCATCTCGCTCGATTCGCTGCCCGCTCGCACAGCGCTGCCCAGCCGCGTGCCTTCGAGCACCCACCATAGAATGCCCGCCAGCACCGCCGTGAACGCGATGACGAAGAGGCGATACTTCGGGTAGATGAAGCTGCCCCACATCACAACGCCGTTGAGAACGTCCGGCACCGGGACGTTATCGCCGAGCGGTCCCCACGCGATGATCGCGCACTCCTGAATCACGAGCGCAAGGCCGACTGTCGCGAGAATATGGAACTCGTGTTGCTGTGCATAGACGTGGCGCAGCACGACTTTCTCGACGATCCATGCGATCACGCCGACGACGATGGGCACGACGACGAGCGCACTCCAGAAGTTCATCGACCACTGCATCGCCTGATAACAGAAGTACGCGCCCAGCAGATAGAAAGCGCCGTGCGCGAAGTTCACGAAGCGCAGCAACCCGAACACGATCGACAACCCGACCGCGAGCAGAAAATACAGCATGCCCACGCCGATGCCGTTCACGACCTGCAACAGATAAACGTTCATGGCCTTGCATCAGAAGAGTGGCAACGCGAATGCAGAACTCGCCCGCATTCGCATGAAAACAACGCGCGTCACAAGATCAGGCGATCACGCAAGCTTGCATTGCGTCTTGTCGAGCGGCAGGAACGACTGGCCCGAACTCACGATGTCGGCGTAATCGTCTTTATCCTTCATCTTGCTCTTGGGCTTGCCTTTGAGAAGATAGTAGTTCTTCAACACCTGATGATCGCCCGCGCGAATTTCCTCCGGCCCGGTCAGGCCCGCGTACTTCATGCCTTGCAGCGCAGCGACGACTTTTTTCGGGTCGGCGGTGCCCGCTTTTACGATGCCGTCGAGCAAAATCTTCGTGCAGATGTACGAACCCGCGAGGCTATAGTTAGGGTTCGATTTATAAGCCGCATTCACACGCTTGACGAGGTCCTGATTGAGCGGCGTATCGACCGCATGCCAGTATTGCGCGCCGAAATAGACGCCCTCGCAGATTTCCGGTCCGAGTGCTTCGAATTGCTCCAGCCCCGACGCCCATGCCATCAGGATCGTGCAGTTGTTCTTCATGCCAAAGCTCACGGCCTGACGCAACGTGTCCGATGATTGCGAGCCGAAGTTGAGGATAAGAAGAACATCGGGCTTCGCCGCGACAGCATTCGTCAAATAACCGCTGAACTCTTTTTCATTGAGCGAGTGATAGCTGTTGCCCACATGCTCGATACCCTTCTCTTTGAAGATGTTCTTCGCCGCCGATAAAAGCCCGTCTCCGAACACGTATTGCGGCGTGATCGTGTACCAGCGCTTTGCATTGGGCATCGACTGAATGAGCGGCCGCACCGTTTGCTCGATCGCGCCGAAAGTGGGCACCGACCAGCGAAACGTCGCGCTGTTGCAATCCTTGCCGGTGAGTTCGTCGGCGCCCGCAGTCGTGATGAAGATGCCGCCGGCCTTCTCCGCTTCCTTGCCCATCGCGAGTGCTTCCGACGAAAGAATGCCGCCCGCGAAATAACGTGCGTTCTTCTGCTGCGCGATTTCCTGCACGCGGCGCACGGCCGTTGCGGGTTTTCCCTCGGTGTCGAGCGTCGCATAGGCGAGCGGTTGACCCAGCACCTTGCCGTATTGTTCGATAGCCAGCTTCATGCCGAGATCGGCGTACTTGCCATTGGCCGCGAACGGACCGGACATCGGCACAGGGCATGCGAACTGGATCGGCGAGCCCTGCGCAAAGGCGCTTCTTGCGACGAGCGCTTCGAACGATCCTGGAATGGCCGACAGCGCGGCCAGCTTCAACATGTTTCGGCGATTCAAAATTGACGCTCCTTGAGAAGATGACCCGCGCAGCCGCCCCGCTTTTTTTCGTGGTAGGTTCAAGCCTCGGCTCGGTTCATTCTATTTATCATGATAAATAGAATGAACCTGATGCTAGGAACAATAAATTCGGGTGTCAATAAGGCAATATTCCAGTCTGCGAATTCGCGACACGCGCGCGTATAAAGCAGACAAAGACAGGGAGCATCGACATGGTGATGGAGCGTGCAAAACGCACCGGGGCGGCAATCGAAATCGCGCAGCAGCCGATCAAACAGCCCAAGCGCGCGGATCTCGTCGCCGAAGAGATCAAGCGGCTGATCACGGAAAAGAACCTGAAGCCCGGCGACAAGCTGCCGCGTGAAGTGGAATTGCAGCAGCTCTTTTCCGTCAGCAAGAGCACGACGCGCGAGGCGCTCAAATCGCTGGAAGTGCAAGGGCTGATCAAAGTGACGACGGGACCTTCGGGTGGCGGCACGATCGTCGAGGTGCCGCTCGATCGCACCTTGCAACTCTTGCAGAACTATCTGTTCTTCAAGGACGTGACCATCGACGATATCTATACGGTGCGTCAGTTGCTCGAACCGGAGCTCGCTGCGGGCGCAGTGCCGCATCTCACCGACGATGACTTCAACGCGCTGGAAGCGAACATCGCTTGTTGCGACGAGCCGGCCTCGGCGCACGCGAATCGCGACATCGTCCGGCAACGACAGGAAGACGTGAACTTCCACGATATTCTGGCCGCTGCGAATCCCAATCCGTTTTTGCGCTTCACCTGCGAGTTGATCAACGAAATGATCCGGCAACTCATCGAGTTCAGGAACGACACGCCGCAAGCCGAACATGAACGCTTCGGCCGCGCGAACGTGAAGATTCACAAGGCGATCACCGAAGCGGCGCGCGCGCGGGACGCGGACAAGGTTCGAGAACTGATGGTGATTCACATGACCGAGGCGCCGCGCTATGTGAAGCGCATGAAGGGCAAGCTGCGCGGGCGGCTCATTCTCGACTCGGAGATTCGCAAGCGCATGGGCGGGCGCGGCGGGTGATTCGAGCATGGCCGTGCAGAAAGGATTGAGCCTGAGCGACTACAATCGGGGTGCAAATACGCGCGGCGCTGTTCACCACATAGCGCATAAGATGCAAACCAATCCATAAGATACGGAGTTTTTCGACGCATAGCGCAGTCGCGCCGCACATCATGTCGTGCCCGGATGTGCGGAAATCGCGCCGCGCGGAGAACCTGAATGCCCGCCAGATTAAAAGCCGTTCGTAAGACCGGACGCATGGTCAGTCGCCGGTTGATGCGACGCAACAGCACCGCCGCAATCCGCTTCGCCGAAGTGTTTTCGCACTTTCCGGCGCTCGCTGGTCTTATCGGCACCGCCATCGCCATTTGTATGGCCGTGTTGTCGTTTGCCGCGCTGTGGCAGGGACGCGCGCAAGCGCTGCAAAACGCGCATCAGGCTGCGGCCAACCTCGTCGCCACCTTGAGCGCCGATATCGCGCGCAATATCGAATCGAGCGACCTGTCGCTGCGCACCATCGTCAATGGCGTTAGAAACCCTGCCGTAATGGGGCTTCCGCCTGATCTGCGCAAGCTTGTTCTATTCGATGGCGCCACCGGCATGAACTCCGTCGGCGGCGCATTCGTGATGAATCGCGAGGGACGCATCGTCATGGAACGCGATCCTTCCGATCATGCCGACTTGCTCTTCAACGATCGCGACTACTTCAAGGTCCACGCCGAACACCCGAACGCCGGTCTCTACATTTCCGGACCCTATGCGTCGCGATTGCGCAAGGGCGCGGCTTCGCTCGCATTGAGCCGGCGCATCGATGCATCGGATGGCTCGTTTGCGGGCGTCGCCGTGATCGCCTTGAACGTCTCCTACTTCAAGGACCTGCTGTCGCGCGTGAAGCTCGGCACTTCGGGCGCGGTGTTCATCGTGCAGCAGGATGGCGTGATGATCGCGCGCAAGCCTGCGCTGCCAGGCGATAGCGACGGCTACGTCGCGAAATCGCCGACCTTCTCCGCGATGCGCGACGCGGCTTCAGGCTCATACATCTCACGGTCTCCGCTCGATGGCGTCAGGCGGCTCTATACATTCCAGCACGTACCCGGCACCCGATTGATCGCGGCGGTCGCGCCCGCCGAGGATGACGTCCTCGCGGCGTGGCGCGAACGCAGCCTCGTCATCGGCGGATTGACGATGGCGTTCGGAGGCGGCTTCATCGTCATCTCATGGCTGCTCGCAATTTCACTGCGCTCGCGAGCAATTGCGCAAGAGAAGCTGCAACGGCTCGCGGGTACCGATGCGCTCACCGGACTATGCAACCGCCGCGCGCTGGACCGGCAGCTCGACGAAGAATGGCGGCGAGCGCGCCGCGTCGATCAGCCCCTGTCCGCGCTATTCATCGACGTGGACCACTTCAAGCTCTATAACGACACCTACGGTCACGCGATGGGCGACGACGCGCTCATCGCCGTGGCCGACTGCATACAAAATGCCGCGAAGCGCCCCGGCGACATCGTCGCGCGCTATGGCGGCGAAGAATTCGTCGTGGTTTTGCCGGGCGCCGCGGCGAGCGGCGCGCTCACATTTGCCGAGCGTCTGCGCGAGAACGTGGAACAACTCGCCATTCCTCACAGCGCGGCGCCAAGGAGCGTGCTGACGATCAGCATCGGCATTGCCACGGCCTCGCCACGCCATAACGACGACGCGCTCAAGTTGCTGAACAATGCCGACGCCGCGCTCTATCTCGCCAAACGCAGCGGGCGCAATCGCGCCATCCACGAAGACAGCGTCGCCGGCAGCGGCGCCTGACGCGATGCACGTGAAGTCGGACGTATCATGCGTCGTGAATGCAATCCGGCGTTTTGCATGCCGCATTCAAACTGCACATCCGAAGGAGTTATTCCGATGACCGCTTCGACCGCCGTACTCGCGATTCTCTTTTCACTGTTGCTGGGCGCGATGATTCCGGGCCCGAGCTTCGTAATCGTGGCGCGCAATGCCATCGGCATATCACGCGCCGATGGCCTCGCGACCGCGCTCGGCATGGGCGTGGGCGGCATCTTCTTCGGCGGCGTCGCCCTCGCGGGACTGTACACGCTGCTCGTTGCCGTCGAGTGGCTCTATCTCGCGCTGAAGGTCGCCGGTGGCCTGTATCTGATTTATGTGGCGTCGAAGATTTGGCGAGGCGCCGCGGAGCCGATGGAGATGCCGGCAACGGACGGCGCGTCCCGGCTCACCGGGCGCGCTCGAAAGTCCTTTTGGCTTGGCCTCTCGACGCAACTGAGCAATCCCAAGACAGCCATCTGGTACGGCAGCATTTTCGCGGCGCTCTTGCCGCAGCATCCTCCGCTGTGGTGCTACTTCGTATTGCCGCCTATGGTCTTCGTGATCGAGACGGGCTGGTACACCATCGTCGCGCTTGGCTTCTCAAGCAAGCGTCCGCGCGAGATGTATCTGCGGGCGAGGAAGTGGATCGACCGTTTCGCAGCGAGCGTCATCGCGATGCTCGGCCTGCGCCTCGTGCTGACGGCGGGTCGAACCGGCCTTTGATTTCGCATGCAAAACCCGTAACTCAAAAAGCCTTCGGAAACTCTGAATGCAAAAGGCAAAAGGCAAAAGGCAAAAGGCAAAAGACAAAAGGCCGGCCGCGCCGCGAGGCTCGTCCGGCCTTCCTGCAAGCAGCATCGATGTGCGCTAATCACAGCGGATGCAGCTTGCCGTCAAGATCCATCGTCCACTTCGAGCCGTCCTTGAACGTCAGCACGCCGCTCTGAGCGTCGATATGGATGGGTCTGCCGGCTGGCTCCTTTTTGTCTCCGCCGATGATGCGCTTCATCTCGGAAGCGGAAAGCTCCTGACTATGTTGCAGATCGTCGAGCTTCAGGTTCGTCATGGTGTTTCTCCTTACGGTGCGTGAGCAAGCGTTCGTTTGAGTCGAATCGAGCGTGTGTCGGCGCTCGCCTGGTCTTTTGCATTGGATATGCCAACGCGCGGGCGCAACGCTCGGATGCCCGGCAGCGCCTTGCGCGGCGCGCTCGCAGGGTGCAGACACACGTGCTCCGTCAGCGCGTCGAGTCATACGCAGCCCAACACAACGTCCGCGGAGCTGTCGGCGTCACGATGACATCCCGCATCCTTTCGATTAGCCAACAACAGCCGTCGACGGCGCTCATTGGCGCAGGACTTGCTTTCCTCCCCGCTCAAATATCCGGCGACATGACCGGCACTTGCACAACGGAGGAGACGATGCAAGACAACATCCACGAGATCGCGGCTACCCACGATGAACGACAGAGCGCCTGGCTGATTCCCGCGATACGCAAGGCGCACGAACGCTCCGAGACATTCGGTCTGAACGCCTCGACACGACCCGACTACGACGTGCTTACCGTAGGCGAGTTGCTCCTCAAGCTCGAGCAGAACCGCGTGCTATGCGCGCACGCGACGCCGGTGATGGAAACGCTGCGTGAACAGATCGTCAACACGCAAAGCATGATCGTACTGACCGACGCACAAGGGCTCATCCTCCACTCCACAGGCGATGACGACTTCCTCGCACGCGCAGAAAAGGTCGCGCTCAGGGCGGGGGCGAACTGGGCCGAGGAACGGCAAGGGACCAACGCCATCGGCACGGCCATCGCAGAGCGCTCGCCGACGGTCGTGCACGGCGATCAACACTATCTTGCGGCCAATCGTTTTCTGACCTGCTCCAGCGTGCCGATTCTCGATCCGTACGGCGATCTGATCGGCGTGCTCGACGTCACCGGCGATCATCGCAGCTACCATCGACACACGATGGCCCTCGCGCGCATGTCCGTCCAGATGATCGAAAACCACCTGTTTTCCAGCACTTTTCAGGGGATGTTGCAGATCGCATTTCACAGCCGCCCCGAGTTTCTCGGCACGCTGATGGAAGGGATCATGGCCTTCACCTGCGATGGACGTTTTCTCTCCGCCAATCGCAGCGCGCAGTTTCAGTTCGGCTTGCCGCTCTCGGCGCTGCGCGCGCATACGCTGTCGTCGCTCTTCGGACTGACGAGCGCGCAACTGATCGATCGTTCGCAAGCGAGCCGCGCGCCGCACATGTCGCTCGATCTCAACAATGGCGCAGTCGTATGCGCCCGCGTGCGCCTCAACCGCGCGCCTTTCGTCGAAACGGCGTCCACGTCCTTGCCGATGAGATCCGCGCCGCGCGCATCGGCTGCGATCGATTCATCGTCGAAGCTCGCATCGCTCGACACGGGCGACCCGAAAGTGGCCGCGGTCATCGGCAAGGTACGCAAGGTCATCGGCAAGGACATACCGATACTCATCACCGGCGAGACCGGCACCGGCAAGGAACTGCTCGCACAAGCCATTCACAGCGATTCGCCGCGTCGCGCGGGGCCGTTCGTCGCGGTGAACTGCGCATCGATCCCGGAGAACCTGATCGAATCGGAACTCTTCGGTTATGAGGAAGGCGCGTTCACGGGCGCACGGCGCAAGGGCGCGGCGGGCAAGCTGCTACAGGCCAATGGCGGCACGCTCTTTCTCGATGAAATCGGCGACATGCCGTACCCGCTGCAAGTGCGCCTCTTGCGCGTGCTGCAAGAGCGCGTCGTCGATCCGCTCGGCTCCAGCAAGTCGATTCCTGTCGATGTCGCCATCATCTGCGCGACGCACCGTAACCTGCGCGAGATGATCGAGCAGAGTCGCTTCCGTGAGGACTTGTACTACCGTCTGAACGGGCTCGTCGTCAAACTACCGCCATTGCGCGAACGCACCGATCTCGCAGCCGTGATAACGAAGATGCTCCACGCCGTAAGCGCCGATGATGGGAGCGGCATGCGCCTGTCCATCGACGATGACGTAATGGCGCTCTTCGAGCGCTATGCGTGGCCCGGCAACTTCAGGCAACTGTGCAACCTGCTACGCACTGCTGCAGCGATGGTCGACGACGACGGCTGCATTCGCCGGCAACATCTACCGGAAGACTTCTTCGATGAACCTCGCGCCAACGTGCATCGCGTGTCCGAAGCATGCGCTCCATCGGCGCTCGCTTCGGGACGCCTGCAGGAAGTCACGGCATCCGTGATCGCGGCGGCGCTCGCGCAACATCGTGGCAATGTCTCCGCCGCCGCGCGCGCCTTGGGCATATCGCGCAACACCATCTATCGAAAGATGCCCGCATGTTCATCGATGGAGCAATGAGTTGTTCAGTGCAGTGTTTCACTTCGGTACACCCTTGTTGCGAAGCGGAACAACATCGTCACATCCATTGCGCGTCATCGAAATCGAATTGAAAGGCAAAGAGCGTGCACATGCACTGTCGATGATCGAAGGCATGGACCTTGCATTTCGAGGTCCGGTCGCGAAACGGCTCGCGATCCAACTCGAACATCATCAAGGAGATGAACATGCAATGGACGACACCCGCCTTCACCGACCTGCGCTTCGGCTTCGAGATCACGATGTACATCGCTACACGTTGATCCTTCGATGACGGCAAGCCTGGGGCGAATCTGCCCCGGGCCTGCACCCTTCCCTTTCCGTCCCACATGAACTCTACGACCGCGCATGCGGACGCATGCACGCGCCCGCGCCTGCGTGCGTCATTCAAGCTGCATTGGCATGCGGACATGCAAACGTGCGAGATCGTTCATCGGCACGGCAGCGTCGAACTGAACCGCAGCGCGGGCGAGATACTCGCACGCTGCGATGGCACGCGCGCGCTCGACGAGATCATCGGCGAACTGGAGACGCGCTTCGGCATCGCAGGTCTCGCCGCGGATGTCTATCGCTTCGTCGATGCAGCACGTCGACTAGGTTGGCTCGACTGAGCTCGCGTTGTCACATCGGGCAACACGTCAAACGTCCCACTGCTCCACGATGCAACACCTCTTCAATAACGCCTCAATGCGCCCGCATCGAGCGCTTCGGACGCGACAACCGCATACAGCAAGGCGATTGCGCGTATCGGTCGTCGATGGCACATGACTTGCCTTGATGACGTCGCAACTGCTTCGCATCGCTATCGAGTTTCAATAAGACGTTGCATCGACAATATCCAGGAGACAACGATGAACATTCGCTTCAGTCCGGCCCTGCGCGTCGCGGCCCTTGCAGCAGGTGCCGTCGCTGCGTTCAGCGTGGCGCAGCATCTTGCCATCGCGGCGGAAGGCACACCGGCGCAGTACCCGGACGTCAGCTATGAACGCCTCGCGAACGCGCAAGACGACCCCGGCTGGCTCACGTATTACCGCACGTATAACGGTCATGGGCATTCGCCGCTCAAGCAGATCGATACGAGCAACGTGAAGAACCTGAAGCAGGTGTGGAGCTACAAGTTTCCAAAGGACTTGCAGCAAGGCTTCGAGGCCACGCCCATCGTCAACGGTCGCTTTCTCTTCGTGACGACGCCCAAGGACAACGTCTATGCATTCGATGCCGCAACGGGCAAACAACTCTGGAAATACGAGCCGAATCTCGATGCGAAATCGTTCAAGACCGCATGTTGCGATGTGGTCAATCGCGGAGTCGCGTTATACGGCAAGAACGTTTATGTCGCGATGTTGAACGGCGAAGTGGCCGCGCTCGATGCGCAAACGGGCTCGCTCGTGTGGAAGAAGGCGATGTTCGATCCGGGCGTCGGATATGCGTTCTCGCTCGCACCGCTCGCACTCGATGGCGCGCTCGTCGTCGGCAGCTCGGGCGGCGAGTATGGCGCGCGCGGCTTCATCGCAGCACTCGATCCCAACGACGGCAAGGTGCTGTGGAAACGCTATACGGTGCCCGGCGCGAAGGAGCCCGGCGGCAACACATGGCCCGATGGCATGCAGGAGCATGGCGGCGCCCCCGCGTGGCTCACCGGCACCTATGATGCGGCGAGCAAGACGCTTTATTGGGGCGTCGGAAATCCGGGACCGTGGCTCGCCGATCTTCGTCCTGGCGACAACCTCTATTCCGACTCGTTGCTCGCGCTCGATCCGAAGACGGGCGACCTCAAGTGGCACTATCAATACACGACGAATGACACGTGGGACTATGACGGCGTCAATACGCCGGTACTCGCGAACATCAAGTATCAGGGCAAGGACTACGACGCGATCATTCACGCAGACCGCAATGGCTTTTTCCATGCGATCGATCGCAGCAACGGCAAGCTAATCTATGCGCGGCCCTTCGTCACCGCGACATCGGTCACAGGCTATACGGACGATGGCAAGCCGATTCAGGATCCCGCCAAGTATCCGAAGACCGGCACGACCATCGAAACGTGTCCGAGCTTCCTCGGAGGCAAGAACTGGTGGTCCGTTTCATACGATCCGCAGAAACATATAGCCTTCGTGCCGGCGCTGCATGCGTGCATGTCCTTGTCCGGCAAATCGGTGAACTACATGGAAGGCCTGCCCTATCTCGGCGAAGGCTTCGAGATCAAGCCGGAACCGAACAGCAAGGGCTACGGCGAACTGCAGGCGATCGATGTCGACACCGGCAAGAAGATCTGGAGCCACTGGACCAAGCTGCCTTGGAACGGCGGCGTCGCGACGACGGCGGGCGGCCTCGCATTCAGCGGCTCGCTCGACGGCCATCTCTACGCGTTCGATGAAAAGACCGGCAAGGTCTTGTGGCAAAGCCCCAAACTCGCGAGCGGCATCATCGCCCAGCCTTCGGTGTACGAGATCGACGGCAAGGAATACGTTGCCATTCTCGCGGGATACGGTGGCGCCAATCCGATCTGGGGCGGACCGATGGCGAAGGCCGCGGACAAGGTGCCGCGCGGCGGCACGCTCTATGTGTTCGCGCTCAATCGCGCCTGACCCATGCTGATCGAACCGCGAGCGCGCATCGCCCCGCGCTTGCGGTGCTCACCGACATCACCGGACGCTTCGACATGAATCATTCGCTCAACTCCATTCGCGCAGCAGGCATGCTGGCCGCATGCATCGCGCTCGCACCATCGGCTTCCGACGCGGCCGTGAAGATCTGCACGTTTCCCGGCAGTCCTTCGGCCGCGCTGGACCGCAGCGTCGCGCAAGCGGTCTTCGCCCGCGCCAACATCGCAGCAACGTTCGTATCGCACGGTATCGGCGAAGGCGACGACGACGGCGTGTCGCTTCACGAACTCGACAAGACGCTCGCGCGCGATTGCGATGTGATCGCTGGCTTTCCCCGTTCCACCGTCGCCGATGCATCGGGTGGCAAGATGCAATTCTCGCGCGGCTATCTGCGTGCGGGCTATGTCAGCATCGAAGCGCCTGACGTGGTCCTGAACGATGCCGCAAAGCGCACGGTCGCCGCGACCTATGCAAGCCCCGCACAACTGATCGCCGTGCAGCAGCGCGACGTGACGCTCGATCTGGAGAACACGTCGGCATCGACGGTCGATGCAGTCGCGAACGGACGCGCTTATCGTGCGATCGTGTGGTATCCCGCTGTCGTGGCTTATCGCATTGCGCATCCGCAACAGAGCTTCACCGTCGCAGCCGCGAATTCGCCCTACGCGGACTGGCATCTGGCATTCGCATTCGGCGACAGGAGCGCTGCGTTGCGTCCGCGCATCGACGATGCGCTCAAATCGATGATCGACGATGGCCGCCTTCAGGCGCTCACGAAACAGTGGGCGTTGCCCGTGCAAACTGCATCGTCTTCTGCAGCACCGTCGAAGCACTCCGGCATCATGCTCGCCGACATGAATGGCGCGCGCGCCGGCCGCTTCATCAAGGTCGCGAATGAGGGAACCGTCGAGCCGCCGACGTTCGAACAAGCGCAAACGACGCACGGCAAGGCGCTTTATTCGAGCTCGTGCGCGAAGTGCCATGGGGCACAGTTGCAAGGCATCACAGCGCCCGCGTTGCAAGGTCCGTCGTTCGCACCGCCGTCGAATTCGCATCTCACCGTGGGCGGCATCTTCACCTACATGGCCACCAACATGCCCGCGGACCGTCCAGGCAAGATGAAGGACCAGGACTATGCCGACATCATGGCCTTCCTGCTGATGTCGAACGGCTACAAGCCCGGCGGTGCAAAGATGACAGCCGACAGTGCCCGCGCGTCGAAACTCCCGCTCAACGCCGGGCCGGCCCGATGAAGTCGCCATGCCAGCACCGGCCACTCAGGCTCATATAGCGACGCTGGTGGAAGCCGTGCCGATGCTTACGTCGCGACACGAAGGCGGCACATGTGCCCCGGAAACATCGGGCATATGTGCCGCCTTGTCTTTCCCTTCCTGAACAGCTTCATTTTTTCGCACCGTGCACATTGGCATAATGCAGCACGGGCGCGCATGCTTCGCGTCTCCTTCGCTTGTCCCATTTCGTCAACGACCGAGACCGCATGACTTCGATCACTCGTACTCGAGTTCAGGTGCGCGCCTTCTTCGGCGCACCCGAAGCAAGACGCCTTCTTCGCACACTGATGAGTTGCGCGATCAGCTATGCCGCCGCAAGACTGGCCGCACTGCCCGAAGGTTACTGGGCACTTATCACGACGCTCGTCATCGTGACGCAACCGAGCCTCTCGCAGGCGGTCGATATTGCTCGCGATCAGATCATCGGCGCATTCATCGGCGCCATCGCGGGCGTGCTCGGCATTGTCGCGATGAACCGCGGCGCGCCGCCGCTCGCGGTGTTTTCGGTCGCGCTCGTGCCGCTTGCCGCGTTGAGCGCGAAGCGGCCTGCGTTCAGGCTTGCGTGCGTGACGCTCGTGATCGTCGTGCTGATTCCGGCGGGACCGGGATCGCCTTTCGAGCGGCCGATGCATCGCGTGCTGGAGATTCTGATCGGCGCGGCTTCGTCGTTCGTCGTGTCGGCGCTCTGGCCCAATCGTGCGCTTACGGCCGCGCATCGCAGCGTCGCCGATACGTTGAAGAGCCTCGGCCAGTTGATCGCGCTCCATCTTTCGGGCGAGCGGGATGATGCTCGCGCGACGCGCCTCGAAGCGCAAAGCACCGAGGCGCAAAAAGCCTTCGACGATGCGTTGAAGGAAGCCGAACGCGAACACATCATCGTGCTCGTGCAGAACCGCCGCTCGGATGCCATCGACAAGGCCGCACCGTTTCTGCGGCGTCTCCATAGCGATGCGCTCTTTCTCGCGAAAGCTGTATCGCGCCTCGATCGCGATACTTGCGCGGCTCGGCTCGGCGCGGCCGGTCGCGAATTGCAGGCTTTGTTCGAGACGCTCGCGAGCGTGCTTGCAGCGAATCGTCAGGACGATGAGAAGCTCGCGCGCGCACGTTCCGCCGTGAACGAACTCAAGGCCATGCTCGAGCAACAGGAAGCGACGCACGGCGCGCAGGAAGTGGCGCAGTTCGTGATCGGACTGATCGTTGCCGACGTCGATGCGCTGATCGCCACGATCTATCCGCCGAAGGAGTCACGGGCTTAGCGCGAAAGACCGCGCGCGTCGATCGGCCATATGTCGGTCACGCGTTCGTCCCGATAGCAGACGTATTCATCGTAGAGATTCACGGTCGGATCGCAATGACCCGGCGGCAACAGCACACGCTTGCCGACGAGATCTGCGAAATCGCCTTCAGCATCGTGCTGGGCTTGCAGCATGCCGTGCTCATCGTTCGCGGAGATATAACTGAACGTGGGCTTGGCGCCCGCACCGAGCCAGTTCACGCTGTGCGGCAAGCCCGAATCGACCGCGAGCCCTTTCAGGCCGACATCGCATACGGCCATGCCGGGGCGCGTGGCGCTCATGACCGTCGACAGCACGAAGAGACTGTGACGCCAGCGCATTTCGCCGCCCCAACCGATGCCGCCATAGTCGCCGTCCATGAACAGATACGAGCCCGGCTGCAATTCGGTGAAGACGCCACTCGCAGCATCGAACTCGACAGTGCCTGTGCCGCCGCCCGTCACGATGCCGCAACGCACGCCGCGAACATCGAGCGCGCGGACGTAGCGCGCGGCGATATCGGCGGCGCGGCTTGCTTCGGCCTTGCGTGCAATCCAATCCGCGACGTGCTGGATGCCGCCGTGATACGCCTGCAGTCCTGCGAAGCGCAGCGCGCTCTGCGCTGCGATGCCGTCGACGAGCGCGAGCAGCGCATCTTCGCTCGTCACGCCGCAGCGATGCTGACCTGCATCGACTTCCGGCAGCACGTCGATCGTGACGCCCGCGCGTGCCGCTGCGTCGCCGAGGGCCTGAACTTGCGGCAACGCATCCACGCATACCGAAAGATGCACATGCGATGCGAGTTCGACGGCCATCGCGAGTTTGTCCGCGCCGACGAACTCATTGCTGACATGAACGCTCGCGATGCCCGCCGCCGCGAACGGATACGCCTCCGACAGCTTCTGACAACACACGCCGACCGCACCCGCGCCGACCTGACGCTTCGCGATCTCGCTGCACTTGTGCGCCTTCGCATGCGGACGCAACGCGACGCCATGACGCGCGGCGAACGCCGACATCGCCGCGAGATTGGCGTCGAAGGCATCGAGATCGATCATCAGGGAAGGCGTGGCGACCGAAGCGAGCGAATCGCCCGCGCGAGCGGCGGGAGGAGGTGCGAGCGTCATGGCAGAGGGTGTCGATGAAGTTGGATCAGACATCGATCATAGCGCTGCATACTGCATGATGAATGCATAAAACCATTTGCTCGCCCGTCGCTTTCACGCGGGAACCTCCGTTTCCAGAATCGCGCCTTCGTCCTTGAGCGCCTGAATGCGCGCCTCGTCGAAACCGTATTCGTCGAGCACTTCGCCGGTGTGCTGACCGAGCAGCGGCGCGGGACGCGAAGCCTTCGTGCAGCCTTCGGAGAAGTGAATCGGCAACCCGATGCCGCGCATCGGGCCGGCAAGCGGATGCTCCGTTTCGACGATCATCCCGCGCGCCATGGCCTGCTCGTGCGACGACGCTTCCGGCACGCCCAACACCGCGCCGCTCGGCAATCCGATGGCATCGAAGGAAACGAGCCACTCGTCGGTCGTGCGTTCGATGAGACGCGCCGTCAGGATATCGACGAGCGCCTCGCGATGCTTCAGACGTCCCGCGTTGGTCTGGAAGCGCTCGTCCTCAGCGAGTCCCGGAATATTCAACACGCCGACGAGACGCTCGTAGTTGCTCTGATTCGCCGCGCCGATGTTCACCCAGCCGTCGCGCGTGCGAAACGCCTGATACGGCGCGCTCGTGGGGTTGGCCGAGCCGGCTTTAGGCAGGACGGTGCCATCGGCGAAGTAGTTGGCAAAGGCCCAGTACATCTGCTGCAGGCCGGCTTCGAAGAGCGACGTATCGACCATCTGCCCGAGACCGGTCGCCTGCTTGCGCGCATAAGCCGCACTGATGCCGAGCGCCGCAAGGATGCCCGCGTTTATGTCGGTGACGGGCGAGCCCGCCTTGATCGGCGCCTGCCCCGGCTCGCCCGTCATGCTCATCAAACCGCTCAGCCCTTGCGCGATGAGATCGAAGCCGCCCTTGTCGGCCATCGGCCCGCTGCGGCCATAGCCCGATATCGCGCAGTAGATGAGTCCCGGATTCACGGCCTTCAGCGTTTCGTAGCCCATGCCGAGCTTTTCCATCGTGCCGCGCCGATAGTTCTCCGTCACGACGTCCGCGCTCGCGAGCATCTTCCTCAGCACTTCCTTGCCGCCCTCGGTCTTGAGATTGAGGGCGATGCCGCGCTTGTTGCGGTTCACGATCATGAACGACGCGGATTCGCCGCTCGCAAGAATGGGTGCGAAACGACGGCAATCGTCGCCGCCGGGGATCTTCTCCACTTTGATGACATCGGCGCCCATGTCCGCGAGCATCATCCCGCAGATGGGCCCCGACATGATGTGCGCGAGTTCGATCACGCGCATCCCCGCAAGCGGTCCCGAGCCGGGCGCTGCTGTCGATTTCGTGTCTGCCATGTCAACGTCCCTTGAATTGCGGTTTGATCTTGTCGAGGAAGGCCTGATAGCCGATGCGAAAATCCTCAGTGCCGAAGCATGCGAAGCCTTCATCGCGCTCTTCGTCGGTAAGCGGCTGAGGCTCCATCGCGCGGCGCACGAACTGCTTGTGCCAGCGCGCGACGAGCGGTGCGCCGTCCGCGATGCGCCGCGCGGTTTCATACGCGTGCGCCGTCACTTCCCCATCCGCGACGACACGCGTGACGAGTCCTTTTGCAAGCGCTTCCTTTGCATCGAAGATGCGTCCTTCGAGAAGAATCTCGAGCGCGACGGCAGGCCCCGCAAGACGCACGAGCCCTTCCATTTCCGCATGCGCCATCACGAGGCCGAGATTCTTGATGGGGACGCCGAAGCGGCTCGATTCGCCGCAAATGCGCAGATCGGACATCGCCGCGATTTCGAGACCGCCGCCGACGCAGATGCCATGAATCATCGCGACGATAGGATGCCGGCACTCGCGTAATGCATGCAAAGTGCGATGCATGATCGCGCCGTACGTACGCGCCTGTTCGACGTTCGAGCGATCCGTGCGGAACTCCGCGATGTCGTTGCCCGGCGAGAACGCTTTCTCGCCCGCGCCGCGCAGCACGATGCAGCGCAGCGTGTCGTCGCCGGAAAGCGTCTCGATGGTCTCTCCGAGCGAGCGCCACAAGTGCTTGGTCATTGCGTTGAGCTTCTCGGGCCGGTCGATCACGACTGTCGCGATATCGCCGTCACGCTCGATCAGGATGGATGGTTCCGCCACGTCGCCTCCAAGAATTGAATGCTGCATGCTGAATGCTTTATTCGATGCGGTTCAATGCATGCAAAATGCACCGAACCGCCGCGTGCGCAGAGTCAGACGAACTTGCGGGTGTCTGCCGCGTCGCTCTTTTCCTCCTCGACTTCCAGAGCACGGTCCGGGCGCATCATGAACGAAAGGACGATGCCGGCCGCCATCAGGATCATCGACACGGTGAACGGCAGGTTCCAGTTGCCTGTGCGGTCGATCAGCCAGCCGCCCACGACCGGGCTGATGATCGCCGCAAGCGCCGAACCGGAATTCATGATGCCGGCCGCGGTGCCCGAATGCTTGGACGCGATATCCATGGGCACGGACCACATCGGGCCGATCGTCATTTCGTTGAAGAAGAAGCCGGCCGAGAGGCACACCGCCGCGAGCGTGATGGAGATATTGGAGATCAGCATGATCGGCGCGAGCGAGAGCAGCGTCAGCAGCATGCACACGCCGACCATCACGTTGCGCGCAAGCCGCACGTTGCCGCTCTTTCTCAGGATGCGATCGGTGAGCGAGCCGCCGAGCCAGTCGCCGAGTACGCCAGCGAAAAACACGCCCGAGGCGAACAGCGCCGATTTGCCGAGCTGCATGTGATAGCTGTGCAGAAAGTATTGCGGAATCCAGCCGAGAAAAAGCCACAGGACCCAGCCATAGCAGAAATACACGGCCGTGACGGGCGCCATGCGGCCGAGCAGCGTGCGCCACGGCACAGGCGTGCGTTGCTTCACGCCCGAATACGTCGCGAGCGTCGCGCATTCTGTTTCCGTGATGCGCGGATGATCGCGTGGGTTATCGCGGAAATAGAAGACCCATGCGAGCGCCCAAAGGAAACTGATGACGCCGGTGATGATGAACGCGCCGCGCCAGCTCGTCGCGACCATCAGCCAGACGATGAGCGGCGGCGCCACTGCATTGCCGATGCGTGATGCTGCATGCGTAATGCCTTGTGCAAAACCACGCTGATCGGCGGGCATCCAGTTCGACATTGCGCGCGTCGCGGTCGGAAAGGTCGCGCCCTCACCGAGGCCGAGCAGCACGCGAGCCACGATCAGCGACACGAAGCCGCCCGCGAGACCGGAGAGGACGGTGGCGCCCGCCCAGATGATTGCGCATAGCGTGAGCGTTCGCCGCGGTCCGAACCGGTCGCCGACCCATCCGCCGATGATCTGAAACACGAGATACGGATACGCAAAGGCGGAAAACACGAAACCGACTTGCGTGTGCGAGAGGCCAAGCTCCGCGCCAAACTGGGCCGCCGCCGTGCTGACATTGACCCGGTCGATATAGGTGATGAAATACATCGCGCATAGCAATAGTAGAACGCGCGTCGTGGCTCGACGGAACATCATCGTCTCCTTGTTGGCCGCGTGCGTGCGCGAGCCACCTTCGAATGTCGAAAGGCGCCCGATGTCACGGCATGCGGAACTTCACGTGAATACGTCGGATGAGGACTGCAGCTCGGTATGAGCCTGCCTATTGCGTTCTGCGGCGCAGTTTGCGAATGCGTGGTTTGCGCGGTGATGTCATGGTTCGTCTCCTGATCGCGGCTCGTCGATGTCCGCTTTTTTTGCTTCGGTGAATGAAACGCTTGTCCTGCTCTTTTCAATCCATCGCATCGAGCGCCATGGCGAGAACTCGCGCGACATGAAGCGCCTCACGTTGTGCACCATCCGCGATCTGGTGACGGCAACTCGTGCCGTCCGCCACGATCAGCGCATCGTGTGCGGCGCGAACAGCCGGCAGCAGCGACAACTCCGCCATCGCCTGCGATGCGTCGTAATGTTCCGCTTCATATCCGAAGCTGCCCGCCATGCCGCAGCATGATGATTCGATCGTTCTCACATCGAGCCCCGGAATCCAGCCGAGCACTTTCTCGATGGGACGCACGGCATCGAATGCCTTCTGGTGACAATGTCCGTGCAACAGAGCCTTGGATCGACCGAGCGGTTTGAGCTTCAGTTGCAATCGCCCTTCCGCTTCTTCGCGCACGAGAAATTCCTCGAACAGAAACGACGCTTGCGACAGCTTGCGCGCGGCATCGCCATAGCCGTACCCGAGAAACTCGTCACGCAGCGAGAGCAGACATGAAGGCTCCAGGCCGACGATCATCACGCCGCGCTCGACATAAGGCATGAGTGCGTCGAGCGTGCGGCGTGCTTCGACCTTCGCTTCATCGACGAGACCGGCGGAAAGAAACGTGCGCCCGCAACAGAGCGGCCGCTCGGCCGCCTTCACGTTCAGATGAACCGCATAGCCTGCCGCTTCGAGCACGCGCTTGGCTGCGCGCGCGTTCTCGGGTTCGATGTAGTTGTTGAACGTGTCGACGAAGAGCAGGACTTCGTTAGTTACAGACGCAACCGGTTTGTCCGTGGCATTCGCGAGAAACGGTTTTTCGAAACGTGGAAACGCACGTTGCCGCGCGAGACCGAGTTTCGACTTCAGCCAGCGCGCCACGCCCGGCATGTTCGATTCGAAAACATGCGACAGCGCAGGCATGCGGCTCGCATACGGCGCATAGCGCGGCAGGAACGCAATCAGGCGCTCACGCAATCGAACGCCATGACGCTGCGTCCATGCGGCGCGTGCCTCGATCTTGATGCGCGCCATGTCGACACCGGTCGGGCAATCGCGCTTGCAACCCTTGCACGAGACGCATAGATCGAGGACGTCCTTCACATCCTGACTCGCGAGGCCGTCATCGCCCAATTGTCCCGACAATGCGAGCCGCAACGTGTTCGCACGGCCGCGCGTGAGATGCTGCTCGTCCTTCGTGATGCGATAGCTCGGGCACATCGTGCCTGCATCGAACTTGCGGCAATGGCCGTTGTTGTTGCACATCTCGACCGCTTTCGCGAGCCCGCCCGACAGATCGCCGCCCGATCCCGGCACGCCGTGCTCGCCCGTCAATGGATCGCGGGTGACGTTCCATGCCGACCAGTCGAGACGAGGGGTCAATCCACGCTCGCGATAAGAAGGCGGAAAGCGGAAGTTGCGCGCATCATCCATCTTCGGCGGCGCCACGATGCGATCAGGGCTCAGCCGGTTCACCGGATCGAAGAGCCGCTTGATCTCGCGAAATGCCTCGTTGATGCGCGGGCCGTATTGCCACGCCACCCATTCGCCGCGGCATAGACCATCGCCGTGCTCACCCGAGAACGCGCCCTTGTATTCGCGCACCATCGCCGCGGCTTCTTCGGCGATCGCGCGCATCTTGATGGCCCCGTCGCGGCGCATGTCGAGAATCGGCCTCACATGCAGCGTGCCGACGCTCGCATGCGCGTACCACGTTCCTTCGGTTCCGTGCTTCCTGAATACATCGGTCAATCGGCTGGTGTATTCGGCGAGATGTTCGAGCGGCACCGCGCAGTCTTCGATGAAGGACACCGGCTTGCCATCGCCCTTCATGCTCATCATGATGTTGAGACCGGCCTTGCGCACTTCCCACAGGGCCTTCTGCGGCCCCGCATCGGGCATTTGAACGACCGATCCCGGCAGGCCGAGATCGCTCATCAACGCGACGAGCTGCGCAAGCTTTGCTACTTGCGTATCGCGATCCGCGCCCGCGAACTCGACGAGCAGAATCGCTTCCGGCTCGCCGACCAAAGCCTTCGCGATGACGGGACGAAACGCCGGATTCGACATCGCGAGGTTGATCATCGTGCGATCGACCAACTCGACCGCCACCGGCCCCAGCTTCACGATGTGCTGCGTCATGTCCATCGCATCGTAGAAGCTCGGGAAGTTCACGACGCCGAGCGTTTTGTGCGCGGGCAACGGCGCGAGCGTCAATGTCAGTTGACGGCTGAACGCGAGCGTGCCTTCGGAGCCGACCAGAAGGTTTGCAAGATTCGGCTCGCCGTCGTTGGTGAATGCAAGCGGGCTCTGACAATCGAAGAGATCGAGGTTGTAACCCGCGACGCGTCGCAGCACCTTCGGAATGCGTTCGCGCATCTGCTGTTGCTCGCGCATGGCGATGCCCCGCACGCCATCGACGAGATCGCGCGTGCGTGCATCGGTCGTCATCGACGACAGCTTGCCGAAGCGCGCTTCGTGACCGTCGGCGAGGATCGCGTCGATCGCGTCGACGTTATGCACCATGATCCCGTATTCCATCGATCGCGAGCCGCACGAGTTGTTGCCCGCCATGCCGCCGATCGTGCATTGCGCGCTCGTCGATACGTCCACCGGAAACCAGAGGCCATGCGGCCTGAGCCACGCATTCAGGTGATCGAGCACGACGCCCGGTTCGACCGTGACCGTGCGCGCGTCCTTGTCGAAGTGAATGATGTTGTTGAGCCACTTCGTCGTGTCGATGACGAGCGCTTCGCCCACTGTCTGCCCGCATTGGCTCGTGCCTGCGCCGCGCGCCAGCACGCTCGCGCGGCTGTCGCGGGCAATCTGCAGCGCAACGCGCAAGTCGTCCTGATCCTTCGGCACGACGACGCCGAGCGGCACGATCTGATAGATCGACGCATCGGTCGCATAGCGTCCGCGCGATGCGCGATCGAACAACACATCGCCTTTCAGCTCGCGCTGCAATCGCGCCTGCAGCGGTGTCGCCGTTGACGCGACCCGCGCACGCGCGGAAGCGGGCATCAGATGAATCGGCTTGACGAGCCGGTCTGTGGGGGAATTGAGCATCGTCGCTGTCGGTGAGTGCCGGAGTGCCTTGCGGTTCCTGGCCTTATGAATGCGTTATGCGAAATGCAATTCGACGGCGGGCAAGCCTTCGATCGCGCCGATGGCCGTGCCGGGCACATCCGGAAACGCCATGCCGGTGTAAGAACCCGCCGTGAGCACGGTCCCGCGTTCGACCGCGAGCCCGCGCGCCACGCTGTGATTGACCGTCCACGCGAGCAGGCGCCGCGGGTCGCCCGCAGGATTCGCCGGAACGCCGTCGAAAAGCGACGCGCCGCCGAACGTGAACGCCATCGCGGGCGATACGAACGGGAACGCCGCGTCGTAAGGCACGCCCTCGCCCACGATCAACGCGCCGTGATTCTGCAAATCGGCGAGTTGCCACGGCTTTTCGACATCGGGCCACGCGGCGAAACGGCTCGCGACCACTTCGATGGCCGCATGCACGGACTCGATCGCAGCGACCACGTCTTCATCGCTATACGGTCCGCTGTTCGGTTCGAAGCGCCGGCCGATCCTGAATGCCACTTCGAGTTCGAGACCGGCCTTGCCGAAAGCGAGCATCGAGAGACGCGCACCGGTTTTATGCATGCCATCGGCGGGAAGCGGTGCACCCTGGATCGGCCCGTCGTGCGTCTTCGCGCCGACCTTCCATCCGCCGATGTCTGCGTTCAGCGCACGCAGCGTCGCGTCCTGCGCCGCGTAGGCATCGTCGGCGTCGGACGGACGTGCGCCCAAGGGCAGCGCGTCGAGCTTCGCCCGATGCGCGCGCGCGTCGACGAGAAGCCGCGCGAGCGCATCGGCGTCGAACGCGGCGCTCATGCGGCCGCCTTCAACGCGGGCTTCGCGACGTGGCTCGTCAGATAGTTCATCGCCGCCGCCACGCCGCTGTCCTTCAACGCGATACCCGAGAGCTTCAGTCCCATCTCGCAACCGGTGAGCGCGGCCATCAGCGTGAGGTCGTTGCAATCGCCGAGATGACCGATGCGGAACATGCGGCCCTTCGCTTTGCCGAGCCCCGTACCGAGCGACAGATCGAAATGCTCGTAGATGAGCTTGCGCACCGCATCGGCATCGACGCCTTCGGGTGTCATCACGCCCGTCAGCACCGGCGAATACACGGCGGGATCGGCGCATTGAATCTCCAGTCCCCACGCGTTCACCGCCGCGCGGCACGCGGCCGCGAGCCGTTGATGGCGCGCGAACACGTTGTCGAGCCCTTCGCCAAGGATCATGTCGAGCGCTTCCAAGAGGCCGTAGAGCAGGTTCGTGTTCGGCGTGTAAGGCCAGTAGCCTTGCTTGTTCATCTCGATGATGTCGGTCCAATCCCAGAATGCGCGCGGCAACGTGGCGCGCTTCGACGCCTCGCGCGCCTTCTCCGATACCGCATTGAAGCTGATCCCCGGCGGCAGCATCAAACCTTTCTGCGAACCGGAAACGGTCACGTCGACGCCCCATTCATCGTGACGATAGTCAGCCGATGCCAAACCCGAGATCGTGTCCACCATCAACAGCGCGGGATGCTTCGCGGCGTCGATCGCGCGTCGCACGGCGGCGATATCCGATGTCACGCCCGTCGAAGTTTCGTTATGGACGACACAGACGGCCTTGATAGCGTGATTCGTGTCGTCACGCAGACGCTTCTCGATCATGTCGGCCTGTACGCCGCGCCGCCAGCCTTCGATGCCGGGCAGACCGAGAAACTCGGGCTTCAGCCCGAGGCTCTCGGCCATCTTCTTCCATAGCGTTGCGAAGTGGCCCGTCTCATACATCAGCACCGTGTCGCCGGAACTAAGCGTGTTGCAAAGCGCCGCTTCCCATGCGCCCGTGCCCGATGCCGGATAGATCACCACCGGTTGGCTCGTCTTGAAGATCTTCTTGATGCCATCGAGCACTTTGAGACCCAGCGCGCCGAACTCCGGCCCACGGTGATCGATCGTCGGATAGCTCATCGCGCGCAGGATGCGATCGGGCACAGGGCTCGGCCCCGGGATCTGCAGGAAGTGACGGCCAGCAGGATGGAAATCGAGCTTCAACATGGGTCCGCGTCCTTATAAATGTAATTTTGCATGCAAAATACAATAACGCAGCGACCACCGCAGGTAAAGGAATACATAGGCCGAACGGCCTAGGGATAACCCGCTGGCGGTTTTTTCCGCTGGCACTGCGTTAAAATTGCCGTAAATAGATTGCGAGGTATTGAATGCAAAATCCCGATTTACCAGACGTGCACGTTTCGTCCTCGCTTCCGAAGTTAGAGCGCCTGCGTCTGCACGACACCGTCGTCGATCACTTGCGCGGCTTCATCGTCGAAGGCTTGCTTGCTCCCGGCGTCAAGCTCAACGAGCGCAAGCTGTGTGAGACGCTCGGCATTTCGCGCACGCCGCTGCGCGAGGCGTTGAAGGTGCTAGCGGCCGAAGGGCTGATCGAGATTTCGCCGAACCGGGGCGCGTCGGTATCGCAGATGAGCGAGTTCGAGATTCGCGAGATGTTCGAATTGATGAGCGGGCTGGAGGCGTTCTCAGGCGAACTCGCGTGCGAGCGCATCACGCCGCTGGAGATCGCCGAGATCAAGGCGCTGCATTACGCGATGCTCGCGTGCCGCGCGCAGAACGATCTCTCCGGCTACTACAGCCGCAACCAGGCCATCCACGACAAGATCAACGAAGCGGCGCGCAATACGGCCTTGCGTCAGACTTACGTATCGATCAACCGGCGTCTCATGGCATTGCGCTTTCGTTCGAATTTCCAGACACCGAAGTGGGACAGCGCGATTCGCGATCACGAAGAAATGATCGAAGCGCTCGAAACGCGCGATGGCCGACGCATGGGCGAGATCCTGCGCAAGCATTTGCTCTCCAAGCGCGATGCGGTGCTCGCGGAGCGCACGTTGACGACGGTGAAGCCGGCGCCATCGAGAAAGCGCTCAACGGCCAAGCCGACGCCGGACGGGCGGTAGCGAATAGAACGGTCGCGTGATTTCGCGGAAGGTAAGGTATGGCGCGAAGGGCGTCAGATGATCTGCTCTAGAAATCCTGGACACAAATGAGTGTTAGTGTTTCGGAGGCAATTTTCCCAATAGGAACGGGAGGTTGGCGATGAAGCGCAAGCAATATTCGGTGGAGCAGATCGTGGCCGCGCTCAAGCAGGCTGAGCTGGGCATGCCGGTGGCGGATCTGGTTCGGCAGCTCGGGATATCGGAGCAGACGTATTACCGATGGAAGAAGCAGTACGCGGGTCTGGAGTCGAACCAGGTCCGCGAACTGAAGCAACTCCAGGATGAGAACGAGCGGCTCAAGAAGCTAGTTGCGGAACTGAGTCTGGACAAGGCCATCCTGCAGGATATCGCCACAAAAAAGTGGCCGCGCCCGCGCTGAAGAGACAGGCAGTGAGCTACATCGTGGATCACTACGGTCTTCCGACGCAGCGGGCGTGCCGGCTGGTCAAGCAAGCTCGCAGTACCCACTACTATCGCAGCGTCAAGGACCCGCAAACGGCACTGCGTCAACGCATGCGCGAGATTGCGCAGACGCGCGTTCGATATGGCTACCGGCGCGTGCACGTGCTGCTCAAGCGTGAAGGTTGGCGTGTGAGCCGTAATCGGGTCTATCGGCTCTACGCCGA